>JAPOUS010000196.1:293-23484 GCA_026708525.1 Cellvibrionales bacterium
AAAAAACTCAGGATTTAATGACCCTTGCTTTATCATGAACAAGGCCGTACTCACCGTTTGGGGCTCATCATAATGAGAAAAGTAAGGAATATTTTGAAACCCTAAAATAAGTCTCGACAATGCTCCGAGAAACAAAATAATGACTAACAAGGCAAAAGGCGTGAGGGTTCTAAGGGGAGAGGCGTTTTTTAACATTATTTATAATTATTGTTATGGTTAGTACAGCTAAAACGGGGGGACTATACGATTTAAAGCCCTTATGAACGGTTATAAAGATCCTTAGCATAGCTGCGTTTTCGGTAAAATAACACAGACCTGATTTGTTAAGCTAGCAACTCCCTCACATCCCCAGCCGGCCATCTTATCAAAATAACCCAAGGGCCATGAATCATGAAAACGCCGGTAAAACGAGAGATTTATTTAACCATACGATGAGAAAAATCCCACGCCGAGATTGATTGAATCGCCACCTTAATCAGGCGCTCTTCCTCAAGGCGATCAGTCAAAAAATCTTGCAAGCCTTGATACTGCGCGCCTAAAAACTTCTCTAACAACTTGGGTAAATACACCTGCGCATCCGTCTCTATCACTGCCAGACCCACCCCTCGTACACCTCGATACGGCGGGGTATTGACGCTAATATCAAAAGCACATTTTGCGTTTGTCTCAAGGGTTTTTACCAACAAGCTGTTTTGATGAGACACGGCAAATAAATGATCCGCTTCATACCAATGCCAAATAGAGCAAATCAAAGGGAAACCTTCTGCACCCACCACCGAAAAGCGCATAGGGTCAACTGATGCCAGCAAATAGCGTTCGATAGCCTGCCGATCCCAATCACTTTTTTTGCTGATATTCATATTACCTCTCTTAACTTGTGCGCGTTATAACCCTTTATCAGGTCAATACCATGCGGGCGCATCAAACATTCCTTGCCTCACGATTTGCGTTTCACCTTAATGTTTATCTAAAGGGTACCTCTAATAATTGATTTTGAGGTTATGCGCTAAAATTCAAGCTTTTTCTGTAGCAATATGTGCAAGTGTCAACATGAATCCGATGAGCAGAAAGCCCAAAAAAACTTCTTGATATCAATCTATAATTAAACAACAATAGTTCGTAGAAACACTTAACTAAAATTAAAATAAATACTAACCACAGATAAAGAACAACCCCTTATAAAGGGTGTTATAATGTACTAAAATCACTAATTAAATAAATGCATTAACTACAGTAAACATATCATAAAGAGTTCGCATTAAAAGAGTAAGCACTTTTTAATACTCGAATGAAACAATGAAAAAGATACTAACATCTTTAGCGAGGTAAGTGGACATGAAACACAATCGTACGCTTTATTCCATCGCCACTATTTATCTTCTAATCATTGCCATCAGCTTTATTAGTAACGTCGAGAGTGGAGTTGATAACACACCTCCTTCTGTTAAAAACACTAAATCATCGACTAATACCAGAAAATTATCTGAAATTATCGAGACCGCAAATAAAGAATTACCACCCGATCAGCAATTAGAGACTGATAATGAAGCCATACTAAATATTGCCGTTATGCTTAGAAAAATTGGAGATAGATTTGATCGGGAAATGAGAGAAAAAAATTTGCCAGGTCACGATCAACGAAAAAGTTCATCGGTTTTCCCTGATTCAAAAAGAAAAGACCTGTCTGATGTAACTGCCGAAAGCCTTGTCTGCTTACCGCCCGAAATTAACTTGATTTCCGCAATCAAACAGTATACAACAAAGTTTCCTTCAAGACGAAAAACCACATCGACAACCAAGACAACCAATGTGAAATCAGCTAATCAATTCAAAACACTGCCATTCAGTGAAGGCGATGCTCAGCATAATACACAAAAAGATCCTGACCAATATAAAATACGAAAAAATTCATCCTTGGGCAGTGATAGCGTTTTTGAAAGCAATGAGACAGAAGCATCAAACAATGATTAATCCTGCGCGATATCGCCTTTAGCTTCCAGCCAAACTTTACGATCAGAAGAACGTTTTTTCGCCAAGAGCATATCCATTAATTCAAAGGTACCGTCACCGTCTGCAATACCCAATTGCAGCAGGCAGCGAGTATCTTTATTCATAACGGTTTCTCTTAGCTGCATTGGATTCATCTCACCTAAACCTTTAAAACGTGTCACAGTGACTTTACCGCGTTTATTTTCAGCAGCAATACGGTTCAACACACCAGTTTTTTCCGAATCATCAATGGCATAATAGACTTCTTTGCCAATATCGATGCGATACAAAGGTGGCATCGCAATAAAGATATGACCCGCTTCAACCAAAGGCCTAAAGTGACGTAAAAACAAAGCACACAAGAGCGTGGCAATATGCGCCCCATCAGAATCCGCATCAGCCAATACACAGATTTTACCGTAACGGAGGCCGGACAAATCATCTGACCCCGGATCAATACCTATGGCGACAGAGATATCATGCACCTCTTGCGAGGCTAACACTTCAGATGAGTCAACCTCCCAAGTGTTGAGAATCTTGCCCCGCAGCGGCATAATCGCCTGAAACAAACGGTCACGCGCTTGTTTTGCTGAACCACCGGCTGAATCTCCCTCAACAAAAAAGATTTCGCTCTCCATGGCGCCCTGCTCTGAACAGTCGGCTAGCTTACCGGGCAGTGCAGGCCCTTGTGTGACTTTTTTACGCACAACTTTTTTAGCTTTTTTAAGACGACTCTGCGCATGACTGATAAACATCTCAGCCAATTGATCAGCATCCCCTGTGTGTTGGTTAAGCCACAAGCTAAAGGCATCTTTAGCAACCCCTGAGATATACGCAGCAGCCTCTCTTGAGGATAATCGCTCTTTGGTTTGCCCCGAAAATTGCGGATCTAAAATTTTCGCACTTAAGATAAAATTGCATTTATCCCAAATATCGTCGCCGCTTAACTTGACGCCTCTCGGAAGTAATTTACGGATTTCACAGTAATCTCGAATAGCATCCAACAAGCCTGTTCGAAGGCCATTAACATGTGTCCCCCCTTGTGCAGTAGGAATCAAGTTAACGTAGCTCTCTTGGGTTAATTCTGTGCCTTCAATAAACCATTGAACGGCCCAATCCACCGCTTCATCTTTGGCACTAAACTGCCCAACAAAAGGTTCGGCGGGCAAGCAGTCAAACCCTTCTGTTTTCGTTGCAAGATAATCTTTTAAACCATCTTCGTAATACCACTCATGCGTTTCGCCATTTACCTCATCAATAAAATTCACTTTAAGGCCTGGGCATAATACAGCTTTGGCTCTTAGCACATGAGTTAAACGAGACACTGAAAATTTGGCACTATCAAAATAACTGGCATCCGGATAAAAATGCACCAGAGTGCCAGTATCCCGCTTGGCACACTTACCAATCACTGTTAAATCTTTGGATTTATCGCCATCTTTAAATTGAATAAAGTGAACTTGCCCATCACGACGAATAGTTACATCCAGTTGCGTTGACAGCGCGTTAACAACAGAGACTCCAACGCCATGCAAGCCGCCTGAAAATTGATAATTCTCATTGGAAAATTTACCCCCTGCATGCAAGGTCGATAAAATCACCTCAACCCCGGGCAACCCCATCTCTGGATGTACATCCACCGGCATGCCACGGCCATTATCATTGACACTTAAGGATTGATCCTTATGAAGTGTAACCGTTATTTCTGATGCATAACCCCCTAGGGCTTCATCCACACTATTATCGATGACTTCCTGCGCCAGATGGTTAGGCCGGGTGGTCTCGGTATACATGCCAGGGCGCTTTTTAACTGGGTCTAACCCCGTGAGCACCTCGATTGATTCAGCCGTATATTTAGACAACCTCTGTCTCCTTAAATAGATTAAACTTGCTTTTGAACCCAATCGGTAACTAAGGGTAAAAGGGGTTCAAAATGATCAAAATGATGACTACCGCCTTGGAGTATCTCCATCTGGCAGCCGTGATAGTACTGAATTGCATCGCTGGCATCCAGCACTTCATCACCCATTTCCAGCAAGATCAGACGTTTGCGATCAAGGCTTATGCGATCATGATAACTATTTTTTAGGGTATGCAAGTCAGACGGGGTCAATTCGTACGTCTTATGCGTATTAGGATTGACGTTGTTGCCTAAATAATTTTTTATCAATTCATGCGGCCTAATGGCCGGATTAATCATGACGGCAGGCACCCCCGCCCGCTCACAAAAAATATTGGCATAAAACCCCCCAAGTGAACTGCCCATTAACACCACAGGCTTATCAGCTTGTTTTAAAATCAATTCGCCAATAAAGCCAAGTGCTAGATCTGGTGTATCCGGTAAATCAGGACTGATAACTTCAATAGGTAATTGCTGCTGATTGACATAACGACTTAACAACTGCGATTTAAAGGCTAAACCAGAGCTTTGAAAGCCATGCAGATAAATCAGGGTAAGGTTAGCCATAAATGAAAGAAAGTATAAAGTAGACTTCCTAAAAGCCTAATAGCCATTGGCATTTTTATCAATGCCCAAATCGGCTTGCGGCAATCGGTGAACTTGTGTTTCAAATTCACCATTATCGAATAACGTAAATGATCGATAGCCAGGCATCGCTTCAATATCCAGTGCAAAATCTGGGCTATTGGGCAAAAATTGAAAACAGGTTGACGGGGTGGAATATAAAGCAAAATGCCCATGCTTTGATGTACTCGCCTGATGGACATGGCCATTTGCTAGCCACTTAATTTGTGGATAAGTCTCAAGGGTTTTTAGTACGGATTCAGCATTATCGACATTTATTGCATCAATCCAAGCTGAACCCACAGGTAATAATTGATGATGTAAAAAAGCAGCGTGGTATTGATTCGGGTGCTCTTCAATATGTTGAGTGAATCGAGCTAACTCAGTTTCAGAGACATGGCCATGCACTTTGCCCACCACCTGTGAATTAAGTGCGGTAATCTGCCAGTTGCCTAGTTGCTTGTGTGTTAAGCAATTATCTCCAAACACTTTGAGCATTAATTCACACTCATCATGGTTGCCAGGCATCCAAAGGGTTTCTATGTTTTTTGGCAAACACGATTGAATGCACTCATAAGGTGCAATATCCAACGTATTGCTAATATCCCCAGAAAACACCATTAAATCAATGTGTGTATGCTCAGACAAGCATTGCGCCAACACCTGTTCAAAAGTCACGTGTGTTTGCAGCCCCAACAAGCGTTCCTCTTTGGTGGCTAACAGATGGCAATCACTCAATTGGACGACAGTAAAGGACAAAATTTCTGCTCACAATGCAATCAATGGTTAAGAAAGCTACACTAATCTCAAAGTAGCTAATCGCCAAGTGTTTTTATAAAAAATGGCACTATTAACAAAAAAAGTGTGATTTTTCACTCAAGGGTTAAGGAACGAAATCTCATCACTCGATAACCCATTTTCGATGCAATAGGTAAGAAGATCCGCTAAAAACCACTGATGCTGAAACCGCTCATCCGGCTGATACATGGGTGAATGCACCTTGCTGTGCGCAGGCCAAATATTCTTATGCCCCTGAAAACTGACGACATCACAGCTTTTAGCATCATGATAAAGGCGTAAATCAAAGGCGGAGTTTAACCAATCGATGCCTTGATTAAAGGTTAGCGTCGTAAAGGTTGTAAATTTTGTTTGTTGGGTAATGGTTAGTGTTAAATAGGTTTTTTGATGGAAGCGCACACCAATACGCTGTTCAATTTTTTCACCCCGTGGCAAGAGTTTCATCAACCGGCAGTAATTCATTTCACAATGGCGATGATAAGTAACTAAATCGATTTTATATCTACCTTTTCTCATTAAAATTGACTACCATCGTGCTCACGACAATGAAGCAGTCGTGGAAATTGAAAAATACAGGATTTTATTATGCGCCTTATTATAATAGGTTTGAGCCTCTTAAGCTCATGGTCATTAGGTGAAAATCTCTATCAGATTTACTCTGATGCGGTAAAAAATGATTATGTCATGCAAGCGGCGGGCGCTCAATTGCGTGTTAAAGAAGAAAATCAAACGCAATCACAAGCGCAGTATTTACCGCAAATTGGATTAGATTCCAGTTATAGTAAAAAGCGAGATGAACAAAAGCGTAGCGGCATAATTGATGTAGATACGTCTGGCCTTGACCCTAACGATCCTTTTGAGGAATTTCTTATTCAAACCGCCGCTGCCCAAGCACCGCATATTAGAACCGACACCACGCACTCTCTTTGGAATGTCGTATTGACCCAAGAAGTCTTTAATATGCCCTATTGGTACGGCATGCGCAGCACCAAACATTTAACTCTTGCTGCCGAATATGAATTTTTTAAAGCGCAACAAGATTTAATTGTGAGAACCGTCGAAGCATATTTGAGCGTTTTACGGGCACAAAATAATCTTTCATCCAGCCTTGCGGCCGAAAAAGCCTATCAACAACAGCTGGATCAAACCACCCAGCGGTTCAAGGTCGGCTTAGTGGCACACACTGATGTGCAAGAAGCGCAGGCAGCTTATGACCTAGCCAAAGTTCAACGCATCAGTGATGAAGGCGCCTTAGCTGTCTCCTTTGAGTCACTTACCGTGCTAACTGGCAAACAATACAACGAAATTGACGGACTAGCGAAAAATTTCCCTATCAAAATGCCAAGCCCATCCAGCCGCGAGGAATGGGTGACACTCGCCAATGAAAAAAACCCAGATTTAAATATTCAGCGCGAAACCACTGAAGCGGCCAAACTCTCGGCAAAAAGCTTGGCGACTAGCCGCTTACCCACCATCGCGTTTAACGCAAATTATGGCCGAGGCCACATGGATACCACCATTGATTCAAACCTTCACAATAATGGCATTGCCGTTACTATGCGGATGCCATTATTCACCAGCGGCAGTGTGAGCTCCAAAATTCGCCAGGAATATGCCCGCCTTGATTTGGCTAAAGATAATTTAGGCGCAACCGAGCGCACCGTTAACCAACAAATTCGCTCGGCGCATATTCAAACCCAAACCAGCATTCATTCTGTCGAAGCACAACGGCAAGCCGTTGTTTCTTCAAAAAGTGCACTGGAAGCCGTAAAAGCAGGATACGAATATGGCACCCGTAATATTTTAGATGTACTTCAATCCCAACAAAAAATGTATGCGGCTATGCGAGACTATGGTAATTCGCGTTACGATTACATTTTAAGTATCTTACAACTGAAACAAATTGGTGGTTCATTAACGCCTGAAGATATCGCCACATCAATGAGTGGATCGTGTCATCCAATATTGTACGCAAGCCTAAAAACTACTAACCACGCTGTTTCTGTGCCCCAAGGATTCTGCCACTCTCAGAATCCTCATCTTCTCTGTACATAACTTCCTTATTTACCAATCCTGTCTATAGTCAATATTGTCGAAAATTTAAGAGGGCCTATCATGGATCGACCGGCGCTTTTCCTTTGGCTTGTATTTATACCAAGCCTAAGCTTTGGGATTGAAGATGAAACCTGTATCGAAGAAAGAAAAACCAATACTTATTGCGATATTACTAAAAGCCCTGAAAATCCTCGCTCATCAACACAGAATGGCTCGCCTAAAGAGCTGGAAAGTTATACAGCCAATGATATTTGTCTCAACAATCGATGTGTACTAATCACCGCAGATACCCAATACCCAAGAACGGGCCGATCCATTAGCGAAGAAGAAAAAGCCAAAAACCACCTCAAAGCCTACTTCGCAGCAATACGGGCATTTTCTGATGACAAAGGCGATAATTTTCTCGGCATGATCATCAATGGTGATATCACTGAATATGGGCATTCTGGTGAACGGAAAGTCATGCAAGGTTTGTTTGACACCTTGGACAAGCCTATTTGGTTTGGATTGGGCAATCATGATTACCTCAACAATGCAAATGACTGCTGGATGAACCGATGCACCACAGGAACACTTGATTGGTTTGTTAACCAAGTGCTAAAAAAAGACAGTATATTAGCCACTGATCATGTGGTAAAAGATGTTAATGAGTTCCCCATCATTGTTCGCGAATATATTGGCAGTTTCGCCTATCGATTTGAACTCGAGGGTATTCAATTTCTTCAGTTAAATCATAGCGATAACTACAGTTATCAAATGAAGCGAGAGTTTAATGCTGAACTTGGCAAGACCACGAATGTGCATATTCAGCCTTCGCTTAAATGGGTTCGCAAACAGCTAGAAGACGCCCATGCTAAAAAACAACCCATTATCCTTTTATCGCACGATCATAGCCTGTCTCATTATACAACCGCTAACAGCCTAAGAAATAACGTCTCAGCGCACTATTTTGGGCATTGGCACGGTGATCCAGAAGTGATCCGCACCAACGCCTGTAACGGATTTGGTGGCGATAAAATTCTTTCCGGAACAGGATTTGAAGGTTCAGGCATTATTGTTGAAATTGATAAAAAAAATAACGCCCTCTATAACTATGCGTTTTATAACAACAACCTTGAATCCTTTGTTTTATTAAAAATTACGGAGTTGCGATAACATGGAAATCCGTAACATTATCATTTTTTTGCTTTCAATCATTATACATAGTGCCTGCACCCCTAAAATCCATGATTCAACCAAAAAAAACCCACAAGCAAATCAAACAAATTTCAGCCTATTATTCGGCCAGCAAAGCGTCAATTTTGTTGATGCGCCCATAGTTATTGAGTCGTTGTCACTGGTCGATGAGACTGATGAAAGAACGCCATTACTCAACGATCGTCGCGTTAACCTAGCAAATCTTTCAACTACACCCCAGCTTATTCAACAAATGCCTGCGCTAGCAGCCGGCCATTACAAAAAGCTTCATATTCGATTGCGTTTTGATGAATCCAGCCAGATTCATTTTTTTCATGATTCAACAGACGAGCTTATCAAAAGCCCGTATGTTAACAATCAAGGCCAGGTTTTAGGTGTTGAAGCTGATACCTTTGATATGCTGATCGCCCTAAGGCACAAAAATGGCAAAACCCTCGATCCCCATCGTCCTTATGCGCTGCAAATCGATTGGCATTTGAATCGCCTCTTTTCCATTCATAAAGGAGAAAACAGCACATTGGTCGAGGTAAAACCCGGCATTGATGCCTTCTTTATTGAAGCGCCCTCCATCACGGTTCAATATAAAGGCGAAGTAAAAACAGTCACGACAAATGGTTTTACCCTTCAATCTGATTGGTCAACAAGCCCCATCACATTGATCAATAAAGCATCTGACAATGTCATTAAGATTAAGGATATCGTTGCCGGTAACGCCACACTCCAGCTCTCAAATAATCAGTTGAATACCCTAAGCGTATCCACATTCAAACCGCAAGATAAGGTTTACAAAGGCGTCGTGATAACCAAAGAACAGCGCGACACACAGATCATGCTAGGCAAATATAACCACAAAGATTTTTTGCAAATGCCAAAAGCGATGATGCGTATCGAGAACCAGCATCTCAATACACCGCTTGAACGCAGCCAAATCCTCTTTACTAAAAACCTGCCGGGAATTCTCAAAGGAGAGACTGAAAAGAGTGACCAACTACGCCGCAACAAGCATACCTTAATTGTCGAATACGCAGAAAATGCCACTTTGAATACGCAAGAAGCGACAGCTACATCGACCAATAAGGCTACCATTCTCTATATTGATGGTATGTCAGTTGCCAATGTTATTGCTATTAAGCTGTTAGATCTTAAACAGCCGTTAACCCAGGGCATGCACCATATTGACGCCTACCTAAACAGTGATTGCCAAAAAGAACTATCAGAGGAGAACTGCACTTCAGCTGTCGTTATCAATCAAAAGCCGATCAACAGTTTATCCGATTACAAAATGTATACCTGGAATTTTAATTACTACCAAGACATGCTAGAAAATGCGCGAGACGATGAGAGTTTAACCCCGCTTGAACAAAAACAAGCATTCAAAGAAAACGCTGACACCGAAATGTTAAGCCTCTATGATGGTAAAGGCATTGTATTAATGTCCGGACTATTTAACCTCTTTGATCATATCAATAACCAGTATATAGGCTGTTGCCGGGCTATCCATTGGGAGCGGGCCGAGACAACCAACCCTCCTTCCCAACAGGCATTTCCTTTTATAGAAGTTGAAATAACTGGACAATCCTATAACGCTGAATCCGACACGCCCCAACCTGAAATACATTATTTTTATGAATATTCTGACTTTGCTGCTTGGGTTGAGGCGTACTCTATCCCACTTTATCTAGAAGAAGCAGCTATTTATGGCAAAACGATCAACAACAATGCCTGCTCTCTTAGCACCGAGCGTATCTACCTACATTTGATTACAGATCCTTCTGGGCGCGAGTATTTTCGTGAAACTTTCTTAGGCGGTGATTTCTCTATGGCCAATCGCGGCATGTCTACAGCAGCGTTTAGCGCCGCTTGGACAGCAATCGGGGTGGCAGGCATCGCGACTATGGCAGGCGCTATGGTGCTAATAAAAAAACTGCGTAACAAAATGAAAGCTGGCAGTACGCCTGATGCCGACGGAATAACAACCCCAAAAAATGTTGAATCTTCTATCAGCAAAGCATTAAAGCCAAAAATCACCCCCACCAACATCGATCTCAATAAAGTGCCAATCCCCCCGACAACTAAGACAAAATTCCTCAAAAGAAAATAATGACAGGGAATCTATCAATCGTTGCGTAAGTCATCAGAGCGTTAACGATTTTACACTCCCACGCAAGCGCATGGGAGCGAGACCGGTCACTGCAAACACTTATGGGCAGATTACTCTCTATCCCCTCCAAAAAATAAAGAGCCAGGGTAAACAGGCTTTTTACGCATTTTCACTCTGCCTCGGGGAACTTTTATCTTCAATTTTATCAAATAATTCTAATCTCCTCTGATGGTTGGCGTAATTATGATCAAATCCCACAATGCGCTTTTATCACTTACCTTTTGCATCCTTCTTCTGATTATTCATAGCTCTGCATTAACAAATACCTCCCAACTGCCTTGCACTTCGAAAACCTTGGATCAACTGCAAGAAGCTGTGGATAAATTACTGAGACAAACCTCGGCATCGACAAAGGAAACTTTGGCCCTGATACATCAAAGCACTCGCTTAACCTCCGAAACACAGCTCAATACTCACCAACACCCTGACGATTACTCTCAGGATTTCATTGATAAATTTGAACAGCTGAGTCAAAAAATCTGGACAAATGACGATCTATATCAGCGCATTGAATCCATCCCTCTAGCATCCTTAACATCAGCTGATAAACATACTATCAATCACGCAAAAACGTTATTTTCTCGCTATGGATTTCAACCTGAAACTGGGGACATCCATCTAACCCCAATAGCTGAAGGCAAATTACTGAACATCTTGCAGTACCCAGAACCTGAGCTTCATCAAAAAGCCCACAAAGTGACTGAGTTTAATGACGAACTACAAGAACTCATTGATAATATGCTAACTACCATGTACCAAACCAAAGGCGTGGGCTTGGCTGCAACCCAAATTGGCGTTCGCCGGCAAGTCGTCGTCATGGATGTTAGCATTACCCAAAATCATCCCATGGTATTTATTAACCCGATAGTGACACCTATTGGGGATACCCTGTTGACCTTCCCTCAGGGATGTTTATCAGTGAAAGATACGATGGATGTCGTCACCCGACCTAAAAAAGTCCGTATTGAAGCGCTTGATCGCTATGGCAATCCTTTCGTTATTGAAGATGACAAATTAATCGCCGTCTGTATCCAGCATGAACTTGATCACTTAAATGGCATTTTATTCATTCAGCACTTACCCATACAAAAGCAAAAAAGTATCGCTACTCGCTTGGGTCACTTGGAGCTTGCACGAGAATTGCGTCCAAGCATAAAATCATAGACGTGAGAGACCTAACAAAAAGTGGCAAAGAATCTAGCCACTTACTATGGGATTTAACCCGAACTGCCTGCTATTGAACAGGCTCCTAGGATGAAATTTGCATAAATCCCAATTGAAAACTCCATCACTATTCCCAATGTTGTAAGAAGTTATTAACGCCTCAACAACGCAATATTCAAATAGAAAGGAGGCATCAACGCGTATGATGCGTTGCTTTTACCGCAGCAATAACACCAATAATTAGTCAGCGCTGCAACTTTTGGTAGCATCTGTGCTCGTTTGTTTTTATAATGGCTCGCAGAAAAGAGAATGACTATTATTTACCTTCTTAACTGATTTTTTATGAGCGTATCCACTTGCCCACTCACTGAGCTTGAGGTGGGAGATAAAGCTATTATACAAGCATTCAAAGACGCCCATAGCCCAGATGGGCATAAATTGATGGCGTTAGGCATTACGCCTGGAACCGAGATTGAAGTCACTCGGCGAGCGCCTTTTTCAGACCCTATTATTATCCGCTTACGTGGTTTTAAACTTGCGCTTCGCAAAGCTGACCTTAAAGGCATACTGGTTCAACCAGTACATGAAAAATAATCGATGAAACCCAATCCAAGCATTGCCCTCGCAGGAAATCCAAACTCTGGCAAAACCACGCTATTTAATCGACTCACAGGTACCAATCAACGCGTGGGCAACTGGCCAGGCGTTACTGTTGAAAAAAAAATAGGCCAAAGCCGGTTTAACGGCCAACGAATCCAGGTTGTTGATCTACCGGGCACCTATAATCTCAGTGGCGATTTTGGCGAAGAGTCCTTGGATGAGAGTATTGCGCAAAAATACATTCAAGAGAATCAATCCGATGTTGTCGTCAATATTATTGATGCATCAAGCATTGAGCGTGGCCTTTTCTTAACCTACCAATTATTAGCTGCCAATGTTCCTTTGGTCATCGCGCTTAATATGATGGATGTAGCGAAATCTAAAGGCCTTTCAATTGATCATAAAGCACTTGAAAGGATGTTAGGCTGCCCTGTGATTCCTATCATCGCCAGTAAAGGCGAGGGCGTTCAAACACTCATTACTACGGCCCTTAAAGAAAGGGAACGTCATCTTCAATCATTAAAAGACGCTATCTATGCGGACAAACCGCCAGTGAAGTCGTTGAGCAACCTAGATGATAACCACCCACCTCATGAAAACATCAATAAGCTCTATCAAAAAGTAGATGATACCTGTAACGCAGTGCTATCTAAGCCTTCTACCCATAAAAAACCTTTCTCCGAACGCATTGATGATATTGTACTTAACCGACTCTTAGCCGTTCCCCTTTTTTTACTGGCTATTTACTTGCTGTTTTTCTTTGCCATCACCCTAGGCAGTGCCTTTCAAGATTTCTTTAATAACCTTGGTGGGTTAATTTTTATCGACACGCCACGACTACTGCTTCCAATGATTAACACCCCCGAATGGCTCATTGCTCTCATTTGTGATGGCATTGGCGGTGGTATTCAATTGGTACTCAGTTTTATTCCTGTCATTGCCGCTTTATTTTTTGCTCTCTCATTCCTTGAGGATGTTGGTTACATGACACGAGCAGCCTTTATTGTGGATCGTTTCATGCGAAGCATTGGCTTATCGGGCAAAGCATTTATTCCGTTAATTATCGGTTTTGGGTGTAATGTTCCGAGCGTCATGGCAGCCCGAACACTCAACAAAGAAGGCGACCGCCTAATCACTTCATTAATGGCGCCATTTATGAGCTGTGGAGCAAGGCTTACTGTATACACCCTATTTGTGGCAGCCTTTTTCCCAGTGAATGGGCACAACGTTCTCTTTATTTTGTATTTACTCGGCATTATTGTTGCTATCTTCACGGCATTTTTAGTTCGTCGGTTTATCTTTTCTAACGAGCGCAGCTCATCTGTACTTGAACTATCCCCTTATTTGCTGCCGACACCCAGAAATCTATTGATTCACACATGGCACAAATTAAAAGGCTTTGCGTTACGTGCAGGTAAATCTATCGTACTGGTTGTCATTGCACTCAATATCATAAGCTCTATTGGCACAGACGGCTCCTTTGGTCACCAAGATAGAGAGGACTCCATGCTCTCTGTCATTGGTAAAAAAATCACGCCAATATTCTCACCAATGGGCCTAGATGAAGATAACTGGCCTGCGACTGTAGGTATTTTTACAGGACTTTTTGCCAAAGAGGTTGTTGTCGGTACACTCAATGCACTGTACTCTTCGCCACCTGAAGAACAAGAAGAGTTCTCACCTGTCGATACGCTCAAAGACAGCCTGGCAACCATCCCTGAAAACCTGAAAGGTGCTTTTGGTTCATTGTTCGACAACCCATTAGAAACCGACTTAAATCTTAAAGATGTAGCTGAAGAACAAGGTGTCAACAAAACCACATTAAATGCCATGCAAGGCTACTTCACGCCATTAAGTGCTTTTTGTTATTTGCTATTTATTTTGTTATACATCCCTTGTGTCGCAACGGTAGGGGTCATAGCAAAAGAACACGGCAACTACTGGGCAACATTTAGTGTCATTTGGTCGGTTAGCATTGCATATACGCTTGCTGTTTGTGTCTATCAAATTGGCAGCTTTGCCAATCACCCGCTATCCTCCAGCTTGTGGGTTGCAGGCATCTTGCTTTGGCAAGTCGCGTTAACCGGTTTTGTTCTCTATTACGGAAAAAAACATGCCATCAAACAGCGATTAATTCCAAGCGTTGAAATTCACTAATCTTTAAAAAGTAGATTCACTAAATATCATCTATAGTGTTGGATAAGGCCATAAGGAAATGCCATGTCCAGCCAGAGCTCTCGTTTTTTTTACCTCGCGTTGCTACCTTTTTTATTTTTATTGTTCGCCTGCGATCGATCGTCAAATAACCAAATCGACCCGATGACGGAGCAAGAAGTCATCGTTTTAGCAGGGGCACTCTATGACGAAGAATATTTACCCCCTTCTCATGTTCTGATTACCTTTTCCTTATCCAAAAAATCTCAACAGGCCTTTGATCTTTATAAGCTTGGCCTCATTGATATTGTCGTGCTGGTCGATACTGGCAGCGAGGTCATTCGACACTCACTGGCAGGCAAGCTCATCCCTGAAGACTTCCATCTAAATGACGCGGAATCCATTGATTTAACAAGGCTTAATAATGCCTATCATTATTATGGATTCTTTGATGTACCAGCAGGCGACTTAGTCGCCGTTGAAATTGCCTTCTCTGGCAGCAAAAGCGAAATAATCTATCAAGGGATACCCTACCGTTTGATCGATAGCCACTTTGCACGCTATCCGTCGCTTAAAAATACCAGCCCAGACAATCTGAATGAACAACGCTTTCCACTTATTGTCCGTAAAACACTCTCTGACAATATTGTATTTAAACAAGGCAATTTAACTGGGTTAAACATCGCCATTGACGCATTTGAATCCATTACCAAAGAAGCCATAAACACTGAAGATAAAAATACTCACTATGCTTTATTTTCACCTCAATTTAGAGTGACCAAGCATACCCAGAAAGGTGATTTTTTAACGCCAATACCCTTGCAGATCAATGAAAGCAATGCGCTGTTTTTTTCAGATGGCGAACCGCATGCTCTGGTTCTTGGAGAGTTAACCACACGGCTCTTTGCTGCCGAAATCGAAACCACCAGTCAATCCACCTTCTTTCTTGATGGGCAAGCCATCTCTGATTTATCTGCAATCAAAGGCAGTTTTGATATTGATATAACAGGCACATTGAGTATGAATCAAGCGGGCTATTTTTATAAAATTGATACGGCATATGTTGATCAATTCAGCTCGTCAGACACCAAAAACCTTTATGAGGGAAGGGTTTTATCAGTGATGCCAGACAAGATTCGACTGGCAGGAAAAAAATTCGACTTAACCGATAAGAACAAGGCTTTTTTAGAGGGAGAAGCTTTTATTGGTGACATACAATCAACAACACAACACCTAAAAAAAGGCCATTTTATTCGCTTGATACAAAGCTCTCAAGGCAGCCAACTCATCTACCAAGAGGCGATACAACCCAATGAAATGCAAGTTTTTGATCTCTATTCATCTCTTGCCGTTGACAGCGATGATCTATTAAACCTAAAAAATAACACAGAAATAACACAACGTATTTCATTACATGCGCCTTTGCCTTGCTCGACGTTTATTGAAAACTGCCAATCCGATCAAGCCATTAACACGCTTGATTTTTCTAATGCTCAAGGTTTACACAAGGTCATTGTTATGGGGCAAGGCGAGGTTGATGAAAATAATGGAAAACTTTTTTTTATTAAGTCTAAAACACAGCTGAAAACTTACTCGGACACCGAAGACCTACTGGCCACCTTAGTTAAACAGATTCAAGCAGGCTATCGAATCTATAGAGTGTCAGGCGAAGGAAAGCAAATAGGTGATATCTTTGAGTTTTCTAAGGACATCAATCTTATTGCACTCTCACCTGATTTAAAAAAAACGCCTACATCGCCAGCTTTAGAAGGCATGATTGAGATAAATGCCTCAAAAGAAACACTGCTTCACGGTCAGGCAGTCTTCGAAAATATTCAACAAAAATTGAAGGGGCTCTTAAAAAAAGTCGCTGAAACAAGGTTTGGCATTTCTGCAATAAACCAAATTAACCAAACTCAACCAGGATTAAAAAAAGCCACCCTCTTTAGCCGAACTGCTGGAATTAAACAAAAATTCAGCGCGTTTACAACACGCCAACACCAAACGAACAATTCACTAAAAATACATACGGCCACAGCAACCACAAGCAGTGGCAATGTCGTGATTACTGCCCCCATGAGTGAAATCCTTGCTAGTGCTGAAGCCGAACGATTCAAAGGAGCGAAAACAACAAAGGTGTATTCGGCAGAACAAATTATGTTTCAAGTCCAAGTTATCTCGAGCAAAATCAACCCTAAGCTTAAACCACTGTCTAGCATTACCCAGACCTTTCCAGCCCCTGATCAAGTTAAAACGGCACCTTCCAGAATTACAACCTTAGCCAACACACTAACAGATGCATTAATTTTATCTAAAGTTGACACATTATGGTTAGCGAAACTCAACCCTCGGATAAAAGCCATGAGTCAGGAAGAATTTAACGCGACGCTAGATTTTCGAAAAAACCATAGCCGATTAGCAACCTTATTAACCGCTGCCGGATTATTTCCCACTGAAGCAGCAGCCAATGAAAAAATAGTCAGCGCCTTAAACAATATCACCAAAGAGTCATTGCACAAAGGGGACATCGGAACACAAGCCAAGCAAATTACTGACGTAGCCGAATTGAGCCTCGCCAGCCAAAAAGCTAAGGTAAGTGCAATAGGTAACCCAAAAGGAATCCCAACCCCTCCACCACCGCCACCCATAACCCAAGCCCTAAAAAACAACCTATCTCAGGAAGTGACTAGGGTTGAAAAGGCTGTCAACGCGGTAAGCTTAGATATTGCTGCCGAACTTAACCAAGTTAAACTCAAAGCAACGCCAATTAATTCACAGAACATTGACCCTGTAAGTGCACTAATGACAGATATTCGATCAGGTAAAGCGCAACTGAAAAAAGCCACGCAACCATTATTACAAGCCAAAGAAGATAGTCTCAAACCTAACAAGCTTTCCGTAGGCGAGTTAATCTTGAATCAAATAAATCTACGCGATTTTTCAGATGAAGCAGCAACCAGCCTAACAGAAGAGAAGGACGGCAATTATGCCGGTGCATCAGATGATGAATGGGAAGCAGAAGAAAAACACTATGCAGAAAAACTGGAAGCCGATGAGAAACAACAAAAGACAGCGCTCACTGCACAAGACTCCAACCCATTGAGCAAAACCATCGCTATTGATGATATAGATGCAAAAGTCAGCAGTGACATCCATCAACAAAACGACCTGAAGCAGAAAACCGTTCCACCCATTACCTCACCTGACGGTCAATCTCCCATTCAGCATGAAATACATAACCGCCGAAAAAAATGAAAGCCCCTTAAGGACACTTCTAATCATTGCTTTTGGATTCTGTTGAATGAATGACCCAGTGGATTGAAGAAAGCCTAGGCTATTAACGACTGCGCCAGGAGATTTTTTTGTTCGTATTTTTCGGGTGCTAATTTCAAAGTTTTCAGTGGTGTTGTAGGTTTGAATCGCCCCGCCAAACTCGGAGAGATTCAGTCTCTCATTTAAGTGTTCGGGGCGATTAGACCACTACAATTGGTTATTTTAAATCGACCTGCCCCCCTTTACCAGACCGCTACTCCTTTACCGCGATTATTTATGTACTCGAGATCGTCGCTGCACTCACCCCTATGAAACTTTCGTTATGGCTGTTTGCATGGTGAAGTAGATCTAGCTCTTGTATAAAATCTCTCTGTTTCAACACAGTAATTGCCGGGCGTAAGATAATCAGTCTTGCTGTCATGCGTAAGACGTCGGAATGATCTTCCTATACGTGGACGACCATACAATTCTTCGTTTGCTCCGAGTTTACGTGCACAGTCATAACAACGAACTTTCGTTCCCGTAATAGCTTCAATTAGATCATCTATATTCTTCTTAATATACATGCTCTGTAAATAATAAGCGATAGATAATTCTGCGTGTAAATCATTTTTTGGTTTTATATACATAATATTTTTATTAAAAAAACTTTCTGATAAACATCTATACTCCTGATCCTCCTTATAATCCTCGCGTTCATTGCAATCAAGTAGTTTACAATAAGCTTTTGCGGATCTAGGTCTTTTCTCGTGGGTAAATTTCTTTGGGGTATCAGAATTCAAGTCGACACTGTATCTTAAAAAACAATACATGTTTTTCAAATTACAACTTTCTATATAGCGTTCAAGTTCTCCAATCGCATCTACGTTGTTTTGACTAATTAATATTCTATTATCTTTATCTGATCCGACCTGTGTTTCTATAGCCTTGGCCTTGGTTTTTGTAGCCTTCTTTTTATTTATTATATTGGATGTAATGAAATCCATTACCAATGCTATATGTCCATGTGCTTGTCGCCTTCTATGATTCGTATAATCTGCCTCAGGATATATACCATTATAAGATATGACTAAAGGGTGTGGGGAAAATTTAATCGCTCTTTCTGTGATACAATAGCTTTTGAAGGCAGTGGAAAATAATAAAATAAGTATTGTTTTAAGAAATAAACTAGCCATACAGTAGAGACAATAACAATGAAGCTTAGTTCAAAATATAAAAATCAATAACAAGTAGAAAAAGTGAGTGGGTCGAATATTCTTTAGGGCACATCTAAAAATAGGCTGATTCTGATTATAATGCACGAGCTTAAAAAATAAGAATTGAGTTATGCTGCAATCAAGTTTTTTTGATTTGGACGATAAAGTCAAAAAATTAAACGAGAAAGATCCACTGATAAAGCTGAATCAGCTAATCGACCGGGAAATGTCCCACAGCATCTTAAAAAAGATTCACGAGAAATAGAGACAAAGTAAGACAGATAGAAAGTCTTATGACGTTGTTCTGATGTTTAAGGTGCTTATTTTTCAGCATCTGCGAAGATATCAGATAATGAAACAGAGTATCAGATTGAAGATCTGTCTTTCATTTTATCGTTTTCTCGGCCTCAAACCAAAACAGTTAATTATGACTGAGTTTTTCCACCGGAAATATTGTCGGCACGTTTTACAGTATCACATCAAACGAAATCTCCCACATCTTATCATTGTATGATGCAATTAATTCAAGAACATAAGATGCCCATCCGACTTTTCACTAAGCTGACAAACGCCACCAAAAATAGGCACGTTATCATCCAATTTCTCTTCGCCAACCGCATAAGACAGCTTAACTGGTGCCATCCATAGATAGGCCTTAAAACCCTAAACCTATATTCGCGCAACTATTTTAAACTGTTATTGATTGCTTGTAGCTGTGCAAGGGGCTGCTCATGCTGGGTAATTGGCCGACCAATAACCAAATAATCGGCACCCGCTTTTACTGCTGCTTCTGGTGACATCACTCTATGCTGATCATCTTGACTAGCATCCAAAGGGCGAATACCCGGTGTGACTGTTACAAAGCTTTTACCGTTCACCTGTTTAATTGCAGCGGCTTCTTTAGCAGAACAAACGACACCGTCCAATCCCGCTGTTTTGGCTAAACCCGCTAGTTTTTCTGCCATCAGATTGCACTCAGGCAATCCCAGTTGAGCTAGGTCTTCATCACTATGGCTGGTTAACACGGTAACACCAATTAATAAGGGTTTGTGTGCCTTATCTGCAATCGCTGCCTTAGCTGCCTGCATCATTTTAACGCCACCCAGTGTGTGCACATTGACCATCCACACTCCTAGATCGGCCGCTGCGGCTACAGCCTTAGCAACCGTATTTGGAATATCATGAAATTTTAGATCCAAAAAAACATCGAAACCTTTCTCAACCAATGTTTTAACCAAATCAGGCCCAAAGCGGGTAAATACTTCTTTACCCACTTTTAGTCGGCAAGCTTCTGGTGTTAACTGATTAACTAAGGCAAAAAGTTTTTCATCATCATCAAAATCTAACGCAACAACAACAGGACTTTTTGTTTTACTCATAATTTCATACTCTGCAAGACTCTTTCACTTATTGCCGGTTAACTAGTCCCCTTCGCCACCACGAATAAGGCGAATACTATCCCAACTATGGCAACCAGGGCATTGCCAATACATTTTCATCCCAGAAAATCCACAGGAGCGGCATTGATAATTGGGTTTATTTTTTAAAAGCTCTGACACTAATTCATGGAACAGGCGTATTTTTAATTCTATATTGACGTTAAAACCTTCTTGCTCTGTTAATAGCAAATCAAGCCCTTTTAACGTTGGCCTACGTCGTATCTGATCAGATAAAAACTGCATGGCTTCTGTGCGGCTGTTTTTTTTCATCAAATAAAACACCTTGCCTTCTATTCCACTCGAAGGGTAATTTTCAAGAATCCCTTTTAAAAATTTGACCTGTTCTTGGCTATCTGCAAATGCCGCTTCGACTAAATCCAGGCAATCAACGATTAATCCCGGCTCCACTTCAGATAATTGCTTAAGAAACTGTTGCGCTTTGGTATATTCTCGCTTCTTAATCATGAGTGATGCCTGTGCACGCAACACCCTTGGTGAATCATATTGATAAGCTAAGGCTTCTTTAAGGCATTTTTCACCCTGCTGGTAATTGGATTCAGCTAACGCAGCTTCTGCCAACTCACAAAAATAGTTAGCAATTTTAATACGCTGCTGACCTGAAGTAAGCACATCACCGTCAAAACTGACACTGGACAGTGGCACCAATTGTTCAGCAATAACAATGGCTTTTTGCCATTCTCGCTCTAACTCATAAACTTGCTGAAGGAGAACCAACGCACGCTCTTCCATCTCTTTCGATGAATTAACGACATTAATCAGCAGGCGTTCAGCCCGATCAAGTAAGCCTGAGCGAATATAATCAGAGGCGAGTTCAATCGTTGCTGTACGTAGTTGCTCCTTATTTAAGTTTTCTGATTCGACAATATTGGCATGAATTCGAATCGCACGATCCACCTCGCCTTTCCGACGCAGCATATTCGCCAACGCGTTATGCAAATCAAAATTGTCGTTACTGACATCCCACGTTTGAATGAGATTTTCAATTACCCGATCCGACTCTTCATTTAATAAAAGATGAATCCCCTCCATGTACGATTTACGCCAAGCTCGCCTGCGTAATCGTCGGTAAGTGGATGAATGCCGAATTCTTGCCAATACCCAGCCAACCGCTAGCGCAAGAAAGACAATGACAAAGAGGGTGTAGTCAAAATTCATGATGAATGTTTAAACAACTTTTTAAACGTAAAACACAGCGCAATTAAGAGGCCAAACGCACAGCCTGCGCCAAATGCCGATAATAATAATATTTCGATAGGAATTTGATGAAAGGTGGTGAAAAACACATCTAAATCCACCTTCAGATGATTTCTAAGACAAACCACCAACAAAAAAGCCGCCAGCCCTAAGCTTAACAACAAGCTTGCGGCAAGAAAAAGAAAAGAGAAAAATTTTTTGACCGCCCGCATGATTCCAGCCCCAACCTGCAAAATAGACTAAACATACACCACAGGGGGCAATCAATCAATCGATTACATACTGCAGCCTTTCTCCTTAGGCGCCAAGCTGAAGTGCAGCCACGCGTTTAGCGATTGGCGGATGGCTCATAAATAATTCAGCAAAAGTTTTTTCGCCGTTAATACCAAAAGCCACCATTTCGGATTTAAGGTCACTCGGCACCCCGCCGCCTAATCGCTCAAGGGCGTTGATCATATTTTGCCTGCCAGCTAACTCAGCGCCACCGGCATCGGCTTTGTATTCACGTTGACGTGAAAACCAGGCCACAATAATACTGGCTAAAATCCCTAAACACATCTCCAGAACAAAAACGACGCCCATATAGGCAAACATGCCAAGCCCTTGGCCATTGTTACTATTTTGAGCAAGCGCATTACTAATGACACTGGCAATGATGCGTGCAAAGAAAATAATAAAGGTATTCACAACGCCCTGAATTAACGTCAGTGTCACCATATCGCCATTGGAGACATGCGTTACCTCATGACCAATAACAGCTTCTGCTTCTTCACGTGTCATCGTTTGCAATAAGCCTGAGCTCACCGCCACCAAAGAATTGTTTTTGCTTGGGCCGGTTGCAAATGCATTCATCACGGGGGATTCATAAATGGCCACCTCTGGCATAGCGATATTGCGCTCCTCTGCCATACGGGCAACCGTATCAACGAGCCATTGCTCGGTTGAATTGGAGGGGGTGTCAATGATCCCAGCACCGACCGATCGTTTAGCTATCCATTTAGACATTAATAAAGAAATAAACGACCCGCCCATACCAAACATCAACGCCATCACCAAAAGACCAGAGGTTGATCGAGCATCGACACCGAGCAAACTCATCACAACGCTCAAGACCATCATGATGGCAAAGTTAGTGGCTAGAAATAATAACACGCGCTTCATATTTCAATTCCTGATCAATTATTAAATAATCATACCTATTTAAAATATGTTCATTTAAGAAAATTTCAATAGGGTTTGTATAAGAAAATCGAATGGTTTAGGATGAATCATAAAACAATAAAAAGCGCAACCTAATTTTGTTGTTAGGCTCTTAGTATTCTATACCCATTGGCTAGATTACATCCTTCGATAGGCTCAGGATGAACAGGAAAAACTATACATGTTGTGCCCCCTTCACTCTGAATTCATCGAAGGATACCTTGGA
>JAPOUS010000252.1 GCA_026708525.1 Cellvibrionales bacterium
AAACCTTGAAATTTAGCGCAGAACCTCAAAATCAATTATTAGAGATGCCCATAAATTTATCCTAAGCATCCTCAATCATGGCAGAGTTTATTCACTCCAACAACACAAAGCAGATTATCAAAAACATAAGAGTATAACGAAACACTTCGCGTTAGACCTTAATGCTTACTCGTTAATTTCAAACATAGCTAAATCTGTTACAAACTAACGACTTATGCAAAAAATTCTGCCGTTATTGTTTATACCGAATACCGATTTACTTCATTGATCGAAGGCTTTCCAAAGAATATATTAATCGCTGCGTAAATTATCTCAGCATTAACAACGCTGCCCCCACGCATGAACAGGAGAGCGAGGCTGGTAACTGCGAGAACCTATGGAAAGATTAATATTGTCGATCTGATAGATAATTGCTGTAACCTCTTAGCTGATTGATACAAGCGACTTTATCTTAAGGGCATATTACTGCTAAATGATTAGACAATGTCTCGCGTAAAGTGATGAAAAAATTATTAATAATTATGAAGGGGAATTTCTTTACTTAAGAATTTCCGCCACTGACTGTCCAGTTGATTAACCCCTCCAGGAAAGTGTTGATTAATATAGGCCAGCGAATCCATGCTTTGGCAATAATTCGCCGACAGATGGTTAAGCATTTTTTTAAAAAAGCCTGTGGTTTCTTCACTTGATAAAAAGAAAGTGACTAACGACCAAGCTACCGCATAGCGAAGCGACTGTGATTCATCGGCATACCAGTCTTTATGCTCCACCTGAAGATACTCACCCAAAAAAGGCAAGGATGAGCGCTTTAAAATACCCAGCTGATAAGTATTTGGCAGAGTTCTGGCATGGCTGCCATACTGAAATTCCAAACTTTCAAAATACTCAGCTAACCCTTCATTGAGCCAAGTCGGTGTTCGGCCAAATGCTTGATGATTAATCGCATGCACAGCCTCATGACGAATAACCGAATACATCCGTTGCTCATTGTCACTGGTAAAAACACTCGCCTCGCGAAGCCTGCCAATATAAAAACCACCCGCTTTACCCATATTTGGAGCAACCTTTTTTTTGTAACGGTTAAAAGCTGATTTTTCATCGAACAATCGAAGCCTCAACAAAATAGGGTCAACATTCTTAATCGCCAACGCTTTAATCAAAATACGATAGATTGTATTCACATCACGAGTAATACGATCGCGAGCAAAGGCTGGCAACGAAGCTTTCTCACTATTCAGGTCAAGCGAAAATTTTGCCGACGACTGCATACTTCTCGATTGCACTTCGTTGGCTGCCACGCTTTTTGGTGCTTGATCACTAAAGTGCACTTTGCCAGAGGCATCCTTCCATTGGTATACCTGTTGCTTTGCGAACCTTACCTTTGGCTTACGCTGGCAATGTGCTTGATGTAAGTGTTGAGCTATATGTAAATCCGCTTCATTCGTTGCGTTAAGTTCTTTGGCAGGTGCTTTGCGATCACCAAATGAGGCTTGCGGCCTACTAGTCGGCGTTCCTACTGGCTTATAAGGCTTAGACACCACCTCATTCACTGGCTTTTGAGGCAGTTCATCCACTTGATCAACGCGCCACGCATTCATTGCCGCCTTGATCGATTTGACCTGTGCCTGCGATAAGGATTGATAGACAACGGCAAGGGTTATCATAGCAAGGCCACTCCAAAACAGGATTAACTTCGTGGGTTTTGCCATCAGTAACGCCCTTCTTCTTTTTTTATTTATTGTAAATCGCAACTCAGCCCTATTCTATGGAACTTACTTACAACACTTACAATCTGAGAAATAAGCTAACTAACGATAAGCACTAGGTGAATATCATGAAGGTAACAATTTGTCGATTCTCTACACATCAGACAGCCAAGGTGTTTGCTATTTTAACCGTTATCAGCTCACTTATATTCTTTTGCCCGATAAGTCTATTAATGATGTTTTCGGGCATGCCAAACGTTAATACAGGTGCCCCATTTACGGGTAGCTCTATGATTGGGCTTGGTATTATCATGCCAATATTCCAAGGAATATTTGCTTATCTGTTTATCCGATTTAGCCTCTGGCTTTATAACAAACTTTATAAGAGAATAGGTGGCATCGCATTCGAAACTATTGATTAATAATAAAAATATCATGCCAATCATCCTTTTTGGAGCAACTGGCTACCTAGGAAGCCATGCTGCCGAGCAGTTGATCCTTTTAGGCCTAAACCCTATTTGTATTGTTCGAAAGGGAAGTAAAAGCCAATTTTTACCAAGCATCAACGCCACCTGTACGCCCATTAACTTTGATGATCATGAAGCGTTAACCCAAGTAATCCCCGAAGGTTCTACGGTTATTAACTGCATTGCCGATACCCGCACCCATGCCACTTATGCACAAAAAAAAGTAGTCGAAATTGAATTAACTCGACGGCTTTTTCAAGCAGCATCTGCCAAAAAAGCAAAACGTTTTATCCAGTTGAGCACGGTGATGGCCTACGGGTTTAATCGGCCACCCGAACCTATTAACGAAAACTACCCAACCACGGGAAGCTTTATTTACAATCAAGTCGCCATCGATCGTGAACAAATACT
>JAPOUS010000211.1 GCA_026708525.1 Cellvibrionales bacterium
AAAAAACACGTTATTTAATTTCGTTACAGAGCCCGAAAGCAATTTTTAGAGGTGTCCTATAGTTAATCGTTGATCTAGAGTTAAGACTTATTTTTTTCGTTAGAAAGTGTGTGCAGAGATAAAATAGCGGTGCTGTATAAATAGTGCGTTTACTCGTATGTATACAGTGACTATGTATATTTATGTGTGCATCTATCTATGAATCTATTTATGAGTATATCTATGAATATGTTGTGGCGATATATTGTTCATTTTATTGTCTGGCATATAAAAAGTGTTAGTTTACGATAAAAATTGGATGGGGTCATTTAAGAATGTTGACTATTTTATTTAATTTTCTGATCGATGAGTGAGTTTTTCATCAAATAAGTCAATGGTTATTCAGTGGGCTTTGGGTTAATTTGTATTAATTTTTGTGTATAATAAAAAACTTTTTTAATATAACGTGTAGTTTCAAGGTAATTTGATCGAGTTGGCTTAGAGTTTGCCGACGCTATACCAAAAATAACCGTCAACTTGCCCCTCAGCTAGCCTATGGATAGTAGCCAACTTTTTTCATTCCATGATATTGTTCTTGCCTTTTTCCGTGCCAAGCGGCAAATAGCTCTATGCTTTACTTTTTTCTTTTGTTTGACACTTTACTGGATCGTTAGTTTGCCATCTGTCTATAGAGCAAGTGTATTGGTATTGTTTGAGGGTGAAGAGAAAACCTTTTTGTCATTGGATGCATTAACCCAAGGCTCTTCTTTAACGAATACGCGAATTTTTAAATCACAAACCGACCAGTATTTAAATACGCAATATGCATTACTTAAATCGCGAAAGTTGCTGCTGCAAGTCATCGAAGCCAATAATCTTGATAGGCATGTTGAAATCAATACACAGTTAGCGCCGCCTTCTTTTATGCAAAAAACCAAACGCTGGTTGTTTGCTAATCAAACACCAGATAAAGTTGCTAATGAAAGTGAGCATTTACAAAAAATGATCGATCAGTTATCGAGCCAGCTGACGATTGAGCCGATTAAAGATACCAAGCTTGCCAAAGTGCACTTTTATGCAAAAGACCCTGATCTTGCAAGGCGAGTGGCAGATGCAGTTGTTGAGCATTATATTCAGCTGAGTTACCAAAAGCATATGGATGCTGCTGACGATCTTCAAAAAGAATCAACAGCCCGTTTGCTTGAGCTGGAAGCTAAATTATCCGCTTCAGAGCAGGCATTGCAGGATTATCGTGACAAGATGCAGCTGGTTGATCTTGAAGGGGTGTTAACCCTCAATAATGAAGAGATTCATCAGCTAACTAAAACACTATTTGTTGCAGAGCAAAGTCATATTCACAGCAAATCGATTTTTAATCAGATTCAACACATCAAGGCAGCCAAAACACCGGATTTTTCTGAATTGCCTTCGGTTGTTAATGATCCTCTAATTCAATCGCTCAAAGAGCAGCTAGCAAATCAACACCAACAGTTGGATGGTTTAACGTCTCGTTATGGGCCAAAGCATCCAACCCTTATAGCTGCAATACAAAAAAAGCAGAGCCTTGTGGATATGATCGAGCGCGAAACCGATAAAATTGTGCAAGCGGCGATACGTACTTATGAGATCGATGCATCGAGAGTCGCCTCATTAACCCAAAAAATCGATCAAGCCAAGTCAAAAATACGGGATATTAACGCCTCACAATTTGGCCTTAAATCCAAAGAGCGGCAGGTGGCAACAAACCGGCTACTGTATCGCCAAATGCTAAATACGCTTGAAGAATCGCAAATGGCAGTTGGTATGGCCATGCAAGTGGCACAGGTGATTGATCCGGCGCATCGACCTTCTGTGCCTGTTAAGCCAAATAAAAAGCTCTTATTTTTAATCACCTTGGTGATTAATTTTATGTTGTCAGCGTTTTTATGTGTTGGGCTTGGTTTGTTACTGGAGTGGAAAAGAGCCAATCACGCAGTATTTCGTGATCATGCATTCACCGCCAAAAGCAGTGTGTGATGGTTTTAAGCCAATGAACTTTATCCGTCAATTACGCGAAAGGCCCTTCGCACAGCATCTGTTAACCTTAACATCTGCAACAGCACTGGCGCAGTTAATACCTTTACTGATTAGTCCACTCTTAACGCGACTTTATTCACCCGAAGATATGGGACTTTTTGGGCTGTTTACTAGTACCTTATCCATTCTTTGTATCCTCTTAACATTACGGTTGGAATTAGGCCTGGTAAGCGCTCAACGGATGACTATTGGTATTCGCTTATATCACAAGGTTTTTGTGCAAGTATGTATTTTGTCTCTGGTATTTTTTGCCTGTAGTTTCGTTTTAACCTTTGAAGGGCTGCCGCTAGAATCGCTGGCAGACAGCTACTATTGGCTTTTGCCTGCGATGGCTTTTATCGCCTTTACCACGCTTTCTCAGCAGCTATATAATCGACAAAAATACAGAAATGCCATGGCAGTAGCGCAAATAATACGCGCATTGTTGATAGCAGCCGTATCTATTGTTGCAGGTCTTGCCGGTTTATCATCAGGCTTACTGATGGGCTATACCGCAGGCTTTGTTTTATCCTGGTGGCTAGTATATCGCCGCTCTCTCAGGTGGGTTTTTAATAAAACACTCTGGAAGACATCTTATGCACAAAGCATCAAGCCATTTAAAGCCTTGCCGCTTTATCAAATGCCACATGCGCTGGTCAATACCTTACACCTTTCATTGCCGGTGTATCTATTTACCTTGTGGGAGAGTTTGGCATTCAGTGGTCACTATGCGTTGGCGTATCGTGTTGCCGTAGCGCCGACAGTCATTATTAGTAGTGTTTTGTATCAATTGCTTTATGCGCGTTTTGCTGAATATCAACGCCAAGGCAAACCGGTTTTTGCTGAGTCAATCAAAGTGATTAAATGGTTGATACTATTCTTTGGTGTAGCTTATTCGGTGCTGGCACTTATTTCTCCAGACGTGTTTGCAGTGGTTTTTGGTGCACAGTGGGAGACTGCGGGGTGGATCACTACCTGTTTGGCTCCTTGGGTATGTATTCGCGCCATCGCTGGCCCGTTAGCCTTTATGCCGCTATTGGCGAATAAGCAACGAGCGGCTTTTCTCATTGAGTGTGGGTACTTTTTAGCTGCTTTTTTAGCGATATATTTGGGTACATTACACCCAAACTCTTATGCAAAAGTCATCGCGTTAAGTCTAGTAAGTGCAGTTTTCGTTTGTGGGCAGTTGTTTTGGTATCTAGTCCTAGCTTATCGGTTAACTAAGCAGCCTCTTGTTCAACAGCAGGTAGCCGTATGAATGCTACCTCCGACACGATGTCTTCTGATCACCCATTGCCACCGTTATTTCTTCCTGTCATGGTGGGGTTAATTTTGGGCCTAGTGTTAGGTACATCCTTTTATCTGTATCTATCTATTTTGCGCCCCGATGTTTTATTTACCTTACCAGTCTTAGCGTACTTTCTTGTTTATGGATTTAGAGGTAAGAAGACGTTAGCGTTTTATGCGGGTTTATTTTGGCTGGTTTTTTTATTGTTGTTAATGGCGGTGCATACGGTCTTTTTCCATAATCAGATACAAATCTTAGATTTTCTTTATCACTTAAACTTAATTAGCTTGTATTTATTGGCAGGCTTTATCGCGAACCACCCCAAAGCAAACTATTGGTTTTGCCGGCTGTATTTTTTTGTGTTTTTTCTTTTGGCCTTTGTGCTGGTGATGCAATTTCTGTTTGATATTGAGTTTATGCATCAAATTACTGATGTAGGGTTAGAGGGCATATTTCCTTCTGCTTTTTTTCATAATCCCAATAATTTAGCGGCCATTTGTATTGTTTCTTTGCCTTTACTGCATTGGCTGGCACAAGAAAATCAATTGCACCAACAATTTCGATGGGTGTTTTTGTTGATGGTGGTGATGCTAATGGCGATGATGTCGCGAACAGCTTTAGCCTTATTAGTTCTCTACCCTTTTTTACAGCGTGCGTTATTTTTAGATAACCCCTTGCGTTTATTATTTCCCCTTACAGGCTTTTTGCTGTTATTCCTTTTTATTCAATCAGAAGCGTTTGAAGCCCTATTGATTGAATGTCAAACCTGGAGTAATCCGTTTATTGCTAGAAGTTCAGAGCGGTTATGGATTGCACTTTTTGCGCTCGATGAAGATAACTCCGTCAGTTATCGTCAGACTATTTACGATTATGCGTTTCCAAAAATATTTTCCATTATGCCTGGGCTGGGTGCGCGCAATTATGGTGAGTTTTTTATGGGAGGAGTGAGCGGTTTAGCCTATTACAACCCGCACAGTTTCTTGATTGAATTACCTCTGGCTTATAGCTCTCTGGCTTTAGTGGCATTTTTGGGGCTCATTGCCTGTATGGTTTACAAAGCTTTTCGGCATTTGTCTCAACCCGTTTGCCGCTTTTTGTTGTTGGCTTGTTTCTTTTTTATTACCGCAAGTTTTATTCCTTCTACCATTTTTCGATTACAGTTGATGTGGTTACCCATGTTTGTTTTATATCTCACGATTGGGCGTCAGCCTTTACGATACAGGCTTGATAAAGTCCAAGGAAAATCACCATGCATTGCTTAGTGATTGCCTCTTGGTTTCCAAATTCGGCCAACCCATTAAATGGTATATTTTTTCAAGAGCAGGCCCGCGCTTTAAAAGAGGCCGGTATAACAATTGGTCTAGTGACGCCTTATTTACGTTCGATACGAGAGTCAGGCCCTTGGTTGGCTTGGCATCCGGTTAAACAGTCTGTGCATGGGTATCCTGTATATGCCTTTGAGGGGCGTAATTGGTTTCCAAGACCCAGAGGGTTAATTACCCCCTGGTTTAGACATCGGATCTTAAAACGTTTGATTAGGGATTACATAGATGATCATGGTCGGCCTGATATTGTTCATGCGCATTCGGCAGTGTACTTAGAAGGCTTGGCAGAGATTTTATCGGAATTGTCTTTGCCCTATGTTATCACCGAACATTGTTCTGTATTTATCACAGGTAATCGCAACGCACGAGAGCGTCAACAAGCCAATGCTGTCTTTCAAGGCGCAAAAAAAGTGATTTCTGTTGGTAAGGGGCTTAAGGCGCAGTTAGAAAAAGACTACCCGGTCATTAGTGGTAAATCCCTGCTGATTCCGAATATCGTTAATCAAGGCTTTTTTGATCAGCCCTTATTGGAGACTGAGTCAGAAACTTTTCGCTTTATTTGTGTGGGTTTTTTACGAAAAATTAAAGGCCAGGAGGATTTAATTCGCGCTTTCTGGCAAGCATTTTCTCATAATCCTTCGGTTTGTTTGGATTTAGTCGGTGATGGGCTCGAAAGAGCAAGGTTAGAGCGTTTAGTCGCTGAACTTGGTTTGACAAACCAAGTTACTTTCCATGGTCTTTTGGGGCAATCACAAGTTATGACGTTGCTACAGCAAAGTGATGCGTTTGTGCTGGCAAGTCATAACGAAACCTTTGGCGTAGCTATTGTTGAGGCTTTCGCATCAGGTTTACCTGTGGTGGCAACGCGTACGCTGGGTGCGAGTGAATTGGTCAATGCATCGAACGGGTATCTTAGTGCGCCACAAAATCCTGACGACCTATCGGTGGCTATGAAGAAGATGGTCGCATCAATCGATCGGTTTGATTCCTATCAGTTACGAAATGATTGCTATCAACAATTCTCAGAATACCGCGTGACGCAGCAACTCATCCATCTCTATCAGCAAGTAATAGATAATCAATAAAGTAGTAATGAAACATACAACAAAAAATAATTCAAAAAATGTTCTTCTGGTAACCGCTATGCATGGCTTTGGCGGGACGGAGCGCTCGACTCAACGCTTAACAGATGTGCTAAAAACCACAGATTATACGCCCATCTTGGCCAGCGATTATGGCCCCCTGGCGCAAGTGATCCATCAGGCAGGGACACGGCATATTGCATTGAATACCCACCCCAAAAGCCTGTTTGCCATGATTAAAACCCTGTTTGGTTTCATCAATATTTTTAGACAAGAGCCTATCGCACTCGTCCATGCTCAAATGGCCTTTCCTATCCCGTTTATCTGGTTGGCTAAGATGCTCGCAGGCAAGCCTAATTTGCCAATTTTGTGGCATTCCCGTGGGTTAATGGCAAATACCTACCCAAAAGTAGCCAAGCTTTTTAAGCTTTTAGGGATAAATGCGGTGGGTAATTGTCACTTTGAATCCAAAAAATTGATTCGGCATGGGATGCCTGAAAGTAAGGTCAATTATATTTACAATTTGATGCCAGCACTGCCTTCTGTGCAAAAAGGCAAATTTAGGCAGCAGATGAATATTGCGCCTGATTCTTTATTGATTGGTACAATTACGCGATTAAGTAAAGCTCGAGGGCCAGATCACTTTGTGCGTTTAGCCAATACTATTGCCAGTGATTATCCACAGTCGGTATTTGTTGTCGCAGGTGATGGCGAAGATAAAGCAGCGCTGAAACACTTGGGTAAACCGCTTGTTGATCAAGGGCGGTTACGCTTTTTAGGGGCGGTTGATGATATTCATGCATTCTATGCGGATGTTGATCTTGTGGTCAATACGCCATTATTTCCAGGGGATACCAGTGCGGGAACCGGTAATATACCCATCGAAGCCGCCCTGCATAAAGTGCCTATTGTTAATTATGGTGAGGAACCTGCCGGCGAATTGGTGATAACGGGTAAAACCGGTTTTCTTGTTCCAACCGGTGATGAAGCCGAGTTAGAAAAAGCCACACGAATGGCGTTAGATGCGTTACCTGAGGCAAATCAAATGGCAGAATCGGCTAACCAATTGGTTGATTCTTTATGTGGGTATAAAGATTTTTACGCACGGCTAGTGGCAATTTATGCGCAGTGCATTGAGCAAAAACCTATGAACACCCTGACGCATACTTATCAGCCGGTGCTGGAAGGTGAGGTGTGAAGCGCGTTTTATTGGTAGCGCCTTTTACTACCTTACCAGGGGAGGGTGGGCGAAACCGTTTCCAATCGCTTGCGGAGTTATTTGCTGAGGATTACGACTGCCATGTGATAACTAGCCGTTTCCATCACTTGCCTAAAAAACATCGTACCTTGCCAGCGCAATTTACTACGCAAGCAGGGTATCAAGTCACTTTGTTGGATGAGCCAGGTTATCAGACCAATGTAAGTGTTAAACGTTTTTTTTCTCACAGGGCATTTGTTACGCATTTACGTCAAACATTAGATGTCATTCAAATGCCTGATCTGGTTTATTAGGCGTTTCTGATGATTTGAAGCAAATTGGTCTTGGCGAGATGGTGTCAGCGTCAAGGTATCCCTTTGGTGGTGGATGTACAGGATGTGTGGCCAGAATCTTTTGCATCTGTCATCCCCGCATTAAAACCCCGGTTTAATGATGTGTTGTGGCCGTTATCCTATCGAGCCAATAAAGCCTATCGTGCAGCAGATGCGGTGGTTGCGGTATCAAAAACCTATCTTGATAGAGCCTTGTCGGCCAGAAAAACCCCCTGTCCGGGTGTGAGTGTGTATATAGGTTCAGACGATCAGTTGATCCAATCTATGACGTCTGACAAGGCTAAGGACAATGACAGGTTTAGCGTCGTTTACATAGGCACTTTAAGTCATAGTTATGATGTTGCGACCTTGGTTCGTGCTGCCAATCAATTAAATGGCTTACCCATTAGCATTTCTGTTCTGGGTACGGGGCCTGACTATGATGAACTGGTACGATTAAATCATTCCCTTGGCGGTCGGGTTATTTTTACAGGTCAATTACCTTTTGAGCAGATGATTCAACAATTACAATCCGCTGACCTTGCTGTGAATGCAATTCGAGCAGGCGCATCACAGAGCTTTACCAATAAGCTTTCTGATTATTTTTCGCTCGGCTTGCCACTGTTAAGCAGCCAAACTTGTCCAGAGGTTAAGGCGTTATTAGCATCCAGCGGGGCAGGTCAGTATTACCCCGCAGGGGATGCCGAGGCGTTAGCTCAGGCAATAATCAACCTTTACCAACAGCCTGAGCAATTAGGGTTGATGCGTGAGAGGAGTGCTGATGTAGGCCGGCGGTATTTCCGGCGAAGTCAAACTTACCCTGCCATTGTCGCTTTAATCCGTGACCTGCTGGGAGAGTCCTGCTAAGTGAGTGCAGGCTTAACGTCTGTGGTGTTTCTTTTTCTTTGATTTTGGTTTTTCGTGAATAGTGCGTAAGGGCACTTTTTTGCCGAAGATAATATTACCACCGCTGGTTTCTTGCTCGTAATAGATAAGTTGCGCGATGATCGCTTCTTTACCCTTGCGGGAGTCCTCAATTTTAAAGGGGATATAGCCAAGTTGCTCGGTAAACCACAGGTAGGTTTTGCGCTTTTTACTTTTGCGTTTGACCTCGACTTTTGTCGCGAGCATTTTGTGGTTGTCAAAAGCAATACTTTCAGTGCCAACCAAGCTAAAGCTGACATCTTCAACTTTATTGCCTAAAACATAATGGTATTTGAAAGATTCTTTTTGACCTAAAAAATCCAGGCGCATTTGTACTTGTGCAGATAATGGGTCAAGCGTCTGTTGTTTTAATGTTAATGCTTTGCCCTTTTTTTTAAATAAACTCTTAGCTTCTTGGTTTTTAGGGTCGAAGGTGACAGTTTCGATAAAATCGCCGCCTGTGCCTTTGCGGTTTTGGTAAAAACTAATGGGGGTCAGGGTAAATTTTTCACTATCCAAAATAAACTCTGAGATAATCTGACGTTTGTCCGACAACAATAAAAACCCTAAATCACTATCAACTTTATACTGGTAATGGTTATTTTTAACTTGGGTGAGTTGGTAGCGAATATGGCCAACATCAAATCCACCAAAGGTCATGGCATAAATGGCGGTATGGGGCTGAATGGTTTTTATCGACAGATTGGGTGTTGGTTTTAACGCTTTGGTGTTGGGTATTTGCGCATTAGCCTGCATTTCGGCGACAGGTTGGCTGGAGCGATGCTTGTTGCCTTTAAAAGATTTAGCAGATGCTTGCGGCATGGATAACAGCGAGCTTAAAACAAGTGTGTAAGCTAAAGCGAGAGTGGAAGTTGTTTTTTTCATAGTTAACAAAGCGAAAACACAGTCAAGAATATCTATATTGCCACGGGTGTATTTTTTAGCATAGCTCGAATCTCCCCGTTCTGATAGTGCTTTATAGGACGCCTTTATTTATATTTCAACAGAAGAGTAAAAAACTGCTTGCAATCGAAAGTGAAATCCATAGAATTGCGTTTCGTTGAGGTGGCTCTAAGGGGTTCTCTCGCAATGATAGGTAGTGAACCCCGCCAGGCCCGGAAGGGAGCAACGGTAACTATTGACTCGTGTGCCGAGATGTCGCTTCTTAGAGTTGCCACCCTCGCTCAACATCTCTTTTTCTTCACGCTTATTCTCATCGGCTTATCCCTTAAAAGTTTACTCTGAACCCGGCCATTCTCGTGTATAATAGAAAAATTCTTATTCGAGCCATTTAGTTATGTCTTACCAAGTGCTTGCCAGAAAATACCGCCCTCGCTTTTTTCGTGAGATGGTTGGTCAGCAACATGTCCTTCAAGCATTAATCAATGCATTGGAAACGGGTAGGTTGCATCATGCCTATTTATTTTCGGGGACGCGTGGTGTCGGTAAAACCAGTATTGCGCGAATTTTAGCCAAGTGTTTAAGTTGTGAGCAAGGCGTTAGCGCAACGCCCTGTGGTGAATGTACCGCTTGTACCGAAATCAGCGGTGGGCATTTTGTTGACTTGATCGAAGTGGATGCGGCCTCAAGAACCCGCGTCGAAGACACCCGTGAATTACTCGATAATGTACAATACGCCCCCACTAAAGGGCGCTTTAAGATCTATCTGGTCGATGAAGTGCACATGCTTTCTACCCACAGTTTTAACGCCTTACTAAAAACGCTTGAAGAACCGCCATCGCATGTCAAATTTCTTTTAGCTACCACCGACCCACAAAAATTACCGCCCACGATTCTTTCAAGGTGTTTACAGTTTACACTTAAAAATTTATCGGCCGAGTTTATTACTGGGCATTTGCAGCAGTTATTGACGACAGAATCGGTTGATTTTGAAGAGCAAGCCCTCTGGTCACTCGGCCATGCCGCAGACGGCAGTATGCGTGACGCCTTGAGCTTAACTGACCAAGCCATTGCCTTCTGTCAGAATCATATTACCCAAGAGGCGGTGGGGCAAATGCTTGGCACCATCGATCCGCAAGTTGTTCGGCAGGTGATTGAGGCGCTGATTAACCACGATGGGGCATCGATACTATCGATTGTTAGTGAAGTGGCTGAATTTTCGCCTAATTACAGCCAAATGCTGGATGAGGTGCTGATGGCCTTGCACCGTTTAACCATTGCCCAGCAAGTCCCAGAGGCGATTGATAACCAATACGGCGATCAAGCGTTTATTTTAGAGCAAGCCAAACGCTTATCGCCTGAAGAGTTGCAACTTTTTTATCAGATGGCGTTGTTGGGTAAGAAAGATTTTGCTCTAGCGCCTTCACCAAGGTCGGGCTTTGAAATGACGCTTTTGAGGCTATTGGCCTTTCGGCCGCTTGGTATGTCAGAACCAGAGCGACTGGATGATCCTTCGCCACAGGTGGATTCTGATGCGTCCGGTCAGGTTCAAGCGCAACGCGATGATAACGTGCCATCTTCTGATGCTGCGGGGCTGGAAAGTTCATCGCCAGCATCTTCAAAGCCACAGGCAGTATTGGAGAATAAGCGTGAACTGAGTATGCCTGACCCCATGGCTCCACCAGCGGAAGCGGAGGCCGAAAATTTACCTGTGCAAGATAGCTCACGTACAAAAGCCATTGTGGCAGAGCTTGAAGAATCCCTTGAGGTACTTTCGTCGCCAGTTGATGAAGCGATCTCTGATAAATTATCTGCCTGCGATAACACAGATGCACCATTGGAAGCGCCTGTGGTTAATTCACAGAGGAATGTAACACAAGCCAGTGAGGCGAGTGATACGCCATCCCTTCAGAAAGAAGAACCTTGCGAAATTCTGCCAAGCCCTGAAGTCATTACTGTGGCTGGCACGTCAGGTGAAGCGGCCAATCAACAATGGTTGGATTGTTATGATGCCCTTCCTCTTCAGGGGCTTTTAGGCTCCATTGCTGCGCATATGGTAGTCGAATCCACAGAGGGTGATAAATGGTCAGCCAAGATTGATCCCACACAGTCGCAATTATTAAACGAAAATCACATCAAGCAAATTGAACAGGCGTTGTCTGGGCATTTATCTTACTCGGTTAGGCTCTCTTTGGATGTTAGCGAGCATGCATTATTGACACCCGATCAGCGCAAACAACACATCAAAGCGCAAGAATCAGAAAATGCCTTGAGCTTTTTAAAAGAAAGCGCGCCACTACAATCCATTTTGGTGGATTACGACGCACAAATAGATAACAACACCGTAGAGTTAATTAGGAGATAAGTCGCATGGTTGGTATTGGCGATATGATGAAACAAGCCCAACAAATGCAAGAGAAAATGCAGCAAGTGCAAAAGGAGATTGCAGAAAGTGAAATCCAGGCTGAATCTGGGGCGGGCTTGGTTAAAGTGATTATGACAGGCCGGCATGACGTCAAAGCCGTTACCATTGATCCCAGTCTTTTAACCGAAGATAAAGAAATTTTAGAAGATTTAATTGCCGCTGCGATGAATGATGCGGCCAAAAAAGTTGAAGAAAATAACAAAGCCATGATGGCTAAAGTCACCGGAGGTATTGATTTACCTGCCGGTTTTAAAATGCCATTTTAAATTTAATGATTGATCGAAAACTTCCAGCTTATATTACCGACAATGATTCACTAAACACGCTTTGTGAATCATTACATCAAGTGCCGGTTATCGGCGTTGATACGGAATTTATCCGTACCAGAACGTTTTTTCCAAAGCTTGGGTTGATTCAGGTATCTCTCGATAATGGGGTTTACCTGATTGACCCCTTAACCATTGATCAATGGCAGCCGTGGATTGATGTGCTTGCTTCTCCTGAGATTGTGAAGATATTCCATGCGTGTTCTGAAGATTTAGAAGTGCTTTATCACTGTTTTGGTGTGATGCCGGTCAACGTATTTGATACGCAGATAGCAGCAGCCTTCTTAGGCTACGATTTTTCTATGGGATATCAGCGCTTAGTGAAAACCTGTTTTGATCAAGATATTCCAAAGGAGAGTAGCCGTACGGATTGGCTTAAGCGCCCTTTAACGGATGAGCAGCTTAGTTATGCCAAGCAGGATGTGGAATTTTTAATACCGCTCTATTTGCAAATGCAGCCTGCACTTACAGCAAAATTTGAAATGGATGTGATGGCAGAAGAGTTACAAGTCATTCAAGACAATGTCGAACGTGATGATTTTAGTGAGGCTTACCAAAAGTTTGGTTTAACCTGGCAGTTAGATGGTTACCAGTTGGCGAGATTGCAGGCACTGGCTGCTTTTCGTGAAGACTTAATGCGAAAATTGGATCGGCCACGAAAACACATCGCAACCAATGATGCTCTGCTGGCGTTGGCAAAAAAAGGGCAATGGCAAGTGGCATCACTCTATAAAATGGAAGGGTTCTCAATAGGGCTTAATAAAACCCGCTTTGATCAGTGGTTGACTTTATTGAATCAGGATTACAAGCCCCTTGAACCTTTAAAAAGGCCACGTAAGCCAGGTTCACGGTTTCGTAAAGTAAAAAGGCAACTGACAATGCTGGCAAATAAACATCAGATTGCGGAGCCTTTATTGCTAAAGAAGTCCTGGCTAAAGGTGCTTGATCAACAGATAATGAAGCGTCCAGATGCACCTGAAATAGAGGGCTGGCGACAACCTTTTTATACTAAAGCGATGGCGTTAGGCCTTAACGACCCAACAGATTCCTCATGATAATTTGCAGCATATACAAAAGTTTACAAAAAGAAGGCCTTTATCTTTATGTCGATAAAAAAGAGGGGCTGAATCGAGTTCCGGATGCGTTAAAAAGCCTCTTTGGTCAAGAAAAGCTGGCTATGACCATGGCTTTGAGTGCAGACAAAAAATTAGCTAAAGCCTCCGCAAAAGAGGTACTTGATGCGATAGAAGAGAAAGGCTTTTATCTTCAATTACCCGAAGTGATTGATGATGAAATGCGCGAGCTAGCCGAAAAAAACAGTAAATTACCCAAAGGGGGTTAATTTGGTGTCGGCTTTTTGGGAAACCAAGTCGCTTGATGAGATGAGCCAAACTGAGTGGGAGTCACTCTGTGATGGTTGCGGCAAGTGCTGTCTGGTTAAGCTTGAAGATGAAGATACCGGTGAAATTCATTTTACGAATGTAGCTTGTGAACTGCTTGATACTCATTCGTGCCAATGCTCCAATTACACCAATAGGTTTAGCTATCAACCAGATTGTACTCAGCTAACGAAAGCGGACATTCCAGCATTTCATTGGTTACCAAAGACTTGTGCGTATCGTTTACTCAGTGAGAATAACCCCTTACCCAGCTGGCATCACTTGATTTCAGGATCAAAGCAGCAGGTTTTACAACAAAAAGGTGCGATTAACGGCAAGATAGTCAATAATGCAGGCTTTGATGACGATATCCTAAAAACCCATATCATACGGTGGGTTGATTAGTGTTAAGCCATTAAAACGCTGAAGGCAACCTCTGGAGATACTATGTTACTTGAACAAGAATTTTTTATCGTTTGGTTAATCTATCTTAGTACCAGTGTTGTCTTTTTGTTCTTTTGGTTTTTGTTGACCAAGCCAATCTCAAATCCTTGGATTCGCATGTTCTTTAGAGCGCCAGCCTTTGCGTTGCTATTTATGCCGCTGCATGTGCCAAGCCATAATATGGTGTCAGAGCATATTTATACCCCTGCCATTGCTAGCTTTGCTATTGATATTGTAGCTGGGCATATCGATCAGGCGCGCTATGTTCTTCCCTACCTGCTGGCATCCGTTTTTGTTTGCTATCTTTTTGGTTTCCTTTATGTGTATTGCTTTGGGTCGAAAAAGTAATCCATAGACTTACCTTATCAGCATCAGAGAGAGTTATGGCGTTGTGAGATATTTCTTACAAGCGCTAATGCTGCTTTCCTACTTTCTTTTTTTTTATCTCGGGCATAATAGCAATCATGGACGTTAAGCAAGGATTGCTTAAAAAAGACTAACGGTAGTGAGAAAAGGATTTTTCCCACATGCTTGAACCTTACAAGGATTCGTAGGTGACAGCAACAGTTAGCAATCTTCGCAAGGAAGAATAAGCCAAGGATGGCTTATTAGCGAGTCTTAAAGTCATTAATGGATAGGGATGTTGAGCCTACTGACGCCGAGCCTCTTTAGTTACTCAGTTGTAACGCGTACAAGAGAGGGGAAACTCGGCTTTTTTTATACCTGCTGATTTTTCTCTTACTTTAATTTTCTACGCCAACTTAAAACTGTGCCTCAAAACCAATGGATGGAATGATTCCCAGCCCCTGTTGAGCGGTAACAGGTACCTGCTTTCCAAAACCTTTTGGTGGTTTGATGGTATCTTGCTGATTGGGCGCGTAGCGGTAACCTGTAATATTCTTCTGATTGTACGCATTCAGTAAATCCGTATAAAACTTCCAAAAGCCCCAGGGTCTTTCTCGCAAATATTCAATTCGTACATCTAACTGATGGTATAAAGGCAGGCGTTCACTAAAAGGCTTCCCGTAGATTGGGTCAAAAATTTCGGCAAAGTTGGCGTTTTCGTTAAGAGCGACAATGGGTGTATAACGTCCACCGGATTCGATGCGCCATTTGCCGCCAAGCGTCCAATGTTCAATAAATTCATAATGGGCAACTAAGTTGATCATTAAGGGTTTATCGTATTCAAATAAAAAGGCTTCCCCGGTATCTGAGTTTTTACGGGCCGTTTTTGCATAGCCTACAGATGCCCAGCCGTACCATTGATTACTTAAGCGCTTATTTAAGAAAAACTCGACTCCATAGGCTGAACCTTCAGCACCGTTATTGTATTTTTTTTGAGGATCAGTTTGGCTGATATTATTAGCCAGATGAGCAAAGGTTTTGTAGTAGGTTTCGATGCGCAGTGAAGTGACATCGGTTAAGTCGATTTCAGAGCCTATTAAGTAATGCGTGGCGGTTTCAAGCGCAAGCTTTGGATTACCCAAAGGGGCAATGATTTGTTTGATGCCGGGGCGGCGTGAATACAGCCCCATTTTTGCAAAACTGACCCAGTTCGGCTCAATAAGGTATTGCCAGCTAACTCTGGGTTCGAATCGGCTTTGTTTAAGATAAGTATCATAAAACATATTTAGTGCCAAGGTGAGTTGATGTTTATCGGCCACTTGGAAAACATCTTTAAGGTAAAGGGTAGGTTGCGATAAGGTCTTTTTGATATTGGCTTGGTTTCTAATGACATTGGTTGTTGCACAATCGACGCTTTTGCTATCGCAGGGTGCAATTTTGGCATCAAATTTTAGTTGGTTTTCCATGGTTTCATAGCTAAAAGCGGCAGATATTCGATGCTTCTTGCCGACTGTTTTATCGGCATCTAGTCGTAAAAACCAACCTGATTCCAGGTAATATTCAAATTGACCAACGCCAAAGGTAGAACGATCAAAATTTTGGATGGCATAGACTGAAGCCTCAAAGCGATCGAGCAGGTCACTCTCTTGTTCGAAATGAATACCTTGTCGATCAAAGCCCTTTTTTATGGTGGCATGGCCCGCAAAATCAGGATCTCTCTCAACAAGATTGTTTCCTTCTGAAAAGCGCGCCGCTAAATCATCCCTTGCCGAACTTATCGAGAGGGTGATTTTCTGCTGGTCTTTTAATTGCCACAACACTTTGGTTTGAAAGTCTTGGTCGGCAGGGAGCCGGTCAACGGCAAAGCCTTTCTCATCGTTGCTGGCAAGACTTTTCAAGTCAACCAATGCATCGTACTCCCGCAATAAACTTTTTCGGTAATTCATATAAAACGCTGAATTATCGGTTATTTTGGATTCAATGAAGGATGAAGTGCTTAAAAAGCTCCAGTTTAAGGTTGTAGTGAGAGGTTTAATTTCGGGGTCTCTTAATGAAACATCGATAATGCCACCGGTTGCGTTATTGTAAAAGCCGGTAAACGCACCGGCTTTTAAGTCAAACCGGTGAATAATATTTTTTGAGAAAATACTGTTTCCAAAGACATGGAAAATATATTTGGCTGGAATGCCATCAATATAGTAGGCGTTATCTGCTGGTGCTGATCCGCGGATAACTGGGTCATGGGTTTGCCATCCACCTGAAAAAGTCACCCCAGGCATCGAATAGACGGCATTTAATGGATCATTTGCGGCGCCAGCTACCTGTAATAATTGCTTGGTTTCACGTGTCATTTGGGTTTTGTCTTGTACCGATTTACCCACGATGACGGTTTCTTCCAGTGTTTGCGCTGCTGAGTCACTGTCGTCAGAGTCTGATAAGGCGGTATGGATTGATAGAAAAACGACAAGAGAAAAAATAATTTTTATCATTGTTATTTTTTTAAAAAATTTTATTGGTTTATTTAGTCTAGCGGAATATCAATAAAAATGGGGGTTGTGAGGTGTATTGTAATTTTTAAATAAATTTTTTTTGGCTTTCTATACTTAACATAATGAAAATAATAAATGGTTGGATTGCTATGCCAATGGTTTACGTATTATGCTTTTGCCTTGTTATGTCTGTTTGCTTTTTACCGGTAGTGGCTCAAGCGACGAATGCGCACGTAACAAACTATTCGCATTCAGTTGATGTCGTGCTTGAGAATGACAACCCGTTTTTAAATTTATTTCCTAAAATATGGGCGCATAGTGATGACCATGGTTATACGCATGGATTAAAGCTGAATGTTACGCTGGTGCATAATGACGGCTGGTTTTTGCCTAATGAGCAGTGGCAAGTGCACATAGGTACAGAATTGTATACGGAAGATCGCACACCCGAGGGACAAGATCTATTTCCGTATGATCCTCAAGTCTTTAATGAAATTACCGAATGGCGGGTGCGTTGGAGTGATATATTTGCTGAAAAAGAGACGCCATATTTTAACCAGTTGGGCTTGGGGCTTGGCCGAAAAAATACCCGTGATGATGAGGGGTTTGGCGGGGTAGGACAACAAAGGCGTTGGCATCACTTTAAACACCATGAGTTAACGCCAACAACAACATCAATGTACGCTAACCAAAAAGCAGGCGAAAATCATTGGTATTTGATAGCGCATCTTGCAAAAGGCCGATCAATTGCATGGGCAAAGGATTCGATGGTCAACGGCTCGGCAACATTTATTCTAGGTCTTGAAGCAAAAACCTATTGGAAAGGTTCAACATTGTCTTTGCAGCAACGGCTGGAGCAATCGCTGGTGCGCTCCTCCTTTGGGCATCTTGCATTCATTATGAATAATGCGTTGTATTGGCACCCTAAGGGGCAAGTCGAAGCGATGGTGGCACCTGGCATCTCTATGCAAGTGATGGGTATGCAAATGGATACAGGAGTTAAACGCTATTTTGGTGAGCCCAACCAAGATTTTTACCAATACCTTGATGATGACGATATTTGGTATATTCAAGTTGCGTATCATTGGTAGCTTATCACGGGCTTTAGGGGGGTAAGTCCGCGAAATTCCTCTTTTTGTTCACAAACTAATCAATCTTCTTTGCCTCACCTAAAATCAGTGAACTAGCCAACGCTAAGGCGTTTGTGTTTGCTGCGTTTCCATGTAGAATGCTTTTAAAATGTGCGCTAAGTCCTTTTTAGCTTGCGCTTTGTTATATTGATAATGTTTATATATAGCAAATTTGAATTTATGCGTAATGTGAATGTAAGTGTAATCACGCAGTAAATTGAGATACAGCGAGCTTGGCGATCTAGCGGATAGGGAATTCGACACCAATAAACGTAAAAGAAGAATAAAAACGTAGAGCTTTCAACCAATGATGATAATCCGTTCATTGCAACTAACTGCATTATTCTTTGTAGCGGCATTAAGCTGCCTCGTCCACGCTGAGTCCTTTCAAAAAGAGCTTGATCATAAGCTTGAAGGGTTAAGTATTGCGATTGATGATATTGAAAAAGATATTCATCAGTTGAAAAAAGATCTGATGTTTCCCCCTGTTACTCGCTTAACGGTGTATTTATCGCTAGCACCTAACGTCTTATACGATCTTCGATCAATGGCACTGAGCATTGATGGTGTCGAAAAAAGTTTTCATATCTATTCAGAACGCGATATTACATCCTTACGTTTAGGAGGTATCCAACGATTCTGGGAAGGTAATGTCACCTTAGGGAAACATAAAGTGAGTGCCAAGCTGAAAGGTTTTGATCGTAAAAAGCGCCCCGTTGAGAAGGTGGTTTCGTTAAATTTCGAAAAAGTGCTCACAGGGCATGCCATCATTATCGAAATTAATGCCAATGCTGAGACGCTGCATCCAGAATTCATTGCCAAAAATCTTGAAGTTGAGTAATCCATGAAAGGATTGGTTGTCGGCACGTTTTACGCTGTTTTCTTTACTGTTGTCTCCGTTGGTGTTCAGGCACTTGATGTGAGGGATGTCAACGAGCGAGTAGCCGTTTATGAATACCTAAGAGGTAACAAAGAAACCGCATTGATCGAAATGGCGATCGACAGTGGTTTAGCCTTAGGTGAAGGTAATAAATTCCGGCGTGACTTGTTTCGCGCAGAGCAATTACATCGAACGCTCTCCGATATATTAGGCGAAAAAATGCCACAGGAGGTGAATGATCGCCTCTGGTTAGATATATCTGAGCTTAGACGGCGAGCGGGTGACTGTGAAGGCGCGTTATTGGCGTTATTGTCACTTAAACAGTTAGATGTCGATATGGAATTTCGTCGTCGCTTCCAGCAAATTGCTTGCATGTTGCAGCAGGATATTGAGCCTAAGGTTCTCATTGCTGCTGAAAAAATTGCCATCAAAGATCAAAAAGATGGTGAGCTGCAACAATCACTTTGGCAGGCTTATATTTATAACAATCTTGCAGTGGCAGCACAGAGTATTGATCAACCCATGTTGGCTCAGGCTTACTTTAATCGTGCTTTGCAATATGTCGATAACACAAAAGAAGGCAAAGCACTTAAAAGTTACCTACAGCTCAATCTTGCATACAGTTACTTTTCTGAAAACCGTTTTGATTTTGCTCAAAAAACCTTTGCTCTGTTGCGCGAAGATTCTGAGTGGTTAGACCGAGGCTTATTAGGCTTTGGCTGGGCAGCTTTTAATAATAACCAGCCGGGTTTGGCGTTAGAATCTTGGCGACAATTGGCTAAATTGCCCTTTAAATCGATCAATGTTTATGAAGGCTACTTGGCCATTCCCTATGCCTTTGAGCGGCAAAATGCCATGTCGGAGGCCTATCATGGCTATGAGTATGCCATCAATGAATATCTTGCAGTTACCAAGGTTATTGAAGATCTTCAGGAAAACCTATTGATTGAAGATATTCAGGCACATTTGGATGAATATTTTGCCTCTGCGGGTGAGGGGGCTGCACCTATCCATCCATTATTGGTTTATGCTTATGCACAGCCTTCATTTCAGGATGTGATTGATACGGTTGGTAAAACACAGCGCTATCTTGAGCGCATCGATCAATTGCAAGTGTATCTTGATGGCATTTCTGAAAGTTACCAGTTGAAATCAGATCGCTTTGCCATCGAAACCAATATCTTAGAAGCCAAAGAAATGGCGCTTAAAAAGAAAATCGATGAGCTGGATACCTTACTTGATAAATTAGTCACCTACCAAGTCAGTGAGAGCCTTAAGCAACTGCCTTCATCTGATCCCTTTAAGGTAAAAGCGACTGATTATCTTGCACTGGCCATGGCTAAAAAAAACCAAGATCAAGCTGATACGTTAGCTTTAGTTCGAGGCTTGATTTTGGGCCGATTGCAGGAAGAGCGCGTCTGGCAGGCAGGCAGTGGTAAAACACTGGATTATCTTGTCATGCGGTTATTGCAAGTTAAGTCTGACCTGTTGGATTATAAAAACCAGAAAGCGCATCGTGTTGATAGCGATACCTTGGGTCAACGTATTTATCTTTTGCAACAGCAGTTAGCGACCTCAAAAGCGCATATTTTAACGGTTAAGAATCATGCTTTGGAGTTAATGCTAGGTAAAACTCTAGAGACGCTAGCGCAACAGAAAAAACAAATTCGAATTTATGAAGATCAGGCACGTATTTCATTGACTCGCATTAGTGAAAACTTCTATCAGCAAGGGGGGCAACGATTATGGAAATAATCCGCTGGCAACCCTTTTTTGCTCTACTTTTTACAAGCCTTGTTTTATCCGGCTGCTTTTGGAATAAAAAAGACGAGAACAGGGAACCTGACGGTGTAATGCGCCTTGGGGAGTTGGTGCCACTCGATGCATCATCCGACAGGCAATTTATTCAGGTATCAACCCATGAACAAATTGAACTGTACGAAACGTTGCTAAATCATGTGCATTCGGCAAAGATGCGCGGAAAAATTTTGACGCGTATTGCAGATTTGGAGCTTATTTATCAAGAGCAATTGGCGGATAAATCCTTAGATGGCAATGAAAATGCTGCTTACGTTGCTAATTATGAAAAAAATATTGCTTTGTATCAGGCGTTACTGAAAGATTTTCCGCATGCGGTACATAATGATGCCATCTACTATCAACTAGCGAAGGCGTACGATTTATCAGGTAACCAACGAGGTGCCCTAGCGGCGCTACGTCAACTTGTTATTCAGTTCCCAGATTCACGTTATGCTAATGAATCCTGGTTTCGCATGGGGGATTACTATTTTGTATTAAGAGAGTACAGGCAAGCCGAGATTGCTTTTAATAAAGTGGTTGAGAGCGCTAAAAAAACAGCATATTTCGAAAATGCTGTTTATATGAAAGCTTGGAGCCTTTATAAACAGGATAAACTGGCGGAGTCATCCCTAGTGTTTTATGGCATCTTTGATACCTACATGGGTAATTTTAAAACACTTGAAAGCGTTGCTGAAAATAAACGCTTAATGGTTGAAGATAGTTTACGCATGCTTGCGACTATTTTTTCGCAAACAGGCGGTGTTGATGCCTTGATTGCTTTTTACCAAGATAAAAAGAAAAAGCCCTATCAGGCATTAATTTATGATGCTCTAGCGACCTACTACGAGAAAAAAGAGCGCTATTTGGATGCAATTGCCACTTATCGTGCCTATATTGCCGCTTATCCCATTAGCGATCAGGCACCCATTCATGCCAATAAAATCATGGATCTTATGCGTGAAGCCCGCTTCTTTAACAAATTGCCAGATGAAAAAGTCGCGTTTGTTAAAACCTATGGTAAGCAAGGCGCATATTACTCTGTAGCCACTTATGCATCGAAACAATATGTCGATGCTTATTTGCTGCTTTATTTAGATGAATTGGGTCGCCATTACCATGCAGAGGCATTAGAAAAATATAAGCGTGTTAAACGCTATAAAGTACCACCTAAGCGGTATATGGATGATTTGAAGCAAAGCTTTGAACAAGCAATCCATTATCATGAGGCTTACATTGCTTCTTTTTGGAGAGGTTTTCATGCGCCCGAAAAAGCCTTTTTAATTGCCGAAGCGCATGTAAAAATGCGTGAAACCCAAAAAGCTATTCGAGCGTATGAATATACGGCATATGATTTTGGTGTGCATCCTTATTCCGAGAAGGCGGCATACTCAGCGATTCTTTTATATCAGCAATTGCTATCCAAAAAACCAAAAGAAGCAGATCAATTACATCATCGAAAACTGACCTCCGAATTAGTGTTTGTTGAGCATTTTGAGTCGAGCCAGTATGTCAGACCGATTTTGCTTCGAACGACTGATACGTTTTATCAACAGAAAAAATACCCCGAAGCCTTTGCGCAAGCAGAACGCTTTTTAACAGCCTACCCCGATGCAAAAAAAGAAGAAAAACAGTTATTGTTTTTAGTGGCGGGTCATAGCAGTTTTGAGATGAATCAATTTGCTACCGCAGAGAGTTACTATTTACAGGCATTAGATTCATTACCAAAGCGCGATAAGCGTTATAAAGAAGTGTTTAAACGTACTACGGCAAGCATTTATAAGCAGGGTGAGCTATTAGCAAAAGAGGGTAAAAAGCTAGAAGCTGTTGAGCAATTCTTACGTGTTGGTAAATTCTCACCCAATTCCAGCTATCGTAAAACCGCTGATTTTGATGCTATTACCTATTTGATTCAGGCAGAAAAGTTTGAACGCGCAATTGCATTGCTTACAGATTATCGTGCACGTTACGACCGAACCAAAACCGACTTAGATATTACCGGAAAGATGATTGCCTGCTACGAAGGATTAAAACAATACGAATTAGCGGCTGCTGAATTAAAACGCGTGCATCGTGATGAAAAAGACCCGGAAAAACGCCGCCAAGCGTTATTTTTGGCTGCTGAATACTATGAAAAATCTAACCAGCTTGATAAAGCCTTGGATACTTACCGTAATTATTCGCACAACTACCCAGCCCCCTTTGATTTGGCGATGGAGACTCGATATAAACTTAGCGAAATGTATCGCTTGAAAAAAGACGATACTCGCAGGCGTTATTGGTTGGATAAAGTTATTGTCGCTGATATGAAAGCAGGCGATAAGCGTACCACACGTTCAAAATATCTGGCTGCGCAATCCCGAAACGTCTTTGCTGAAGATTATTATCTTGCCTATCAAAAGATTAAGTTAACCTTGCCGTTAAGCCGTTCGCTACCTAAGAAAAAGGATGCGATGGAAGCTGCGCTTAAGCGTTATCAAAAAGTGATTGATTACGGCATTCAAGAGTTCTCAACACAAGCCAATTATAAAGTGGCAGAAATCTACGCGATTCTTTCAAAAGATATTATGAATTCGCAGCGTCCCAAAGGGTTAACTGAGTTAGAACTTGAGGAATATGACCTGATTCTTGAAGAACAAGCCTACCCATTTGAGGAAAAAGCCACAGAAATTCATGAATCAAACCTGCAAAATAGTTGGCATGGTAATTATGATCAGTGGGTACAAGAGAGTATTCAAGCACTATCGCGTCTTTTCCCTGCAAAATATAACAAAGAGGAGGATCTAGGTAATGAACGATCAGTTATTTACTAAGCATCTTCTCCTTATCGGTTTGGTGTTCTTGATTCAGGCTTGTTCGCAAACGCCGAAAAAGTCAGCAGCTCAACAACCTACTGAAGCTGAGGCGGTGCCTGAGGTGGTCTTTGAGACGTTTAATGCAGAAACC
>JAPOUS010000164.1 GCA_026708525.1 Cellvibrionales bacterium
TCAGTATGGCGCATTGTGACGCCGGATGGGAGCGTCCATCACATCACGCTTGTTAGGCTAACTTAGCTAATTTTTGTCCAGAAACTCATATTAACTGATTCAGGATCGATTTTCTCGATATATTTCGTTGTAAGCTCATTATCATTCCATAATGCACATATTTCTTCGGCTTTTTGTTGACTGGAAGCCAAAACAACATCTGCATAAAGACCATCAGCACCTTTGAGTAAAAAATGAGCATACAAATCATCAAATTGAGATAAAAACTCTTCGTCAATCTTATTTGATAATGCGATTAGATCTTGCTCAGATGCACCATCTTTAAGCCTGAATATAGCAATTTCAACACCTGAAAAACAATTAGTATTTTGTTTAAAAATCATTACCTTCTCCTTTGTTTACGGAGTAGGTATTTTGACTCTTCCTACTGACAGCATTGTGTCAGTAGCTTTTTTTACTTTGATATTGAATATAGTCATCCAAACAGACACCTAATGGAAACTTATCGCCAGTTTCATAAATATCTATTTTTTCGATTAAATCTAGCCTGAAATCTCTATATTCCTTTCTTAATGAACACCAGCTACCAACAGTCCATTTAGCTCCCCAGTAAAACAACCCTAAAGGATATATATGCCGTTTAGACTCTATTCCCTGTAATGATTTGTACTGGACTAATAGCCAATTATTACCTCGAATTGCGCTATTTATCTCATCCCATAGCAGGTAATCTTGCTCTCTGATTTGCTTGCCAGGGACTCTCAATGCTTGTTCATTATTATCACTGATTTTATCAATGTCAGGCAGTGCTGCTTCAATTTTACTCAATAATGAACCAGCGACTTCGCTAAATTCATTACCTGTTATTGAGGAAACCATATTTACAGCTAAAACTAATGCTTCAAGTTCTTTTTGATTCAATTGCAATGGTGGCAATTCGTAGCCATCCATTAATTGATACCCTATTCCTGCTTCCCCATAGACTGGCACGCCTGAAACCGACAAATCATCAATATATCTGTAAATTGATCTTTCGGAAACATTCAGCTTTTCAGCCATATCTTTTGCAGTAATTGGCTGATGTGCTCTTAAAATGTTTACTAACTGAAATAACCTATCTGATTTTCTCATGAATCAGTCTGTATATGTATGAGTTAGCCTAACGCACGTGTCACGGGGAGGAGCGCAGCGACGATCCCGTGGACACGCTTGTTATACCGCTGCACTGGAACACCGCTAAGTACTTGTTATTATACGGTTAGGAAAACGGAAGTAAATCACAAACAGCCTGAAAGCGTACCTAAAAGCGTTCCTAAACTCGTAGGAACACCTCTGAAACGCACTTGTTTGGTTCTATTTCAGGAAATGGGTGTTCTTGTTACGAAAACTCCTACTGATCATAAGTTCAAATAATAGATGAAATATATCTATATAACAGATTATTTCTTTTTATTAAGTAAAACAATTAAAGAAAAATTAATCGTAGCCCAGAAACAAAGATTCAATAAAATTAAATCTATTTTTGATAGCAGAAAATCAACTCCGTAAAATAAATAAACAAATAAACTTCCACTTACTACGATAGTGCAAGGGATTAATAAGACAAATATAAGGAATTTACTTAACATTCTAAACACCCCCTCCTTATATGCTAATATTAGTAATTAAAGAAAGAACTGCATCAGCTGCTTTGGCTTGGATTTGATCTTGTAAATCGCTTAATGCGAAGTAGCTATAGCATATCGCTTACTGGCTCGTGTTTTGTAAGCGAGGCAAGCTGGGCATCGTCTCCGCTCTCTAATTTGGCTTGGGTCGAGCCGACTTTTGCGATTAAGTTAAAATGTTACCTTGACCTCAATTATGAACTTTAGAAAACAAAAAAACTAAAAATGAAAAAAATATTGACCCAATAGAAACTATTAAAATATCTGGGTCAATACCTTTTGAATAAATTAAGATAAAAACAGGAAGATAAGCGAATGGAAAGATAATACTTTTTAAATCTAATAACTTTATCATGTATAAAAAGGAAATTGGCACTACATAAAACAAAACAACCAAGCTTTCACCTACAGAGAAATAATTCTGCATAACAAACACTAAAAACAATATTACGGACCAAGAAATAAAAAATCTTTCTTGTATTTCACTGAAATTATATCGACTAAACCTTTGTGTAATTAATTTACCTGTATTAAAAGAAAGGCTTGCTATTAACACTGCCAACCAATACTCTATTGCATACATTTTTATTCCCTATTTTGATCTCAAAAGCACTGAATGGCGGCATTAGATGGAATTCCAATACCAGCAGCCATTCCAAACCAACGAAGCATAGTTCCCGCTAGGCCTGAGACATTCATGATTGCCAATCCGACACCTAACCCACCAAAAAAGCAAGCTCTTTCCTCTGCATCTGCACTTTTTAAAAAGTCTGTAACTATGGCTATAAATGGCATTAACAAAACAAACATTACAGCCAAAACTGCCGCCCCACCAACAAGGGATATCCTAGCCCCGTGAAATGCAACTATTGTTGC
>JAPOUS010000089.1 GCA_026708525.1 Cellvibrionales bacterium
CTTGATTAAATCGCTAAGGGTATATTCACCGATGGGTAATTTATTGACTTCAGCCAGAGCATTTTTTTGCAAGCTTTGAGGGAGGGTGATTTCTTTGTTGTTGGCCTTGGTATCTTCAGTTGTCTTGATCGAGGGTTGGTTAATGGTTGTCTCTTCAGAGTCAGAAGGTTGCGTCAATTCAGGATTTGCGCAACCTATGCTAAGGCCGATGATTAAAATAGATGGGGTCGTTTTCATGAGATAGTGCGGCAACTTCAATAAAGAATCGTTGAGATAACTATAGTCCAAAGTGTAAAGATGTGTTTTTGGGGGGATTATTTACGTTCCGTTATTGACTTCTATTATGCCTGAGACTACTATACGCACCCTCATTGAAGCAGTACGCGCCAGTAGCTCAGCTGGATAGAGTACCTGGCTACGAACCAGGCGGTCGGAGGTTCGAATCCTTCCTGGCGCGCCATCTTCTTCATTGAATTCTCTATGCGCCAGTAGCTCAGCTGGATAGAGTACCTGGCTACGAACCAGGCGGTCGGAGGTTCGAATCCTTCCTGGCGCGCCATCTTCTTCATTGAATTCTCTATGCGCCAGTAGCTCAGCTGGATAGAGTACCTGGCTACGAACCAGGCGGTCGGAGGTTCGAATCCTTCTTGGCGCGCCATTTATTTTCAAATTTTTCTAGTTCTCATCTTTCTTTGTTACCAGCGTAAAAATGGTTTTTTGCTTAACATGCTATTGTAATATCTGGTATCGCTCGATATTTCTTTACCTAGCCATTCAGGTTTTTTAAAGGTCTGATCTTCAGAGGCTAATTCTATTTCAGCGATCACTAACCCTGAGTTTTCCCCTTTAAAGACATCAATTTCCCAGTTGCTCCCTAGGTAATGAATAGAAAAGCGCTCTTTTTCTATAGGGGGAGTTTCAGATAAGTGTAATAGGTTTTTGGCATCCTCTAAGGGGATGGCATATTCGAATTCGCTGCAAGCAATGCCTTGTCGTTTGCTTTTGATGGTTAGCCAGGCGCTATTTTCTCTGATCCTCACTCTAACCGTTCTTTCGGGTGTGGTATTCAAATAGCCTTGCGCAATACATTTACCTTCAAGTGACTCTAGAAAATCTGTCTCTCTAACAAGAAAGCGGCGTTCGATTTCGGTGGGCATGGGGATTAAAACCTAATGAAGTTGCGTCGTCAGGTTAACAGCGCGGTTTGGTCGATTCAGTGCAAACGAGCGGGCTAAAAGCCATCGTTATACATTTCAGGGGCTAAATTATCAAAGCGCGTGTAGCGGCCAATAAAGGCAAGCCTAACTGTGTCGGTCGGGCCACTTCTATGTTTGCCTAAAATAATTTCAGCTTGGCCTTTGTAGGGGCTATCTTCATCATAGACCTCATCACGATAAATAAACATGATGATGTCAGCATCTTGCTCGATGGCACCAGACTCCCTTAGGTCAGACATTACAGGGCGCTTATTGGGGCGCTGCTCTAATGATCGGTTAAGCTGTGAGAGGGCAATGACAGGGCAATCAAATTCTTTCGCTAGGCCTTTTAATGAGCGTGAAATTTCGGATATTTCTGCGGTTCGCCCTTCGGATCGACCTGCGACAGTCATTAGCTGTAAGTAATCGATCATGATAATACCGATCTCCCCATCATGATCTCGTGCGATGCGCCTGACGCGTGAGCGGACATCGGTAGGGTTGAGTGCGGGGGTATCATCGATATAAAGCGGTTTATCTTTGAGTTTTTGAATGGCGGAGCTGAGTTTTGGCCAATCGTCATCTTTGAGTGTGCCGCGTTTGATGTCGCCTTGGTCAATTTTACCGGCCGCCGATACCATTCTGAGCATTAATTGCTCTGCTGACATCTCCATGCTAAACACAACAGCAGGTTTTGGATCATCGGGCTTTAATAAAGCGGCTTCGATTAAGTTCATTGAAAAGGTCGTTTTACCCATCGCAGGCCTTGCTGCGACAATAATTAAATCCGATCGTTGTAAGCCATTGGTCAGTTTATCGAGATCAATAAACCCAGATGATAACCCGGAGAGCTGGCCCTGATTGGCTACCAATTGTTCAATTTGATCAACGGTATTTTTTAATATTGGATTAACTGCACGAGGGCCAGAATCCTCTTTGCGGCTATCGCTAATATCGTTAAGGGCTTTTTCAGTCTCGGCAACAATATCAATAATGTTGCGCCCTTCAGGGTTGCGCGTGTTCGTTTCTAGCTGATTGGACAGCACCAATAGTTGCCTTGCAGCGGATTTCTCCTGCACCACTTTGGCATAGGCGCGAATGTTCGCAGCACTGGGCGTGTTGTGCGCAAGTTCTGCCAGGTAGCCGAGGCCACCGATGGCATCAAGCTGTTCAAGATTGTTTAAACGATCCGAGAGGGTAACGACATCAATCGGGCTGTCAGCTGCGATAAGTTCTTCAATGCAGCCAAAAATTAAACGATGCTCTTTACGGTAAAAATCTCTGGCGTTAACAAGGTCTGCAACATCATCAAATTTGTTATTGGCAAGCAGTAGCCCGCCAATAACTGCGCGTTCTGCTTCTAATGAGTTGGGTGGCAACAATTGTTGCAGGTCGAGTTCGGATTCAAACTCGTCATTGGCAGCGTTGGGTTCTTGCATAGAATCGTATTTATTGATGGATTCGGTAAGCGTAGCAAGAATTATATCAGATGAATAACAAATTAGCCGCCTTGGGTATGAGTGATGCTTGTTGCAAATTCACAATAGGCTAAATTTGGCGAATTATCAGTCGTTAAGTGGCTTTAACGCTTTTAGATACGCCTTGAATCCTATGGATATTTTGCTTAATAAACTCGAAAAATTTTTTGATGCGTACTTGATAGTAAAGCACTCGATGGGCAATGAGATAAACAGGAAAGTCAAATGAATACCCAAATTCAGTGACTTCTCTTAAAGAAGGAGATTCTTCAGCAACATGTATAGGCAAAAAACTGATCCCCAAATTGCTCTCTATGGATTGTTTAACTAGAGCAAGCGTATTCACAGAAACAGAGACATGTGTTTTTGGATCTTGGCTTTTTAGCCATTCAGACATTGAAATATCTATTGTCGGTAGGTCATAACATACCCAACTAACATCCGATAAACGTTCAATTGTTCCAATTTCCTCCAAATAGGTTGCATTGCCATACACTTTAAACGGCATCTCAAAGAGTTGATGTGACATATAGTGTTCTGGTGCTTCCATGGAAAGCCGAATTGCAACTTCGGCTTCCATTTTATCCAAATTGTGTAAAGACGGTTGTGAGTCTAAGAGTAAATTAATGTCAGGGTACATTTTTTTAAAGTCGGCAATAATCGGCATCAAATTCATGCAGGTGCCTGGAGGCATGGCAATTTTCAGATCGCCCGATGGCTTCTCATCTACGGCGGCTATTTGCCGTTTCAACGCTGAGGCATCTTGATCCATCATGATGGCTGAGTCTAAAATCTGTTCTCCCGCCTTCGTTAGAGTGTACCCTCTAGGTTCACGAATAAAGAGTTGTGCATTTAATTCATCTTCCAGTGACTGAATTCTTCTTAAAACCGTACTGTGATTAACTCCAAGTTCACGACCTGCATTAGAAATAGATCCCCCTCTAGCAACAGCTAAAAAAACTTTTATGTTGTCCCAGTTCATGCCCTGTGCAAACCTAGTAATCTTTAGGGAGCACTTATAGCATTTGGCGAGTAGTAAAATCAATGATCTGTGCATTTTTGCATATATGCTCTGCAAACTTTGGGAATTTACCTTGGTAAATCGCTGATTTAGTATTTGAAAAAACTAAATAAAAATGAGATTTACCCATGAAAACTGTTAGTCAGTTGCAGAAAGAAACAGCGTATAAAGATCAACCTGATAATGCAGATATCAAGCATATTCCTGGTAAGTATGGGATACCCATTTTGGGTAGAGGAGTCTCAGTTTTTTTAAATTTCCCAAAGGTTATTAATGAGCATGCTCAAAAATGGGGGGATGTTTCTCGTATCCAAATCGGCGATCAGAAAGGGGTGCTGCTGCTGGGGGCAGATTATATTCAAGAGGTACTGTTAGATAAGGGCCAAAACTGGTCTGCGGAAATGGGATATGAGAAAACCATGCGTAATTTTTACGATGGCGGAGTATTGAGTTTCGATTTTGATGAGCACAAAATGCAGCGCCGTATTTTGCAGACCTGCTTTAAAAATGATGCGATGCGCAGATATATGATTGAAGTTAACCAGATTATGTGTGAGCAGTTAAATCAGTGGGATGTAACAAAGCCCTTAGAGTTTTATCCAGAGATAAAAGAAATATTACTCAGAGTTGGTGCGAAAATTTTTATTGGTATCGATAATAATGGAGCGGATTATCAAAAATTAAATAAAGCTTTTATGAGTATCGCCACAGGGTTTAATGATACCTTTAAAAAAGAAATTCCTGGGACGCCGTTTTATAAAGGTAAGCGAGGTGCTCAGTACCTCAGAGAGTATTTCACAAGTATTATACCCGAGCGCAGAAATAGCGATGGCACGGATATGTTAACGCTCATGTGCAAAGAGAAAAAAGAAGACGGCACCTTGTTTAGTGATATCGAAATAAGTAATCACGCAGCATTTATTCTTTTTGGCGCGCATGATACTACCACCAGTGTGCTCAATCACCTTGTTTACTATTCCGCTAACGATCCTGATTGGCAAGAGAGACTAAGAGCACAAAGCCTTAAATTACAAAAAACGGAAGTTGAGTTTGATGATTTAAGTTCACTGGTAGACATTGAGAATACTTTTCTTGAATGCATGAGGCTCCATCCACCTATTCCTTTACTGATTCGTCGATCCATAAAAGAGGTCGAATTTAATGGCTATAGGATTCCTGCGAATACGCCTGTCATGATTCCAGCAATTCATAATCACTATAGTAATAAATATTGGTCATCTCCCTCAAATTTTGATCCTGACAGGTTTTCTAATGAGCGAGCTGAACAAAAATCGCACCCTTTCGCCTATCTTCCTTTTGGTGGTGGTGCGCATAAATGTATTGGGATGCACTTTGGGTTTATGTTGGGGAAGGCGTTTATGCACCAATTATTAATGAAATTTGATTATGGTTTGCCCGAAGATTTTGAGGTGAAATTTCAGTTTGTGCCCTTGCCAAAGCCTGCCAAGTTGCCCTTGGTGTTGAAAAAGCGCTGCTAAAATAACACGGAAAGCGTTCTGGTTTGTTAGCATGCCCTAAAAATTATCTGCCTTGCTTTTATGAATGAGGTAGTAGCCAAGCGATAGCACCAAGATTAAAAAACCAATACCAAATAAACTGATAGGGTCAGTTTCTGTAGCGTCTAATATAACAATTTTTCGAGTTACCGCAGTCAGTGCAATGAGTAGCATCATTTCAGCGTGGATGGTGCTGTGTTTAAGGTACATTTGAATGCAAGCTAATAATTCTAAGCCGATTAAGACCATGAGTAATAAGCCAAAAATACCAAACAGCTCTCGGCGGCTTAATACAATGTCTTTATTAATATGGATGACAGCTTGAAGAACCTCATAAGCTAACTCAATGACGGTAAGGCAAACGACTATTGTCATTAATCCCAGCAAAATGATGGCGATGAATTTTTCAATGCGTCTGATAAGTAACATAGTCATCTTCCTGTTGCTTGAAGATAATCAATGAGAGATGTTTAGACGCGGTATTGAGTAAAAAGTTAGGTTTAGCGCAGTATAAAAAATGTAGGCATGCGAAAGCAGCCAGTGATTAAATCAGTGGCTGCTCAAGGGTTTAGTTAGCGTGCTGAATTATTCAGCAACAACCACTAAGCTTATGGTTTCAGATACATCAGTGTGTAGCTGAATCGCAATCTCAAATTCGCCTGTTTCACGGATAGCACCGTTTGGTAGGCGAACTTCGCTTTTGCTTACGTCAGCGCCAGCAGCACAAATTGCATCTGCGATGTCTTTGGTGCCGATAGAGCCAAAAAGCTTGCCTTCTTCGCCAGCATTTGCTGCGATGTTAACGACTAGCTCTTTTAACTTCTCAGCGCGCGCAGTGGCTGCTTGTAGCTTATCTGCGGCGGCTTTTTCAAGCTCTGCACGCTTGGCTTCATAAGCTTCTACGTTTTCTTTGGTTGCAGGGACTGCTTTACCAAAAGGGATAAGATAGTTACGGCCGAAACCCGCTTTAACATTGACTTTGTCGCCAAGGTTACCGAGTTTGCCGACGCGTTCTAATAAAATAACGTCCATACGTCACCTCTACCTGTTTATTCTGTCGGCGTCTTGGCAATTTGTGCGCGAAGACTATTAAAGCTATCGATCGCTGCAAAGGTTGCCATGACAAATTTAAATGGATTGACCACAATCAAAACAATATAGAACAGAATGTACCAGCCGATAGCGAGGTGCTTCTGTTTTGCAAAGAAGTGGAATAATGCAATGCCGCTAATCACTAACGGAAACATTGCCATCCAGATCCAAGAATGAAAATTGGTTTGACTGATAAAAAAGCCTGTCACAACAATGGCGCATAGGGTTTCGGCTTTGGACAGGGAAAGCAGATGAAACTCTTTTTGTAACCCGTTGGGATTAAACAACTTGGCTTGGTAGTACCTTGCAAGCAGCAAGCAAAAGAAGCTACTGGTAATCAAGGTGGAGCCTAAAAATCCTGCAACGGTGCTCAAGGTGAGGGTGGCAGGAATTTGTTTCATTAATTCTGGGTTTGTTTGCGCTTGTTGATGCAGTTGCGTGGCGAGCTGTTCGTAGGCATGGATGTAAACCGATAAATACGAATCGCCAGTAAACATCAACAATAAACTCACAATGATAGTACTTGCTGAAAGGCTTACCAAAGCGAGGTGCCAGCCGGCTGTGCGGCGCAGTGTCATGCTGCCAATGGCAGTGATGATCACCAATAAGGTTGGCATCAGGTTGGTAAACTGATAGGCAATGCACAATGCAGGGATCATAGCCCAGCTGGTTAAAATCAGGCCTTCTTTATCACCTTTACGCAGCCACACCAAGGCAAGCCCAAAAACACCCAATAAGGCGTTTAAGCTAATCCAAGGGGATGTTGCTAGAGTGATAAGAACCCAAGCCGCAGCCGCTAGGCGGTGACTTAAGATCCATTGTGCGATTGCCTGCATAAATCCGTGAGTCTTTGTGTCAGTTTTTTAGGTCAATTTAGTCGTGTTGATCTGTGTAAGGCAATAAAGCTAAGAATCGTGCGCGCTTGATAGCAGTCGCTAATTGACGCTGATATTTTGCTTTGGTGCCAGTGATGCGACTAGGAACAATTTTGCCAGTCTCAGATACATAGGCTTTTAAGGTTTCTAAATCCTTATAATCGATGTGATCGATGCCTTCGGCAGTGAAACGACAAAACTTACGACGACGGAAAAATCTAGCCATTATTCAGTCTCCTTATTCTTCAGGTGCTTCTTCAGAGGCAGCTTCTTCAGCTACTTCTTCAGTTTTCTGTTCAGCTTCAGGAGCGCTAGCTGCTGTCGCACGGCTTTGTTGACGGCTTTCTTTTTCCTTCTCAGCTTTCATGATGAGTGACTCTTCAATCACGGCTTCATCTTGACGGATGATTAGGTTACGTAACACCGCATCGTTATAACGGAAGTTAGTGGTGAGTTCGTCATGGACTTCTTGACTCATTTCAACGTTCATCAACACGTAGTGTGCTTTGTGAATTTTGTTGATTGGGTAAGCCAATTGTCTGCGGCCCCAGTCTTCTGTGCGATGGATCGTGCCGCCGTCTTTAGTGATGGCCGCTTGATAACGCTCAATCATACCAGGAACTTGCTCGCTCTGGTCAGGGTGTACCAGAAACACAATTTCATAATGACGCATACTGATTTCCTTTTGGATAGGCTTTCTGTGTATGCAGCACAGTAAAGCAAGGATTGATTGGAAAATTCAAAAGCCAGGTTAAACAAATAAGTTAAGCCCAGCTTTTCGAGGCGCGGAAGTATACATGAGTTGATAGAATCGATCAAATAATTTCCAGTAGCCAATAGTCAACCGGTTCTTGGGTGGATAGGTAATACACTACTTTATGCGGGCGGAGATGATGCCTTCTTTTAGTTGGATGGTGATTTTCTCAGAGGGGGAAACGTCTTTCGGTGATTGTATGATGCGGTTTGCTTGATTTTTAGCAATAGCGTATCCACGGTTTAGTGTTTGTAATGGGCTAACGCTTTGTAAGAGTTCGCCTTGATGAGTGAGTTTTTGTTTGCGCTCATTTAGTAGATGTTGCATTGCATGCTTGAGCTGTTCTGCATTTTGCGTGAGTTGTTCTTTTTTAAAATGAAGGTGTTTTTCTGGTTTAAAGTTATTTAGGGCTTGCGTGAGCTGGATAAGGCGCTGGTTCTTTAGGCTGTTGATCTCTGTGATTGTGCGCTCTAGGCGATGGTTAAGTTGAGCGAGCTGTTGTTTCTTTGCGTTAATTTTGTGGCTTGGATGCTTAAGGCGTTGTTTCTGTCCGTTGAGTCGATGTTGCAATTGGTGGATGGTCAGTAAGGTTTTGTCTTTAAGTTGTCTTTCAAGCAGGTCGAGTTGTTGAGCGATTTGATCTCGCTCGGCGGTAACCATTTCAGCGGCGACTGACGGTGTGGCTGCGCGACTATCGGCAACGTAGTCGGCGATCGTTGTGTCAGTTTCATGCCCGACGGCACTGATGGTGGGAATCTTGGATTGGTGAATGCTTCTTGCGACGGTTTCTTCATTGAATGCCCATAAATCTTCAATGGAGCCTCCTCCGCGTCCAACAATAAGGACATCGATTGGGTTGTTTGTTTTTTGCGTATTCCATTGGTTGGCTAAGGCAATGGCTTGGCATATTTCCTTAGGGGCTTGTTCACCTTGTACGCTGGTGGGGATCAGAGTGATTTGCAGAGGCATTTTGCGTGTCGCCAAAACGCGCTTCATGTCCTCGATGGCTGCCCCTGTGCTTGAGGTGACAATGCCGATATGTGCAGGATGCTTTGGTATGGCTTTTTTTGTGGTTGGGTCAAAAAGCCCTTCTTTATGGAGTTTTTGTTTGAGTAATTCGAATTGGCGTTGCAGTGCGCCAAGTCCCGATTCTTCAAGGTAGTCTGCAATCAGTTGGTAGTCACCGCGCTGAGTGTAAAGGCTCACTTGGCCTTTCACGAGGATTTGCATGCCGTTTTCAATGGGTTTTTTGATGAGCATATTGCGTCCGCGAAACATGGCGCAGCGAATTTGAGCTTGGTTGTCTTTTAACGTGAAATACCAATGGCCGGAGGCGGGGCGTGAAAAATTTGAAATTTCACCGGTGACCCAGACGCTACCAATGTGTTTCTCTAGCGTGCCTTTAGCAAAGAGATTTAATTCATTAACGCTCAGGATGGGTGCGCCGTTCGTTGGGTTCGCTTGCAAGCTTGTCATCTGGTTGTCATTGTCTGAAAGGTCATTTGGCATTATAATTGTTCGATTTATTCTGGCAAACGCTAAAGGCGTTTTGAGGTTGATCCATGCGAATCCGCGAAGAAGCTTTGACTTTTGATGATGTATTACTCCTTCCCGCTTATTCCGAGGTTACTGCGCGTGATGTATCAACGGCCACTTTGCTTACCCGTAATATTCAATTAAATATCCCGTTGGTTTCAGCTGCGATGGATACGGTGACCGAATCGCGTTTGGCGATTGCGATGGCACAAGAAGGCGGCATTGGTATTATCCATAAAAGTATGTCGATTCAGGAGCAAGCCAAGCAAGTGCTTAAAGTGAAAAAGCACGAAAGTGGTGTGGTGACAGATCCTATTACCATTCAAGCCGATGCACCAATAAAAGAGCTGCTAAAGATAAAAGATAAGTACAATATCTCGGGTGTGCCTGTGTTACAGGGTACGGATCTTGTCGGCATAGTGACCAATCGAGATGTGCGTTATCAAACGGATTTAGATGCCCCGATTAACTCTGTGATGACCACCAAAGATAAGTTGGTGACGGTGAAAGAAAATACCGACCCAGAAGAAGTTAAGCAATTATTGCATCAACATCGTATCGAGAAAGTCTTGGTGGTTGATGATGCGTTTGACTTAAAAGGGATGATCACGGTTAAAGATATTCATAAAGCGCAAACCTATCCTTTGGCATGCAAAGACTCTTTGGGTCGTTTGCGTGTTGGTGCGTCAGTTGGCACCAGTGCAGATACTGATGATCGTGTGGCAGCCTTAGTTGCTCAAGGTGTGGATGTCTTAGTGGTGGATACTGCACACGGCCATTCGAAAGGCGTCTTAGACCGCGTGAAAAAAATTAAAACCGAATACCCTGAAGTAGAAGTCATTGGCGGCAATATCGCAACGCCTGAGGCGGCCTTAGCCTTGGTTGAGGCGGGTGCCGATGCGGTTAAAGTGGGTATTGGGCCGGGGTCTATTTGTACCACACGTATTGTTACAGGCATTGGTGTGCCGCAAATTTCAGCCATTGCCAATATTGCTAAAGCATTGGAAGCAAAAGGTGTCCCTTTGATTGCCGATGGCGGTATTCGTTATTCGGGTGATTTATCCAAGGCGATTGTTGCAGGTGCACATTGTGCCATGATGGGCAGTATGTTTGCAGGCACTGAAGAAGCGCCGGGCGAAATCGAATTGTACCAAGGGCGTTCTTACAAATCCTATCGAGGTATGGGATCTATTGGTGCTATGGCGCAAACCCAAGGTTCTAGCGATCGGTATTTTCAAGATACGAAAAAAGGTGCAGAAAAATTAGTGCCTGAGGGCATTGAAGGGCGCGTGGCATATAAAGGCCCAGTGTCTGCCATTATCCATCAAATGATTGGCGGGCTTCGTTCTTCCATGGGCTATACCGGCTCTAAAGACATGGTCGCCATGCGTACCAAGCCTGAATTTGTTCGCGTGACAGCAGCAGGTATGAGTGAAAGTCATGTGCATGATGTGACTATCACGAAAGAAGCGCCAAACTATAAGGCTAACTAATCGAATTCATCTCACCTACTGCTTTTGTAAGTTAGGGTGTGAGCGGATCAAAACCTGCGTTAAGCAGGTTTTCTTATTTATAAAATGGGGAAAGTATGACCATTGATATTCATTCACAAAAAATTCTGATCATTGATTTTGGCTCGCAATACACCCAACTGATTGGGCGGCGGGTACGTGAAGCTGGGGTTTATTGTGAAATCTTGCCGTGGGATTTAGATGACAACGTCATCAAGGACTTTGCACCATCGGGTGTGATCTTATCCGGTGGCCCTGAATCTGTGGCTTTTGATGATGCGCCGACCATTTCTCCTGCATTATTGGCATTAGATGTGCCGATCTTAGGCATTTGTTATGGCATGCAAGCATTGGCAGAACATTTTGGTGGCAAAGTGGAGCCTTCCGCTAAACACGAATTTGGATTCGCGCGAGTGGCCATCGAAAAAGACAATGCTTTGTTCAATGGCATTTCTGATCATGCTGAGTCTGGCAAAAATTATTTGGATGTCTGGATGAGCCATGGCGATAAAGTGGTTGCCATGCCAGAAGGCTTTGATCTGATAGCCTCAACCGAATCTGCACCGATTGCTGCGATGGCATCGGAATCAAAAAAAATCTATGCCGTGCAGTTTCACCCCGAAGTGACGCACACGCTACAAGGCCAGCGCCTGATAGAGCACTTTGTTCATGGTATTTGTGGTTGTGATTCTCTTTGGACGCCTGAAAACATTATTGACGATGCGATTGCGACTATTCGTGAGCAGGTCAAGGATCAAAAAGTCTTGTTAGGTTTGTCAGGCGGGGTTGATTCGTCTGTGGTTGCTGCGCTATTGCATAAAGCCATTGGAGATCAGTTGACCTGCGTATTTGTTGATAACGGCTTATTGCGTCTAAATGAAGGCGATAATGTCATGCAGATGTTCAGCGATAACATGGGCGTTAAAGTGATTCGCGCAGATAGCGAAGCCTTGTTTTTAGGTAAGCTCGAAGGTGTTTCAGATCCCGAACAAAAACGTAAAATCATAGGCAATACTTTTATAGAAGTCTTTGATGACGAGGCAGCCAAATTAAAAGATGTGAAATTTTTGGCCCAAGGCACGATTTACCCTGATGTCATTGAGTCGGCAGCATCAAAGCATGGCAAAGCCCATGTGATTAAATCGCATCACAATGTCGGTGGCTTGCCTGACGATATGGCGTTTGAATTGGTTGAGCCATTGCGCGAACTCTTTAAAGATGAGGTGCGTAAATTAGGGCTGGCGTTAGGTTTGCCTTACGATATGGTTTATCGTCACCCGTTTCCAGGCCCTGGTTTAGGTGTGCGTATTTTAGGTGAAGTCAAAAAAGAATATGCCGATGTATTAAGACAGGCTGATGCGATTTTTATGGAAGAATTACACGCAGCGGATTGGTACCATAAAACTAGTCAGGCATTTGCCGTTTTCTTACCGGTTAAATCGGTAGGGGTTGTCGGTGATGGCAGACGCTATGCATGGGTTGTTAGCCTTCGTGCGGTTGAAACGATTGATTTTATGACAGCGCGTTGGGCACATTTGCCGTATGAGCTGTTGGAAAAAGTGTCGAGTCGCATTATCAACGAAATTTCGGATGTGTCTCGTGTCACTTACGATATTTCATCAAAACCGCCTGCGACCATTGAGTGGGAGTAAATGACTTTTACTTCGGCAGATGAAACCTTTATGCGACGCGCACTTGCTTTGGCAGAGCAGGCCGGTGCGTTAGGTGAAGTGCCTGTTGGGGCTGTGCTGGTTCAAGATGGCCAAATCATCGGTGAGGGCTTTAATCAGCCGATTCGCCAGCATGATCCAACGGCTCATGCCGAAATCCAAGCGATACGTATGGCAGCCCATAAGCTTGCGAATTACCGATTGGTGAATACCACGCTTTATGTCACGCTAGAGCCTTGCAGTATGTGTGCTGGGGCTTTAGTTCATGCAAGAGTTGATAGGCTGATCTATGCTGCCGCCGAACCTAAAGCCGGTGTGGCAGAGAGTCAGCAAGCGTTTTTTGAATCCCCCTTCTTAAATCATCGAGTGATGGTGATGTCTGGTTTGCTTCAGTTGGAGGCCTCTCGCTTACTTTCGGATTTTTTTAAGCATCGGCGTTTAGAAAAAAAGAAAGACGGTAGTAAGTAATCACAAACTTCTGGTTGCGCTATACAGACGAATAATAGTAGCTCCTTGCTGTTATTGATTTTTGTGATCTTTTTACCTGTAATTTGTTCATAAAATAAACGATATTGAGCGCGTTATTTGGTTGTTTATTGTACTATTTGGTGGCAGTTCGGTTAAAGCCCAGGAGGTCAATATGGCAACAGGTTGGGCGCATGAGGGCGCTGTCCAAGAACAAATCGATGCGACCATCAATGATGCGGTACAAAGTGCAAGAACAGCGCTTCCTCAAGGTAAAAGTCTTACGCATTGTGAAGAATGCGAAAAACCCATTCCGGTAGCTCGTCAACAAGCAATTGTAGGTGTCAGGTATTGTGTGCAATGTCAGGAATTGCTTGAGCAAGAGCAGCAGGCACTTGAGCTATTTAATCGCAGAGGCTCCAAAGACAGCCAACTACGATAAGCACTTAATTTTTCTTGCTTTTCTAGGAATTTTTATCGCCTTTTCAGGTCTTAGCTGATATAGAAGCCCCTGAGTTTATAGGGTCTGTTGATAGATAGACCCTTAGAACTCAACTATCTTAGAAGTTGTTCTGACTTCAGTAGCGGTTACTCTGTTATTTTCTGTGTAAAAATACTTCTTACTCATTCATGGAGGAAGGCTTGGAATATTTGGCATCATTCATTGTTTTTGCCGTTGTGACTACGGCATCCCCCGGGCCAAATAACATCATGATTTTGTCATCGGGCATTAACTTTGGTTACAAAGATTCGCTGCCCTTACTCTTCGGTATTATTTTTGGTTTTCCTTTGATGATTCTCATTGTGGGTTTGGGGCTGGGTGAAATGATGAGCCAATGGCATTGGTTTCATCATGCATTGGATGTTGTGGGTATTGCATATTTGCTAGTTCTCGCTTGGAAAATAGCCATGGCGCCGCCTCCCTCAGTAGACGCTGATCGTAAGCCAATAAGCTTAACGAGTGCGATTGCCATTCAGTGGGTGAATGTGAAAGCGTGGATTATGATTGTGAGTGCGGTGGGGGCCTATACAACGCCAGCTAACTTTTATGTGGAGCTTGGTATTATTGTTGCTGGTTTTTTTATTGTAGGGATCTTTAATAGTTCCGCTTGGTTGTTTTTGGCAGTTAATCTGACGCGATTTTTGAAAAACGATAAAGCGGTTAGAGTGTTTAATATCGCTATGGGGTTGTTTCTAGTGACATCAGTGATACCCATTATGGTGTCTGAATATCAAAGGCTTATGAGTTAACTGTTATCACTTTGCTGTTGTTGGTTTTTAGGTATTTGATCATCAAGCTTTTCTGCTTTGATGAGTTGCTCTGCATCTTTGCGCTTGGCTAATAAAGCCAGCTCTTCTTCGGTGAAAGGGAATTGCCATTCAAGTAGTTCTTTAAAGTGCCTTATATGGCGGACATAATTTACCGGTTCGCGGCCGCGTGCTTTGCCGTGTGTGGTGTAACTGTACCAGTCTTTTTTCTCAAGCAAGGGAAGATAACGTTGAATGTCAGACCAGCGGTTAGGGTCATCACCATGAAATTCAGTGATTTTCCGTGCATCTTGCAAGTGTCCAAAACCTACGTTGTAGGCTGCCAATGCAAGCCAGGTTTTATCGGGTTCGGCGACATCATCTAAGCGGCCTAGAATGTAGTTTAAATATTTTGCCCCTCCGTCTAGGCTCTCGGCAGGGTCTAAGCGGTTTTTAACGCCGAGCTCTTTTGCTGTGGGGAGGGTTAGCATCATCATGCCTCGAACACCTGTGGGGCTTTTGGCTCTTGGGTTCCAGTGTGATTCTTGGTATGAAATGGCGGCAAGCAGTCGCCAGTCAATCTGATGCTTTTCGGCAATTTGTTCAATTAAATCTTGATACTGTGGCAGGCGTTGCTCAACACGGGAAAAAAAAGTCACAGAGCTTAATGGTTTGGCTTTTTGTGTATGGCCAAAATACTTGTCTTTAATGTGCGAGAATGTGCCATTGGCTTTAATTGAGCTGAAAAAATCATCCGTTTGATTGATGGTCTTTTCATTTAAGTGTGGTGCTAGAATCCAATTGATGCTCTCAGGGTAAAATGCATCGAAGGCCACTTTAGTGCGGTGAAAACGTGAGCGCAAATGGATAAAGGTGGCAGAATCAATCAAGCCAAACGCTAGTTTGCCCTGATTAATCTCTTTAAGTAGTTGCAATTGTGTTTTTGGTGAAAACTCAAAAGTTACTTGTGGGTAGTGGGCTTGAATAAATTGGGCTTGTTTACGGAATCTTGGGCTGTCGTGAGCAGTTACGCGTTTTTCAGCTAAGTCTTCAAAGGATAAAGGGCGAAGAGAGCCTCTTTTATAGATAACTTGTGTATGGCTGCTTAAAATGTCAGGGCTTTTGGTTAACTCTGCATAGCTCGGAAACTCTAAAATGCCGATATCGGCTTTGCCTTGTTGCAGCTTTTTAATCAAGTCTTCTTCACCTTTGGCGGAGATAAAACTGATCCGAAAGTTGTGTTCTTCAGCATAAAGCTGGGCTAACTCAATCTGTAAGCCAATCGTGCCTTTTAATGAAATGGCATTGTCAGCATAGGAAAAGGGCCCTGCAATGCGTAATGTGGGCAAGGCGCTTTGGTGAGGTAAGATGTTGGCGTTAAGTGTGTTGGGTGATGGCGCTCGGCTGCAAGAGGCAATCAGCAGTAAACAGAGAAACACGCCTACAGGCAGGCGGTATTTCGAGAACTGGTGACTGATATAACCCATTGAGATACTATAAACAATTTACAAATACTTACGATTATAAACCAAAAATGCCCTTAGATACTAAGAGCTAGTTAGTGCTTTCGGTTTTTACCCTGTTCTTGGCTCTGTTAGTGCTCATGTTAAATTAAAGTTTACGAGCCTTAGGTCATTGTAGGTGGATAAATTGAAAAAGCCCTTCTAAATCTAAAGAAATTTCAGTGAAATATTTCCGGTTGGGATGTGAAGAAAGTTAGGGTTTTACTCAAGAAGGGTGTAGAATGCGCTATTTTCGTTAAACGCGGTTTTTCTTCACATTCCTATGCTTATCGTTCAAGGCAATCAGGCCACCAGCCAATTCCGTTTAAGTAAATTACAAGATGCCATTGGCGCGAATCTAGGTGTCGACTGCAAGATTGAGTCGATGCATTACTACTTCGTGGATACCGATGCACCATTAGATCAAGCCCAAGAACAACAATTGCGAAAAATACTTGCTGAAGGGGGTCAGGTGCTTGAAGAGCAAGCCAGCCCCAGTGGAGAATTGTTTGTAGTGATTCCACGTATTGGTACGGTTTCACCTTGGGCATCAAAAGCAACCGATATCATTCAGCATTGCGGATTAACGCAAGTTCACCGCGTAGAGCGAGGTGTGGCGTATTTTGTGCAGGCAGCGCAACCCATTGATCGCACCCTTGTGAGTGACTATCTCCATGACCGCATGGTGGAATCTGTGGTTGAGCAATTAGCGGATGCCATAGCGCTTTTTACGCATGATGAGCCTACGCCATTGATGCATTACCCTGTTATGAGTGATGGGCGAAAAGCCTTAGTAGCAGCCAATAATACGCTGGGGTTAGCTTTAGCTGAAGATGAAATTGATTACTTAACTGAGCAGTTTCAGCAATTAGGTCGTGATCCTCAAGATGTTGAATTGATGATGTTTGCGCAGGCAAATTCTGAACATTGTCGCCATAAAATCTTTAATGCGAGCTGGGTGAAAGACGGTAAAGAGCAGCCATTATCTTTATTTAAGATGATAAAGAATACGCATGCTAAAAACCCTGAGAATGTACTTTCCGCTTATTCAGATAATGCCTCAGTGGTTAAAGGGACAATTGCTGGGCGCTTTTATCCTGAAACGCAATCTGGCAGTTATAGCTATCACCTTGAGCCGATTCATTTGTTAATGAAGGTCGAAACCCATAATCATCCAACCGCGATTTCACCGTTTGCAGGTGCAGGTACAGGGTCAGGCGGTGAAATCCGTGATGAAGGTGCGGTAGGGCGTGGCTCTAAACCTAAAGCGGGTTTGACAGGCTTTACGGTATCTAATTTAACTATTCCTGGTTTTGAGCAGGCTTGGGAGAAACCCTATGGCAAACCGGATCGCATTGTTTTAGCGTTAGATATTATGCTTGATGGGCCAATAGGTGGCGCGGCATTTAATAACGAGTTTGGTCGCCCGAACCTTTGCGGGTATTTTCGAACCTATGAAGATACGGTCATGACAGTTGATGGTGAAGCAGTTGCAGGCTACCACAAGCCGATCATGATTGCAGGCGGCATGGGTAACATTAAAGAAGAGCATGTTGAGAAAAAGCCCTTTGCAGCGGGTTCGCAATTAGTGGTGCTTGGTGGCCCTGCCATGCAGATTGGTTTAGGCGGGGGCGCAGCCTCTTCTATGGCCTCTGGACAATCCGAAGAAACCTTGGATTTTGCATCCGTACAACGCCAAAACCCTGAAATGGAGCGCCGCTGTCAAGAAGTGATCGATCGATGCTGGGCAATGGGCGAAGATAACCCTATTGCCTTTATTCATGATGTTGGAGCGGGTGGTTTATCTAACGCCTTGCCAGAGCTGGTTAAAGATGGCGGTACAGGTGGTAGATTTGAACTGCGTCAAGTCCCTAATGACGAGCCGGGTATGTCTCCACTTGCGATCTGGTGTAATGAGTCGCAAGAGCGTTACGTGTTAGCGATAAAGCCTGAGAATATTGAAACCTTTAAAGCTCTCTGTGAGCGTGAACGTTGCCCTTACGCTATCGTTGGTGAATCCACTGAAGCGAAACACATCAAAGTGACCGATAGTCACTTTGACAATCATCCTGTTGATTTGCCAATGGAAGTGCTTTTTGGCAAGCCGCCAAAAATGCAGCGTACCTTTGAGAGCAAAACCGTTAAACAAGCAGCCTTTGATACGCAAAATATCAGCCTTGAGGCAGCGTTAGATCGTGTGTTGGCATTGCCGAGTGTTGCGAGTAAGCAATTTCTGATTACCATTGGTGACCGCTCGATTACAGGCCTTGTGGCGAGAGATCAAATGGTCGGCCCTTATCAGGTGCCGGTTGCCGATGTTGCGGTGACCTTATCAGCCTTCGATTCCTATGCGGGTGAAGCCATGGCGATGGGTGAACGTACACCGCTAGCGCTGATCGATGCGAAAAGCTCTGCGCGTATGGCAGTGGGTGAGGCGTTATTAAATATTGCAGCAGCGCCTATTGCGCAAATTGGCGATATTAAATTATCGGCCAATTGGATGGCAGCGGCTGGAACAGGCAAAGAAGATCAGGCCTTATTTGAAGCGGTTGAAACTGTGGGTATGGATTTATGCCCTGCACTCGGCATTGCTATTCCTGTTGGTAAAGACTCTCTTTCCATGCGTACCCAATGGCAAGAAGGTGGCAAGCAAAAATCGGTTACCTCGCCTTTATCGTTAATTATTTCTGCATTTTCGCCAGTAACGGATGCGCGAAAAGTGCTAACCCCTGAGCTTCAATTAGTGGGTGATACCTCGCTTATCTTTGTAGATCTTGCGAAAGGTCAGCAGCGTTTAGGCGGTTCGGCATTGGCGCAAACGCATAATGCGCTCGGGAATGATTGCCCTAACTTGGATGATCCCTCACACTTTAAAGCAGGCTTTAGCGCGCTCCAAAGTGCACTACAGCAAGGCTTGTTGTTAGCCTATCATGATCGATCTGATGGAGGATTGATTGTTACTTTGCTTGAGATGGCGTTCGCTGCACGATCCGGGCTTTGCATTGATATTGCCGAATTGCCGGGCGATGCGCTTGCGCAATGTTTTAATGAGGAGTTAGGTGCTGTTATTCAAGTCGCCGATGATCAACTAGCACAAGTTGAAGCCGTTTTTGAACAATTTGGTGTGAGCGACTGCTTACATGTATTAGGCCGCCCAACGAAAGACGAAACCATTTGTATTTGTTCGGGCGATTCGAAATTAATTAAAACGGATCGAGCGACACTTCAAAAGCGCTGGGCTGAAACGAGCTTTGAAATACAAAAGCTACGTGATAATCCAGAATGCGCAGAGCAGGAATTTGCCTTGATTGATCAGGCTGCTAAGGGTATCGAGCCCACAGTGACCTTTGATTTATCTGAAAATATTGCAGCACCTTATCTTGCGTTAGACACTAAGCCCAAAATGGCTATCTTACGAGAGCAAGGCGTTAATGGTCAGATAGAGATGGCAGCAGCCTTCCATGCCGCAGGTTTTGATGCCGTGGATGTGCATATGTCGGACTTAATGACGGGCCGCGTTTCACTTGAGTCTTTCAAAGGGCTGGTCGCTTGTGGCGGCTTCTCCTATGGAGATGTTTTAGGTGCAGGTGAAGGTTGGGCAAAGAATATTCGCTTTAATGCCGCGCTCAGAGATCAATTTGAAGCCTTTTTCTATCGAGTAGATACATTCTCTCTGGGGGTGTGTAATGGCTGCCAGATGATGTCGCTGCTAAAAGATTTGATCCCTGGTGCTGAACATTGGCCCCGATTTGTAAAAAATCAATCAGAGCAATTTGAAGCGCGTGTGGCGCAAGTGCAAATTAATGAATCCCCTTCTATATTGTTCTCTGGTATGGCAGGTTCTGTTTTGCCGGTTGCTGTTGCGCATGGAGAAGGGCGTGTGGTGATTGCACCTGAGCATCCGTTGGTGGCGAAGGAACAAGTTTTGCAATATGTTGATGGAGCGCATCAACCGACAGAACATTACCCATTAAACCCTAACGGCTCGCCCGAAGGGATTACTAGTGTGTGTTCAACGGATGGTCGTTCAACCATTATGATGCCACATCCTGAGCGAGTATTTAGAACCGTGAGCCATTCGTATGCGCCAAAAGATTGGGGTGAGTACAGCCCTTGGATGCGCATGTTTGCGAATGCTCGTCAGTGGATTGACTAAAAAATGGGTTGACTAAAAAAGTCGATTTCATGGATTCTCGGGAACTTTACGAAATAAATGAGTCTTTTAGTCATGCTAAAATATTTCATGATTAAATAAAGGCTAAGAGGGTTTGGGAGCTGTCAGTTGTTATATCCTCTTGCAAATAGTATGGAGAAGTTGGTTTTAGAATGAATAGATACCCCATTTGGAAGCGCTTAACAGTGCTTATCGTGTTGGTTATTGGTGCTATATATGCAACGCCAAACCTGTTTCGTCCGGATCCTGCTTTACAAATATCTGGTGAGTCTGGCGGGCAAGTGATCGATGAAGCCGTCAAACAAAAGGCAGAGGCCGCATTAACAGAGGCCAATATCCCGATTAAAGCGGTTGATGACAGTGACCCAAGAACCTTATTGATTCGTTTGGCGAATTCAAACGATCAGCTAACAGCCAAAAAAGTGGTAGAAACCATTTTGCCTGAGGGTTTTATTGTCGCATTAAACCTTGCCAGCACGACACCGGATTGGCTCCATAAATTAGGTGCAGATCCTATGAAGCTGGGTCTTGATTTAAGTGGCGGTGTGCACTTTTTATTAGAGGTGGATACCGATTTCTCTTTAAAGAAACGTCTTGAAGGGTATCGAACGGAGATTCAGAAAAAGCTCCGTGAATCGCGTATTCGTGGCATAGTGACCATGAAAGATGAGGAGATTTCGGCAAAATTTGCATCCGTCGATGACCGGAAGCAGGCACTTAAAGCATTAAAGCAGGTTGTCCCAGAGCTTGAGCAACAAACCTATGAGGCGGATGATGACGCGTTTGTTGTGTGGCGTTTTGGTGATGCCCTAAAACGTAAAATTGCAAGTGATTCGGTTAGCCAGAACTTAGTTGCCTTAAGAAATCGTGTAGATGAGTTAGGTGTATCTGAGCCTTTAGTGCAACGCCAAGGCTTAAACCGGATTGTGGTTGAATTACCTGGGGTGCAAGATTCGGCAGTCGCTAAACGTATCATTGGCAAAACGGCAAACCTTGAGTTCCGCCTTGAGGCGCGTGGGGATGCGGCAGGCGAAACTTTCCAATTTAGAAATCCAGAAGGCTATAAAAAATCTGCTCAATTAGAGCGTTCTTATGTTATCACAGGTGATCAGGTTGCTAATGCCAGCACCAGTTTTGATGAAAACTCTCGGCCACAGGTTAATATCACCTTGGATAGCCAAGGTGGTCGCCAAATGCATAATGCGACCAAGACTAATATTGGCAGAAACTTAGGCGTACTTTTCATCGAGCGTAAAACACGCAATGAAACACGCATAAATGAGCAGGGTGAAAAAGAAATTGTTCGTGTGCCTTATTATGAAAAACAAATTATTAGCCTTGCGACTGTTCAGTCGGCACTGGGCGTTCAATTTAGAATTACAGGCTTAAATAGCCCATACGAAGCACGTGAATTAGCGCTTTTATTAAGGGCTGGCTCCTTAGCGGCACCGGTTGACTTTGTGCAAGAGCGAACCATAGGGCCATCATCGGGTGAGCAAAATATTGCGAAGGGCATTAATGCCATTATTTGGGCGATGGGATTGGTGCTGATATTTATGCTGTTCTACTACAAGGTGTTTGGACTGTTTGCCAACTTAGCACTTCTTATGAATCTTGTGGTGTTGGTTAGTGTGATGTCGATCATTTCGGCAACGCTCACCTTGCCGGGTATTGCGGGTATTGTCTTAACGCTTGGAATGGCAGTCGATGCCAATGTGCTTATATTCGAGAGGATAAAAGAAGAACTGCGCGATGGTTTGGTACCTGCTAGAGCAATTTCGGCAGGCTATGATCGTGCATTTGTGACGATTTTGGATTCTAACTTAACGACTTTGTTAGTGGCGTTGATTCTCTACGCATTAGGCACAGGGCCCATTAAAGGCTTTGCTGTGACTTTAGGTATTGGTATTTTAACCTCGATGTTTACTGCGATTGTTGGTACGCGTACCTTGGTTGAATTGGTTTATGGTAACCGTAACGTGAAGAAGTTGGCGATATAATTATGGAAAAAGGAAAAGTCATTCAGTTTATGAAGCTGAAAAAAGCCTGTTTGGTTTTTTCAGCCATTCTCATTATTGCCTCAATCGCTTCTCTTGCGATCAAGGGGTTAAATTTTGGTTTGGATTTTACCGGTGGTACACTCATTGAATTGGATTATGCCAAAACCGCTAATTTGCCAGAAATACGCGAAACTTTAAATCAAGCTGGTTACGAAGGGGCTGTGGTTCAGCACTTTGGTGAAGATACCGATGTGTTGATTCGTATTCAAAGTGATGATCCAAAGCTTGGTGTTAAGGTATTAGCGTTGTTACAAGACGCTTCACCTGACGATGTTAAATTGATGCGGGTAGAGTTTGTTGGCCCACAAGTTGGTCAAGAGCTTAAAGAAAGCGGTGCATTGGCCATGTTATTAGCATTGCTTGTTGTCTTGGTGTATATCGCGGTTCGCTTCCAGTTCAAATTTTCTTTGGGTTCGGTCATGGCCTTGACCCATGATGTGATTATTACCCTTGGATTTTTTTCTTTGTTTCAGATTGAGTTTGATTTGACGGTTTTAGCTGCGGTACTTGCGGTTATTGGCTACTCTCTCAATGACACCATTGTTGTGTTTGACCGTATCCGAGATAATTTTCGTACTATGCGAAATGCCTCGTCTCTTGAGGTGGTTAATACCTCATTGACACAAACCTTGAGTCGTACGTTAATGACGTCTTTCACTACTATGGTCGTTTTGGTCGTTTTGTTTTTCGCTGGCGGTGAAATGATTAATGGCTTTGCACTTGCTCTGTTGGTGGGTGTGGGCTTTGGTACCTATTCATCGATTTATGTCGCGAGTGCTTTATTGTTACTCATGGGTGTGTCAAAAGAAGATTTGATTGTGCCTGTGGTTGAAAAAGAAGGCGAAGATTTAGATGAGCTGCCGTAGCAGCTCAACACTTATCTAAATTCTACTCCACTCATATTGATGGGTGTTCTGTCTTAAGGTCATCATATCCATCATTGATGGCTTCACTAGCGTTTCGCCTCAAGTGATTTTAAGTGCCTCTTCCGGCCTCTATGAGCCTGCTGACCTGTGCATCTTTGGTCAGTGCTTAAACTAATGCGAATATTAAAGCGATTCACTGCTGTCCAGTTAAACAAAATCTAACTCCAAATCTACCTGGAATTGGCGTGTCTTGACTTTGT
>JAPOUS010000123.1:0-2930 GCA_026708525.1 Cellvibrionales bacterium
TTTGGGTGTCTAGCGGTTTTGGTGCTGACCACCTATCGGGCTTGGTGTTTGATAAGCAGTCAAAACAGCTTATGTATAAAGAGATTCACAAGATAAGTAATAAGCAACATGAAGTGACATATCAAACGCCAGAAGGGGTTGTGTTTGCACGTAAAATTATGGCATTTAATGGCGCAAGCTATCAGCCTGATGTTGACTTTTCGAACACCTATTGTGATGAATCTTACCGTATTCAGACCGAAGAAAAGCGGGTTGCCCTTGAATACAACAACCGGTGTGATAAAACGCGAAAAAAATCGGCACTTAAGATCAAACAGCCTTTTGTCATTGATGCAGGGTTCAGTGATTTTATTTTCGAACAGATGATTAAGGAAGAAAGTAAACAAACCGATTTTTATTATCCGGTGCCTTCAAGAGCACAATGGGTAAAAATGCGGGCGAAGAAGATGCCTTGTAACAAGCTTAAAAAGCAAATCCATCCATACCATCAAACCAAATCGATCGAAATGCAGCAATGCATCAAAGTAACGCCGACGAATTGGTTAATCGAGCAAGTTTTCCCTCCGATTTTCTTAGCCTTTAACGATCAGCACTTAACGTTTTTCTCTGGGCGATCCAATATGGCTAATCAAAAAGGCAACTACCAAAACCTTGTTATCTTTTACTCTTCTAATCAGTAGACGTTACCCTAATGAAAATAACAAAATTGCAATTGGGTCAATTTGACCAACGAGAACGCGCGCATTTTATCAATCAGCTTACAGGCTTTAAGCCGGCTATGCTTGTTGGAACAAAAAGCCGTGAAGGGAATGAAAATCTTGCGCTATTTAGCCAAGTGATGCACATAGGAGCTAATCCTGCGTTGATCGGTATATTATCAAGACCGGATACTGTGCCAAGAGATACGCTAACCAATATTAAACAAACTAAAGCCTTTAGTCTTAATCAGGTAACACGATCGTTTTACCCGCAGGCACACCAAACGGCTGCTAGATACGCTGAACACCAATCAGAGTTTGCCGCAACAGGTCTGACGCCACTCTACGATGGGGATTTTATCGCACCTATGGTAAAGGAAAGCCCCCTTAGGCTGTGTTTGTCGCTGGAAGAGATCATCCCGATAAAAGCCAATGGCACGACTTTGGTTATCGGGCAGATTGAATCTATCGATATACCTGAGGAGGCTTTATCAAACGATAAAACGGTAAATTATGATCTGCTTGACACGGTGGTTGTTACAGGGCTTGATACCTATTATCACCCTACAAAAATTGCCAGACTTTCTTATGCGAAACCCGATAAACCGATAACGACTTACGAGGATTCTGATGCTTAAGAACATTGCGAGTGTCTGTTGTTTGCTGCTGCTATTTAGTTGTGCCAATCATTCTATTGATCAATATTAACATAAGGGCACCTCTAAAAATTGCTTTCGGGCTCTGTAACGAAATTAAATAACGTGTTTTTTACCATAAAAAGTCACAGGCTAATGAATTTGAATAACTTTTCTGGATAGACCCTTCGGGCACTAATTTCTTTGGCTTAAGCTGCGTTAAAGGCTTTGTTAAGGTGTCTAACATTAACTGCAACCTTCGCCTTACTGAAAACCTTGAAATTTAGCGCAGAACCTCAAAATCAATTATTAGAGATGCCCATAAACAGCCGACATTGCATCCAGAAGCATTTTTTAATGGCAAATTAAACGCCTATGGTGTGGTAAAAAACCGCCAAGGTCATGTGATTCGAACTTTTAAGGCAGATATAAATGCTTATTGGCAAGATTCAATGGGTGTTTTAGAAGAAGATTTTATTTTTGATGATGGCGAAAAACAACATAGACGGTGGGAGTTACATAAGCAGGATAACAGTACCTATATCGCCACAGCAAATGATGTGGTAGGCTCGCATCAAATGTTGATAGTGGGTAATGCCTTATTCATGGATTACCTGCTTGAAATCAATTTTAACAATAAGCCTTTATTGGTAAAGGTCGTTGATAGAATGTTTTTAGTAAATGATGGTCATATAATGAATGAATCCAAATTTTATAAATGGGGTATTCATGTGGGATCGGTTCAGCTGGTCATTGAGAAGCATTGAGTGTAAGTAGGTTGTAAATTCTTTTTATGTCAAGTCAGTTATTTTCCCCTGTCCAGCTTGGTGAGCTGGCGCTTTCTAACCGTATAGTTATGGCTCCAATGACACGAGCTAGAGCATCCAGCAATGGGCAGGCTACGGAACTGATGGCGACCTATTATGCACAGAGAGCCAGTAGTGGGTTGATTGTTACCGAAGGTGTTTACCCTTCAGAGCAGGGTAAAGGGTATTTCAATACTCCTGGCATTGCTGATGCTTTACAAGCCAATGCTTGGCAGCCTGTGGTTGATCAGGTGCAGCAAGCAGAGGGGCAGCTTGTAATGCAATTGATGCATTGTGGTCGTATTGCTCATCCATTCAATCGGCAGCCTGATCTGCCTATTGTTGCCCCTTCTGCAATCAAAGCCAATGCAACACTTTTTACTCAAGAGGGTATGCAACCTTTACCAGAACCTAAAGCCCTTAGCCTAAGTGGTATTCAATCCACTATTGAGGGTTATTGCCTTGCTGCCAAGCGCGCCATGAGCTTAGGGTTTCAAGGAATAGAGCTTCATTGCACCAGCGGCTATTTGCCGGCGCAATTTTTAGCTTCGAATAGCAATCAACGTAATGATACTTATGGTGGCACCAGATTAAAACGTTGTCGGTTTCTATTGGAGTTAACAGAAGCACTGGTTGATGTCGTGGGCGGTGGTCGCTTGGGTTTGCGCATAGGTATCGGCAATACTTATAATGACCACTATGATGATCATCCATACAAAACCTATCAGATACTTTTAAACGAAGTCAATCATTTACCGATAGCTTATTTGCATGCCCTGGTAAATGGGAAG
>JAPOUS010000123.1:2940-22844 GCA_026708525.1 Cellvibrionales bacterium
TCAGCCAGTCGAGCTATCGGTGAAGGAACGGCCCAAGCAGTTTCCTTTGGTCGCGCCTTTATTGCGAACCCGGATCTGGTTGAGCGCTTAAACAATGGATATGCGCTTAATTCGATTGATGAGCGGACGCTATATCAAGGTGGCCAAAAAGGGTATATTGATTATCCCTTTGTTGAAACCATAAATAGTGAGTCTACAGATTAAGCATTAATGCTTAATTGAGTCGATTAATTTCTTGTACCCTTTTTTGATTTCTTCGCTTAATGATTCCATTTTTTCTTTTATTTCATTGCTGGTTTCACGTCCTTGTTCTTTTAAATCTGGAAGTTGATTATCTAAGAAGTGTTGGTATTTTTTTTCCATGGATTCCCATTCTTCTTTTGATTCCATCTTTAGTAAATGTACTTTTAAGCGTAATTCGTCGCGTAATTGGGCTAATTCCTGCCCGGCTTTTTCCATCTGTTCTGAAAACTTATCTTCGAATGACATCACTGCCCCCAGAGAAGTGGTTAATTGCGTTCGCAGCAAGTATTTCACCAATCCTTCAGAATGGCAATACGCAGATGAGCGAATCGTAATGAAAGTTGCTGAATAACCCTACATTTTTTTTCTCTAACTATTGCGTTTAAAATAGGAGCTTAACATGCGATTTTTTTTAATTGGATTGATGATAACTTTAATATTTTCTTTGAATTTATCTTATTCCAGCCCTGAAACATCCCCCAGTCTTTCTGCGCTTTTTGGGGGTGAAGGAGATGATCTAAGGCTTAATGACATGACGAAGGCCTTTGCTAAAAGTTTTATAGAAGGGGCTTCTGAGGGGATTTATGAGCAATTGAATGCCCCTAGAAAGGGTTTAAGCGAAGATAGCTTTTTAAAAAAGACGGTGAAAGATTTTTCTAACAGCATGAAGCAAACTTTATCCGAAGGTGTCAATGAACTCACAAATGCTGCGACTAGTAATTTGGGGAAAATAGGTGATACTGTTCGCTCATACGGTACCGATAAAATTGCGAAATATGGTGTTGCTATGGCTGGCGGTATAACACTCATAGGAACGACAGGGTATTTTGCAAAAAAATGGTGGGGGCAGTTTGTAAAAACCCTTTATAAGCCCAAGTTAAAACTTGAAAAAGGGGTAGGTACAGGGGATGCCAGTATATATAAGGTATTTTTAAATGCTGATGCAGATGCCGAGCTTCAAGAAGCTATTGCAATATTAAACAACAGTCATGAACAAAGTGAATTGCCGAATCTTTTATTCTATGGCCCACCCGGTACAGGTAAAACCATTAAAGCACGTCAAATGGCACAGGACTTTGGCTATGTGAAGTGTTCAGGTAGTGATTGGTTCAAATTGCCTACTGAGCAAGCGATTGAAGAGATAGATAAACTATTTAATACGGTTGCAAAGGCAAAACAAAAAACCATGATATTTATTGATGAGGCTGATTCGCTATTAATGAATCGTAATGCTCTTAGTCCTGAGCAAAGTAAGATTGTGACACACTTTTTAACTAAAACCGGTGATCTAAATTCGCATTACTTTTTTGTATTTGCTACCAACCGTGCGGATAAAATTGATCTTGCAATGATTTCTCGAATTACTTATATGGTTCGATTTGACTTGCCAGATGTCAAAACACGGGAGATGTTGTTTGAGCAATACCTTATTGACTCAGTGAATTCAATATCAAATCTTAAATCATCTGAACAAGTTAAACTGTGGGTTGAAAATAATCTCAAATCTTGGGCAAGTTTATCCGAAGGCTTTAGTGGCCGTGACATTAAGTCTATTGCTTTGCGATTAAAGTGGAAATTATTAAGTCTAAAAACCCCCATGTCTGAAGATCTTGATGGCTTTATGATGAAAGTGTTTGATAATGTCAAAGTCAAACGGTCAGATTTACCTGATGATATTAAAAGCGATAGACTGGTCGATAAGAAAATTGCGCCTCTAGCTGACGCAGCATAATTTTCATAACTTTTCCTGTCATTAGGCAGGAATTTCTCCCTTAAAGCATAACTAATATTGCAGCGATCGCTGTCAGTATCAAAGCTGCAATATCTTTGGCTTTTGGTCTTTCTTTTAACCATAAAAAAGCGATGATCAAAGTGAAGATGATCTCAATTTGCCCTAATGTTTTGACCAAAGGCACTGCCTGAAGTGACATGGCGGTGAACCAACCCATTGATGCCACCACACTGGCTGCGCTGGTTTTAAATACCAATGGTGTTTTTTTAATGAGAACATGCAATGTTTTTTTATCGGTAATACTTAAGTAAGAGAGTAAAATAACACACTGCATTGAAATGACCGTAAATAAGGTGATTGCACCACGGTGAAGAAAAGGTATATTCAGCAATAAAGTGGCCTCTCGAACCCATAATGAGGTCAGCGAAAAACCTAAACTGGTACCTAAACCTATCACCAGAGTTTTGATGGACACTTTTTTAAAATTCGTTGATAGGCTAAATAACATGACTGCTGTGCCGCCAATTAACACGCCAAACCAAGCCACGCTGTCTAAATGGGTATTAAAAAACAATACGCCTAATACGGCGGCCATGGGTGCTTCGCATTTTGATAATCCTGAGCCGACAGAATAGTTTTTTTGTTTGAAGAGAATAACCAGTAAAACGGTTGCAAGAATTTGCGCTGTACTAGCTAATAAGCACATTAATAGGTAGTGAAAGCTAATATTGGGTGGTTCGGTAGGGGCGACTTGGTACAACGCTAAGAGGTATATCAGCGCCAATGGGCAAGCCCATATAAATCGGGCGAGTGTAACGCCTGCAACACTTACAGATTGGCTTAACTTGCTTTGTAATGCATTTCGAAATGCCTGACTAAATGCCGCAAGGCAGGTAAACGCTATCCACGCCATAAAGATTAATCCTCCTCTATTGAGGAAATCGAATAGTTTATGCCATTGGAACAAAAAGGCATAGAAAAGTATCAAATCTTAAGGTTGTTCATCTAAACACGATTCGGAGGCCGCCAGATGTATGGTTCAAATACCCTAGTTGATGCAGTGAATCAAGCGAGTAGTCAATGGAAAGCTGCTTTTAATGCGCATGATGCAAAAGGTTGTGCAGCCCAGTATGAAGAAGACGCTGTTATTCATGCCAAGCCTTTTGGCGATTTTGAGGGGCGTTCAGAAATTCAAGCGTTTTGGCAGCAAATCATGGATAACGGCCTGAGTGATGTTGAGTATATCAACCCAAGTCTCGAAGTGATTGATGATACGACGGTCAAATTACAATCTGAATGGCGAATGAATAACGCAAAAGGGGTTATCACGAATGAAGTTTGGGTGCGTCAATCTGATGGTTCAATGAAGCTTAGGCTCGATGAGTTTGAAGCAATAGATGCCTCATAAGTCTCTGGGCCCTTAAATTAAAAAATTGGCATTCTTTGCTACAGTTAGAGGCAGTTTATTTAAAGGATAACTGCTTATGATAGCTAGATCGCTATTTAAAACAGTAAATAAGCGCCTGTTTCATTCGGTTGATATCGCTGACGTTGAAAATGTATTGCAAATCGACACAGAAAAAGAAGGCATTGATAGCTATTCAACGACAGCGCAGGCTGCATTCCAAGCCGTGTGGGCTTCGGTGTTGGCGCTTTATCAGACAGGCATGTATCCGGCCATCGGTTTTTGTTTGCGGCAATCAGGACGCATAGTTTTTCACAGAACCTTGGGGTGTCGAGAGACATCTGACGCCCCTCAAACCAGTCAGTTGATGACTATCAATACCCCTTTGTGTTATTTCTCTGCTTCTAAAGCGGTAACAGCCATTTTATTACATAAATTGGCAGAACAGGGAGCCATTAATTTGCTACATCCTGTTGCAAAATATATCCCCGAATTCGGTGCGTATAATAAAGAAAAAATTTCTATCTATCAGATGTTGAGTCATTGTGGTGGATTTCCCGTGGTTGAAAATTCTCCAGGCGTTAACGGTTTGGTTGATCGCGAGAAAGCCTTAGACGCCATCTATGCCACTCCTTCTCAGTCGCCTAATGGGCGGGTGCAAGCGTATCACCCAGTGACAACTGGCTTTATCGCAGATGAATTAATAAGGCGAGTTTTAGGTATTTCGATCAATGCGTATGTGGACGACGTGATTCGATCGCCGATGGAAATGACCTATTTTCGTTATGGCCTGGATAACCAATACCACACCCAGGCCGCTAAAAATTATGTGACGGGAAGTCGTCCTCCTAAATTGTTAGGGCGATTTTTAGAAAAATCCTTTGGCTTGAGTATTGATGAAGCGGTTCGCTTATCGAATACGGATGCTTTTATGACCGCTGTGATTCCGGCGGGTAATATGTATGGTACAGCCGAAGAAATGTCGCGGTTTTACCAAATGTTGTTAAATGGTGGTGTGTATAAAGGCAAACAAATCTTATCTAAAGATACCATTGATATTGCTCTAAGGGAGTCGTCACCGGTTCGATTGGATCGCTCATTATATTTACCCATGCGCTTTAGTTCTGGCTTTATGTTGGGGTCTAAACCACTAGGGCTTTATGGGATGGATGCTGAAAACGCCTTTGGTCACTTGGGGTTTTCTAATATTCTGTGTTGGGCAGACCCGGATAGAGACCTGTCGGTGGCTTTACTCACCACAGGTAAGCCTCTGATGGGTAGCCATGTATTGGCTTTGCCTCGATTTATTCATCGAGTGGCTTCTTTGCCAAAAAATGCCGAGCTGAAACACTCATAGACACCCTGGCGGAAAGGGCAGCTTAATCGACGTCTGTTTGTGTTGTTTTATACAGCAGTGCTCCGATTAGTCCGCCGACCAGTGGCGCAACCCAAAATAACCAGAGTTGCTCTATTGCCCAACCGCCTTGGTATATGGCAACACCTGTACTTCTGGCTGGGTTTACCGAAGTGTTAGTAATGGGGATAGCAATAAGATGAATCAGGGTTAAGCTCAAACCTATGGCAATGGGAGCAACATTGGTTTGTGTATCGTCTCTTGTCACATTCAAAATAATATACACAAAAAAAGCGGTAAGAAGGGTTTCGGCAATGGTCGCGGCTAAAAGCGAGTAATGGCCGGGCGAGTGTTCACCATAGCCATTGGTAGCAAATCCTTTACTGATATCAAACCCGGCCTGGCCATTAGCGATTAAATACAATATGCCACCTGCGGCTATGGCGCCTAATACTTGTACGGCAATATAAGGGGCAAAACATTTCCATGAATGCCTACCTGCAATGCTCAACCCAAAGGTTACGGCAGGGTTTAAATGGCAGCCTGAAATATGGCCAATGGCATAGGCCATAGTAACAACGGTTAAGCCAAATGCGAGTGCAACACCTAAAAAACCTATACCGGTATCTGGAAAGGTGGCGGCAATAATAGCACTACCACAGCCGCCTAATACCAGCCAGAAGGTACCTAAAAACTCTGCTATTAATGCTTTCATTGTACTCTCCATGGTTTTGTGGATGGATATACAATGATCTTTTAGGCTTAAATTTTTGTCGTTAGTTCAATAAATGCCCTTTTGGTGCTACAAGCGTTTTGGGGCGCAAATGGTCAGAGTAAAATTCGATAAGCGAAAAATATAAGCTTGTTTCTTGTTGATCTTTGTCAGTTGGGGGTAAATATATTTGATCTGGCGAGATTGAATTCAGGTTGGGGGTAATTAATTCGTCAGAGATGGTTGCATGAAGTTTATTCCATAGCTCGAGTAATGATGAGTGAGGTTTTGAGGCGCTTTGGAGTTTTTTGTATGTGTTCATTGCAAAGATCAATGCTTCAAACTTAGAAGTGCGTAGATGATCAATTAATACAGGATCTTGTGTGGTATAAGCAAAATGCATGTACATTTTAAGAATAATGTTACAGCTTTCAAAATAGGTTTTGAAATCAATTCGTGTTGAATAAGCGGAAAGGCCAAACGATATAACTAGCATCGTAGCAGTTACGATTTTTGAGTAAATAAAAGTAATCAAATAGATAGGGAAGAAGTTGTATGTGAGGCAGTTAATGGGCTAACTGCCTCATCGCTTGAATTTATGTTAAAAGCTGTATTTAACGGTGAAATTAACGGAGTCTCTATCTTGGGTCATCATTTGGAACTGATCATCTTGCTCACCAAAGTTCATCTTAACACCAGTGCCCAACTCTAGACCCGATAAATGCCTAAAAGTTGCACCTGTTGCAAAGGTAGCCTGACCATTTCGGTAGCCGCTGTTAAAGGCAGCACCAATAGCGCCATAGTTAACATACCAAGGGATGATGATATCCCAGCCTTGGAAGACGTTTTGGTATTCCCATGACCAAAACATACTCAAGCCTAAGCCATAAGGGGTATTTTGTACGGCTAGACGATCTGGGTTGCTCAGATCATTTGCATTATATTCCAAAGCGCCCGGTACATACCATAATAAGGCTTCTGCTGTGAACGATGAAAAATCCCATAACCAGTTAGGCTCAAATACCATTAGGGTATTGATGTGCCAGTTAATGAGCTGCCAGCGTTTAGGGGTTCGAGGTACGTCGCCGCCTAAGAGTGGGGTGTTCATACGGTAGCTAACTTCGGTTGCAACGTTTGCACTACCAACTACGGTGGAGTATGTCGCACCAAGCATTTGAACGTTGTCAAAATATTGTAAGCGATAGTTCAATGAGCGGATAACGGTATTTGAATCAAACCCGAAAGGTTTTAAGAATATATTTGCTCCTGCTGATGCGCCACCTGCGGCAGTAAATGAACAGATAGTGCTGTTGGCACAACTTTCAAGCACGCCATAGAACTGATCAGGTAAAATCCCTTCAAGAATTTCAGGCTTACCGAGCACATATTGAATAATTTCGCTGATAGAGCCATCTTCAGGCGGCAATGCACCTAACAAGCCAAGCAGTGCGGTTAATTGTTTAGTGGATAGTTTCCAGCCTAAATCTTCAATCCCTTGGAAGCCACCTTGAGGGGCTAGTGTTTTTTGGTATTCGTCAGGATCAGCAACAGCGACTAAGACATCGATAATAGGTGCCATGATCTCGATAGCATCAATGGGTAGAATAAAACTTGGGATTTTTTCGTGGTAATTCACGTAGTAAAGGCCGGCTTCATCGCCATTATCTAAAAAGAAGTTAAAGGCAACACCAAATTGGCCATTATTGCCTGGCTCATTCGTGCGAAGGTGATATGGTACCAATCCCATACATCGGCTATCTCTATCATCTCCTGGTTTACATCCAACTTGTAAAAACTGTCTAAGAGCGTAAGCGTCTTCATCCGTTGGGTCTGTGATGTCGTGGCCTAGTATCCTTGTTTCTTGCCCAGTCAAGAACATAAAGGTATCACCGCCCGCGCCGATGGAGTCAAATTCGTTATTGTATGAACCGGAGGGTGCGATGATGACAGGGTTCCATTCGTACTGGTAGTAAGCTTCAACGTTAACGTAATCATTTAAGGCTAATTGACCAAAGATGGCACCCGTTGGCTGGAATAATTCTTTTAAATCAAAACCTGGCTGGTTAATGATATCTGAGTCAACATGGTTAATGCCTTGTGAGATACCACCACCGGATAGCAGTGCTTCACCCCAACTAATGACTTGGCGGCCAATACGGTAAGACACTTCTTTTTCTGTCATCGGGATCATGAATGAACCGTAAAGGAAAGTATCTAATAATTTATAGCCTTGTTTGGAGTAGTTGGCACCTGCGGGGTTAAATTGCCCAGGTGCGGCTGGGTTAGGGTGGGCTAATGCTGGGTTGGCATTGTAGGAGTACCAGGCATCTGTGCCAACTTCAATGCCTGTGCCTTGGGTGTAGGCATAATCTTGCCACATTTTACCCCGAACGAAGATGCCCCAGTCGCCAAAGTTAATATCGGCTTCACTGAGTACGCTCAATCGTAACGAGGTAAAATCGCCCACATCAAAGCTGTTATTACCGTCGTTACTGTTAATAATAAAGGCGTTATCAAGTACTTTTTGTAGGTCGTCAAGGTCATGCAAAGGCAGTGTGCCATGTCCGGCATCAAGATTTGGTCGTTGACCAACGATGTTATCACCTTTCGCACCAACAGAAATGGCTGGATTACGCTCTTCGATACGCATTTGAGCGCCAGCGGTAATAGAGGTATCCCAATCAATGGTGAAGTTGTCGTACTCAAACGAGGCGGCTTGGCCTTGAATGGAGAACAACGAGAGCAGAGAGGCTGCTGCAGCTGCTGGCTTAAATTTCAACACAATAAAAGTTTCCGCTACTTATTATTCTTATTAGGTTTGTTCTTATTATTTTTAACGAAAAACTAGAACACCAATATGATGCTTAAAAGGCTAAAACAATGCAACCTTAAATACTGATATAACTGAGTAAAATGGGAGCTGTCACTAGCTTCTATCGCCTTATGGGTTGCAGTTTTTTAAAACCTGCAAAAAAGCCCGTGCAGGGTTTGAAAGAGTTCTGGATTTATGGTGCAAAAGCCCTAAATAACGCTCGGGGTTTGGTTGGTTTAGTGCAAGGCCTCTAAGTTCTGCATTCAGCATGCTTCGGGGTAATACTGAGAAACCCAGGCCGATGGTGGTCATCATGCGGATGCTTTCAAGTGAGTTGGCTTCAATGCTATGAATGGGTTGTTGTCCTTTAAAGGCATCTTGGATGATGTGCCAGGTGGCGTTATCGGCTTTTGGGATTAAAGCGGTATATTTTAATAGATCAGAAATGTTAAGTGTTTCACTGTTATTTTTTGTGGCTAACGGGTGTTGACTGGCTACAGCAAAACAAAGTGGGTCTTTCCAAATCGTTTTTGAGAGAATTTGCGTATCTTTGTTGTCAAAGTTGGGGTGGCCAAGGGTTGCCATGGCGATTTCCAGCTCGCCTTGATGGATTTTTTTATAGGCTTCAGGAGACTCGATAAAAGCAAGGTTGAGCTTCACTTTAGGGTAGGTGCTGGCAAAGGTTTTTAGCGTTAAGGGTAGGCGATGCAATCCAATATGATGGCTGATGCCAAGATTGAGGGAGCCTTGTACCTCTTTATTGAGGTTATTAATCGCCGTTTTGCATTCGTTCATGCCGAGCAATAATTTTTTGGCATGTTGGTAAAATATGTCACCAGGAGCAGTGGGCGAGGCTTTTTTGCCTATGCGATCAATCAATTGGCAGTTCATTTGTTCTTCAAGGCTGGTGAGGCGCTTGGAAATTGCCGGTTGGGTCACAAAGAGTTTGTCGGCGGCTTTTGAGAAAGAGCCGGTTTCGCAAATTGCGATAAAGGTTTCAAGGTTGGCTTTGTCCATGATTCAGATTGATCTATTCCTTTTGGTTATAATTTGTATAAAAATAATGAATTTGTTTTATCTTATGGTAAGCCATAGAATGCGATTCGTGAAGTGAAAGAGGATGAAAGGTGAAGTGATGCCAAATACCCAATCAAAAACTCAGGCAAAAACTTTGTATGACAAATTATGGGATCGTCATGTGGTTAAACAGCGTGATGATGGGACGGCTTTAATATACATTGATAAGCAGTTGATTCATGAGGTGACCTCACCGCAGGCATTTGAAGGGCTTAAGCTGGCTGGCAGGCAGCCTTGGCGTATTGAAGGCAACTTGGCAACGCCAGATCATAACGTGCCGACGACTACAGCAGAGCGCGAAAAGGGCATCGAAGGTATTCTTGATCCAGTGTCTAAAAAGCAAGTGCAAACGTTGGCCGATAATTGCGATGAGTTTCATATTCCCGTTTTTCCAATTAATGATGAACGTCAGGGCATTGTGCATGTGGTTGGGCCGGAGCAGGGGGCTACTTTGCCGGGTATGACTATTGTTTGCGGTGATTCACATACCTCCACTCACGGTGCATTAGGTGCATTGGCACATGGTATTGGTACGTCAGAGGTTGAGCACGTCTTAGCCACTCAGTGCTTAATCCAAAAGAAAATGAAAAATATGCTGGTTAAGGTGGATGGCCAGTTACAACCAGGTGTGACGGCAAAAGATGTCGTATTAGCCATTATCGGTAAAATAGGTACCGCAGGCGGCACCGGTTACGCCATTGAGTTTGCAGGTGAAGTCATTGAACGTTTAACGATGGAAGGTCGCATGACGGTGTGTAACATGGCAATTGAAGCAGGCGCCCGCGCAGGCTTGATAGCTGTTGATCAAACCACCCTGGATTATGTTAAGGGCCGACCTTTTGCACCCAAAGGCGATTTATGGGAACAAGCGGTTGCTGATTGGTCAGATCTTGTGTCAGATGAAGGTGCGCATTTTGATGCAGTCGTTGAATTAAAAGGTGCTGAGATTAAGCCTCAAGTCACTTGGGGCACCTCACCTGAGATGGTGTTATCCATTGATGATCAAGTGCCAGGGCCAGAAGATGCCAAAGATGACGTTGAGCGCGGCAACATTGAACGTGCGCTCGAATATATGGGGTTAACCGCTCATCAAGCCATTAAAGATATTAAACTCGATCGCGTATTTATTGGCTCTTGCACTAATAGTCGAATTGAAGATCTGCGCGAAGCCGCTGAAGTCGTTAAGGGTAAGCATGTAGCGGATAATATTATTCAGGCTATCGTTGTTCCGGGTTCAGGTTTAGTGCAAAAACAAGCCGAAGCCGAAGGCTTAGATAAAATCTTTGAAGCCGCAGGCCTTGAGTGGCGGGAGCCGGGATGTTCGATGTGTCTTGCGATGAATGCGGATAAATTAGGCCAAGGCGAGCATTGCGCATCGACCTCAAACCGTAATTTTGAGGGGCGGCAAGGGTTTGGAGGGCGCACACATTTAGTGAGCCCCGCAATGGCGGCGGCAGCGGCAATAGCTGGCCACTTTGTTGATGTAAGAGATGTGGCATAGGGGATAATTATGCAAAAATTTGAGACCGTTAATGGCTTAGTTGCGCCAATGGATCGTGCCAATGTTGATACCGACATGATCATCCCTAAGCAGTTCTTAAAGTCTATTAAGCGTTCTGGCTTTGGCGTGAACCTCTTTGATGAATTGCGTTATCTTGATGAAGGACGGCCAGATGCGGATAATAGCAAGCGCCCGATAAATGAAGATTTTGTGTTAAATCAGCCCCGTTACCAGGGTGCTCAAGTGTTATTAGCCCGTACAAATTTTGGTTGTGGGTCTAGCCGTGAACATGCGCCTTGGGCATTGCTTGATTATGGTTTCCGGGTCATTATCGCGCCATCTTTTGCGGATATCTTTTTTAATAACTGCTTTAAAAATGGTATTTTACCTATTGTTTTAGATGAAGAAATTGTCGATAAGCTGTTTAAAGCATGCGAAGCGATAGAGGGCTATTCACTGACTGTAGATTTACCCAATCAAGTCATTAATACGCCTGATGGTGAATCCATTGCCTTTGATGTGGATGCCTTCCGCAAGCATTGTTTGGTCAACGGATTGGATGATATTGGTTTAACCCTTGAGGATGCGGATGCCATTCGTGCCTTCGAACAAAAGTATCACAAAGAAAAGCCGTGGATGCTTGGTGTGAGAACTTAATACCCCATTGCGCTCGTTCTCATGCGCTGCGTGGAAACGAGTGATAGGTAATTTAAAGAGAATAGAAAATGTCGAATAACGTATTGATTTTACCGGGTGACGGTATTGGCCCTGAAATTATGGCGCAAGCTACGCGTGTGCTTAATCACGTCAATGAGCATTTCTCCCTTGGCTTAAACTTTGATGAAGCCTTGGTAGGTGGTGCGGCTATCGACGCTACGGGTCATCCATTACCGGATGAAACCCTAGAAAAAGCCAAAAACGCGAAAGCGATTTTATTAGGCGCCGTTGGTGGCCCGCAGTGGGATACTTTGGATATGGCGCTGCGCCCTGAAAAAGGCTTATTGGGTATCCGTAAAAATTTATCGCTCTTTGCGAATCTTCGCCCCGCAATGCTTTACCCTCAGCTTGCAGACGCCTCAACCTTAAAACCTGAGGTGGTTTCGGGCTTGGACATTATGATCGTGCGTGAATTAACCGGTGGTATTTATTTTGGCCAGCCGCGTGGGGTTGAGATCAATAGTGAAGGCGTTCGCGAAGGGTTTAATACCTACCGTTACTCTGAGCCTGAAATTCGTCGTATTGCTCATGTTGCCTTTGATATGGCACAAAAACGCGATAAAAAATTATGTTCTGTTGATAAAGCCAATGTACTTGAAGTGACTGTATTATGGCGTGAAATTTTTGAAGATGTTGCTAAAGACTACCCGGATGTTGAGTTATCGCATATGTATGTTGATAACGCAGCGATGCAGTTAGTGCGTGCGCCTAAACAGTTTGATGTGGTAGTCACGGGTAATATGTTTGGTGATATTTTATCGGATGCAGCCGCCATGCTGACTGGCTCCATCGGTATGTTACCATCGGCCTCGTTAAATGATAAAGGCCAAGGCATGTATGAGCCCTGTCATGGTTCAGCACCTGATATCGCCGGTGAGAATAAAGCCAATCCGTTAGCGACGATTTTATCGGTGGCTATGATGTTGCGTTATAACTTTAACCAGTCAGCGGTCGCTGAAAACATTGAGCAAGCCGTGAGTGATGTCTTGGATCAAGGGCTTCGCACGGGCGATATTTTCTCAGAAGGCAGCACCCAGGTGACAACCACTGAGATGGGTGATGCCGTACTTAAGGCGCTAACGGCAATTTTGGAGAAGTAAGATGATGAAAGTTGGATTCGTTGGCTGGCGTGGCATGGTGGGCTCTGTGTTCATGTCGCGTATGCGAGAAGAAAAGAATTTTGAGCGTATTGAGGCAAGTTTTTTTACCACTTCCAATGTGGGAGGAGATGCGCCAGATGTAGGTCAAGGCGCATCGAAGCTTTTAGATGCCTATGATATTGATGCCCTAAAAAGCTTTGATGCGATCGTTTCCTGTCAAGGTGGCGATTATACCAATGCGGTGTATTCAAAGCTTCGTGAGGCAGGCTTTGATGGTTATTGGATCGATGCAGCCTCGAGCCTTCGCATGAGTGATGATGCTGTGATTGTGCTTGATCCAATCAATGGTGATTTAATTCAACACGCATTAAATCAAGGCGTTAAGAACTTTGTGGGGGGCAATTGCACCGTCAGTCTGATGCTGATGGCAATTGGCGGCTTATTTAAAGCCGATATGGTTGAGTGGATTACCGCCATGACTTATCAAGCGGCCAGCGGCGCCGGTGCGCAAAATATGCGTGAGTTGATTCATCAAATGGGGGTGATCAAGCAAGAGGTTGGTGAAGAATTGGCCAATGAGCGTTCATCTATTTTGCCAATCGATGAAAAAATTGCTTCGCTTTTACGCAGTGATCAATTCCCAACCGATGCCTTTGGTCACCCGTTGGCAGGCAGTGTGTTACCTTTTATCGATAAGATGATGGATAGCGGCCAAAGCCGAGAAGAATGGAAAGGCCAGGTTGAAACCAATAAGATTTTAGGGAATCAAACCCCTGTGCCGATTGATGGTACCTGTGTAAGAATTGGGGCGATGCGTTGTCATTCACAAGCATTGACCATTAAATTGAAACAAGATGTACCAATAAGTGACATCGAATCCATCATCCGTGAAAGCAACCCTTGGGCGAAGGTTGTGCCTAATGACAGGGATTTGACGTTAAAAGAATTAACGCCAACGGCTGTGACTGGCAGCTTAACCATCCCTGTGGGGCGCTTGCGTAAAATGCAATTAGGTGGTGAATACCTGAATGCCTTTACCGTGGGTGATCAGCTATTGTGGGGCGCTGCTGAACCTCTGCGCCGTATGTTGGATATCTTAACGGATAATTGAGAACATTTATGAGTAAAACCCTCGGCATACTCGCAAAACCTGGTCTGTTATTGGATGCTTACATTCAAGCCTTTGAGCAAAGTGTCATTAAGGATTCTGAGATTGAATTGCTAACGGCAAGCCAAGATCAAGGCGATACGGTGATGGTTAAAGGGCGGCCTAAAGGGTTTACTTTTATTGAATCCATTGATCCGAATCAGCTGGATCTGCTCTTGGTGTTGGAATCGCATTGGGTCGTTGATGCTTATACTGAGGTACTAAATCGTCTCGATTGCCAAATCATAGGCCTAGCTTCGATGCTTAAACCCTTGTCACCTGTGCTCTTCGACGGAGGCGTTAATGGGGAAAAAGTCATGGGCGTGCAAGAACCTGAAGTTTCAGCCATTGCCAGTGCATTGGCTGGTCGTGCCCTTGAAGCGCTGGATTGCAAAGTGCTTTATTCGGCCGATTGGTTAGGGCAAATGGGTATAGAAACGCTGGCCAAGCAAACGGCGCGATTGCTTAATGCACAATCCATTGAAGAAGATATTTTTCCGCATCAATTACCCTTTAATCTCTATCCGCTAGCCGATGCAGCCGGACAGGATCAAATGGTGGTGTTAACGGAGGCATTTAGCCAAGGGTTCGATTGTGATGAAATCAGTGTTGACGCTGTGCAATTGCCAGTTTTTCATGGACAAACACTATTAGTTAATGCGATTTTCTCTGAGTCTGTTGACCTTGATGCCTTCGAACCGGTATGGCAAGCAGCGGGCATGCATTTTCAGAAAAATGATCGTGCGTATTCACAATTGCGTTTATCCGAGATTGATGAAAATGCCATCATCGCACGAACCAAATTGCACGCCTTCGATGAGAACCGACTGGATTTCTGGTTAACTTTTGATAGATATCAGTGGCTGGTCAATCAAAGTTTGATGCCTTTATCAGAAATCTTGCTGAATCCGGCTTTATCTTAATTTCTGTCTCCCTTACAATCAAACGTCGCTGTTTTTACCGGTTTAAGACCATTTGAGAATACGGTCTTTCTGGTATCTCGGCGTTAGCCTCACGCCTGTGAAGCAAAAAAGAAATAATAACGATAAAACTGGATCTTTAAGTGTCTTCAGAAGATAACTATCTTCGTTGAATCATAGATCAGAGAAACCAAAATTAAGCAAAAGGATTTCCTTTAGGGTTTTGCTTAGAATAATAAAGGTAGGGTGTATGTATCGAAAAGTCGCGGGATTAGTCATTGGTGGTGCTGCTGCAATTAATAGTGCCACTGTTGCAGCGCTGGGCTTAGGTGAAATGACCATGCGATCCGCATTGCATGAACCGCTAGATGCAGAGATTAAAGTCACAAATGTCGATAACTTAGACCCTGATCAAATCAAAGTACGCTTGGCAGATCAAAAAACCTTTGATATGGCGGGTGTCGATCGAACCTACTTTTTATCGAATCTTCGTTTTAATGTCACTTTAGACGGCAATGGTAACGCGACTATCAATGTCACTACGAAAAAAAGCGTTAAAGAACCATTTCTCGACTTTTTAATTGAAGTGCGTTGGCCAACCGGTAAAGTGGTTCGCTCTTATACGGCATTGGTTGATTTACCTATTTTTAATCAAAGTGCGGCGCCAGTGATTAGTAGTTCGGTTAAAGCAGCGTCTGCACCGTCAAATGTTTCGACGGCAAGCAGTAATACCACTTATCAAGCAAGTGAAACGGTGCAAACCTATTCATATAATCAGGAAACACCAAAAAGCACAACCAACCCCCATGTTACGCCCGATGGCAGTTACCGTATAAAAAATAACGACACACTTTTTGAAATCGCAAAAAGTGTCCGGCCAGACAATAGTTATTCCATTAATAAAACCATGCTGGCTTTGCAAAAAATAAACCCTGAAGCCTTTCCTGATGGCAACATCAACCGCATCAAAGCCGGATCTATTCTTCGTATACCAACGGCACAAGAAATTAACGCCTACAGCACGGATCAAGCAGCACAGATTGTCTCTACTCAAAATAAAGTATGGCGTGGTGCACAGTTAGATAGCTCGGAGGCAGTAGAAGAATACCAAGCACCAGAAAATTTACCTGAAGGCCATTTAAGCTTAACCTCAGCCGGTGAGAGTGAAGGGCTTTCGTCTTCTTTAGGCGAAGGCGAGGGAGTAGAGGGAGCAAATGCAGATAGCTTGGCTGTCTCTGAAATGGATAACGCTGAGTTAAGTAATAAAGTGACCTCCTTAACGGATCAAATTAATCAACTGGAACGATTAATTGAGCTCAAAGATGCTGAACTTGCTTCCTTGCAAGCGCAATTAGGGCAGCAAAACGCTGGAAGCGAGCCTGCATCAACAGAGATTTCAGCGGTAGATGATACTGTCGTAACGGATGAGTCTGTTGTTGAGCCATTAGCCTCTGAAACCTTAACCATTGATCAAAGTGCTGAAGCTACTGAACAAGAAACCTTTGCCCAAACAGACGCGGTCGAGCCGGTTGTTTCCCAGGAAGTGCTTACAGAAGAAGCACCTGTTGATGCGGGAGTTACCGACGACATTATTGGCGAAGCATCAGTAACCGCAGAACCCATCGCAGAAGTGGCAGCTGAACCTTCGGAAGAAGCCATCGTTGAAGACGTACAGGAAGTGGTGTCGGAGGCATCAAGCCAATCAGCACTAATGGATAAGTTAAAAACCTTCAGCCCGATTCACCTTGGGTTGTTTGGCTTGTTTATTGCCTCACTGGCAGCGGCTTTTGCGATCCAGCGTCGAAATAAAAAAGAGCGCGAAGCCATTGAAGAGGCCATTAATTTTGAATTTGCAGAGTTGGATGATTCAGAAGCAGATACTCAACAAACTGAAGAGACGACATTGGTAGAGGAGCCAATGCTTGATGCAACAGAATCCCATCAAGAGTCAACAGCAGATGCAGCAGAGCCTGTTATCTTAGAAACGGATGATGCGTTAAGTGAAGCGGATATTTATATCGCTTATGGCCGATACGATCAGGCGGTGTCTTTGCTTGAGAATGCCATTGGTGCAAATGAAGATACAGTACCGTTGAGAAATAAATTATTAAGTATTTATTTAGAGTCAGGTAATCAAGAGGGCTTTACTGAGCAGTATCGTACGGCGATGACACAAGGGCTTGCGCCAGTTGTTACGCATGCAAAAGATATTTTAAGCTCTTCTGAGCATGCAGACTGGCTAAGTGATGTTGAAGATGCATTGCTTGATGAGTCGGATGACGGGATGCTCGATCTTTCGGATGACTTGCTTGCTGAAGGCGACGAATTATCATTAGACGCCACGGATATCAACGAGTTAGCTGCTCAAGACATTTCCGACATAGATTTTGATGAAAGCTTATTGGAAGCGTCGAATACGACAGAAGCAACCGCGGCTTTTGATGTGAATCAACCCGATGGCGATGACGCTGTTATGGAGCTGGAGTTTGACTTATCAGAGGTTGACACAGATGAGACGACAGCCGACCAGTTAGACACATTTGAAACCCTTGATATTGATGGTGGTGATAGTCTTGAGATTGCGTCAGCTACAAGTGACTCAGATGCAGACGTTGAAGTAGTGGAACTCGACGCGCTTGATTCACTGGATACTTTAGACATTGATGACTCCGTGATCGAATCAAAATCAGCAATGCATGGAGATAATCTCGTAGACGATTCTATTGAAGCCCTTGCTGAATTAACAGAAAATGCCTTTACGGATGAGCAAAGCTTTGATGATATTGCATCCCAAGAGTTAGATATTGGCTTGGATGATTCAGATCTTGATTTCATTGCAACGACCGATGAAGTGGCAACGAAATTAGATTTAGCGCGAGCTTATATCGATATGGGGGATTTTGATGGCGCAAAAGATATGCTAAAAGAAGTCATCGAAGAAGGCGAGGGTGAGCAAAAAGAAGAAGCCAATACCCTGCTTGAGAGTTGCGGTTAATTGCAAGACCCTTTCGACTTATGTATAAAGAGCATCCTTTGGATGCTTTTTTTTGGCCTTGATTTTGAATAATGCATTTCAACGTTTTAGTGATACCTTAATGGATTCCCCTCGAATGGCTTTGGGGGTTGAGTACGATGGCACGGATTTTTATGGTTGGCAAATACAAAAAAAGCCGCCAGTAAAGACAGTAGCAGGGGAGCTAACTCGAGCAGTAAGCACGATTGCTAACCAACCGATTAAACTTCATTGTGCGGGCAGAACAGATTCTGGCGTGCATGGGACTGGGCAAGTGGTACATTTTGAAACCACGGCTATTCGCCCTGAAAAGGCGTGGGTTAATGGCGTTAATACAAAATTGCCATCATCCATTCGCGTGAAGTGGGTAAGGGCAGTACCCGAAGATTTCCATGCCCGATTTAGTGCGCAGTCTCGCACCTATCATTATGTTATTTATAACGCGCCTGTACGCTCTGCTGTTTTGGCAAATAAAGTGACTTTTTGTGATCAACCCTTGGATCAAAATGCCATGCATCGCGCGGCACAAAGTTTAATAGGTGAACAGGACTTTTCAGGGTTTCAGGCCGCAGGTTGTCAGTCGCACTCCTCGTTTAGAAATGTGACTGACGTTAAGATCGAGCGTAAGCAAGATTTCGTCATTATGAAAATTACCGCCAATGCATTTTTGCTCCATATGGTGAGAAATATTATGGGGGCATTGATGGATGTAGGCTTGAATATTCAGCCTGAATCCTGGCTTGAGACAATACTGGCCTCTAAGGATCGCTCAACGGGAAGTAAAACGGCGCCTGCATCGGGGTTATATTTAACGAGTGTGGCCTATGACACGGCCTTTGGCTTGCCAGACGATAGCCAACCCAATTTTTTTACATTAGCATAAGTAAATCTCTAGTAATCTATTTCACAGCAATTGTTGAACATGTCATTGTGAGCATGTCATTGTGAGTATGTCCTCCCATGCTCGAATGTGGGGACAAGTCTCACAAGCACTCGCCGTGCATTGATCTCCTAGAGAGAATGGTGAGTAAAGGATAATTATAATAAGGATATGATGCGATGAAGGACAATCAAAGCCTGTACACGGCATTTCAAGTCACTTTAACACTGCTTGCACAGTCAAAAAAAGCCCCTTTTACTGATCTTATTCCCAGTGATGCTGTCTTGTTGGCGAGTCAGTATTTGTCTCAAACAAAAGAAGGCAAAAAGCATCTATCTATTTTTAAGTCACCCATTAAACGTTGGTGCTTAAATACCTTAACCGAATGGTGGTTGCCTGGATATCCTTCCTTTTTATTAATGAGAAAGCGTTATGTTGAGCAAAAAGTTGAAGCGTTTTTAGAGGCATATCCCAATGGCCAAGTGGTGAATATTGGCGCAGGTTTAGATACCTTGTTATCGCGATTGGCTAGACGCGGAATCAGTAATCGCTTAATTGAGATTGATTACCCCTTGGTGATGGATCTTAAAAAAACCTACAGCTTACACCATAATTTAATTTTTTCAGGCGCAGATTTAAGTCAAACGCCAATTGAGCGAGTACTAGAAGACAGTGGCTTCAATCCAAAAGAGCCTGTGCTCTTTCTGCTTGAAGGCGTATTAATGTATTTACCTGAGGCACTCGCTTTTGACTTGCTGCAAACCTTGGCTAGGTTGTCTGAGTCATCGACAGAGTTATTGTTTTCTGCTGTTCGAGAGGATGAGCGATTATTTAGTAAGAACGTAAAACGAGTCATGGAAAAAAATAATTCGCCCTTTCAGTGGGGCAAAGAGCTAGCCCCTTTGGCGTCTAGATTATCGGGTGTGGGGTTTTCTTTGCAGGAACAGGCATCGCACGAAGAATTTTATGAACAATTCAGCGCGCAATTTCCAATGCCCAGGGTGTTCGTTCTTTATGAATATTATAATTATGCTGTAAAAACTTGATGCTTTATTCTCATTTAACACCCATTTTTCATACACAAACCTAAGAAAGCGAAGGTTAACCATAAGTTATCCCCGGCTTTTTAAGGTTTTTTCATCTTGGCGTGAATACTCATGCGCTGATTTCAGTCGATTTGTTTGGCAAGTGATTTGCTGTTGAAAACTTCCCTCGTTTTTCTGTTGATAAGATATGAATAAACGGGGTTATTCACTAGATAAATAATCTGCGATCAAAAAATGATCAGTTT
>JAPOUS010000098.1:0-1227 GCA_026708525.1 Cellvibrionales bacterium
GTTCACTGATGGTGAGCTTAAATTTCATCTCCCTATAAAAATCCAAGAGTTTATAAGCATTTATAAATCAACCTGCCGTATAAATAACACCCCTATTCCTAGCTGGCCTTAAAAGTTAGAACTGGAAAAAACCTCAAATCGTCAGTTTCAAGCCTTTCAGGTGCAGCGCTTTAGATAGCACTTCCAGATAGATAAAGAAAGCGATTTTTATTTACAAGTTGCTTAAGCATAGCGGCAGTAGTGAGGTATTACTTCCCCTGTCTTACTTTTGCTATCAGCATCTGCGCAATGCTTTATCGCTAAGGGTTTCGATCAAACTGGAGAATCTTAAGAAGCTTAGATTTCAACGAACCCTTGTACTTAATATTTAAAATTGGAGAAAAATAATGTTATACCCAACAGACAAAAAACTATTAGATCAAAACGGAAAATTCATTGCTAACTTAGTACCAAATGCTGAATTTCCTGAAGCTGTACTTGCTGATCTAGAGCACGTTTATGTAAACAAACCTATGTTGATCAATGAAGGTGATCATCCCTTTAATGATATTGATCGAATGTTCATTGATGCCGATGGATGCATTTACGTACATGCGAATGAGAAACCACAAGCAACAGGTGAAGGCGTGTATTCTTACGTTCTACCGTTTATAAAAACTCAAGAACCTGAATACCCAATATTTCTATTTGCTGTTTCAGTGCAAGAAGTTCAAGAGCAGCCTATTTTAACTAAAGAAATTGACCTTAAAACTGGCGAACAAAAAGACATTGAAGGTGAAATTCCAACGCCTTTGTATAGTGTATTTGATGACAGTGAATTTCTCGATATTAGCAACTGGACTTATGATTGCGAAAAAGAAAAAGTAATCCTGTTAGATGAGAATGACGTACCTTTCGCTACACCATATAAAACCGATGGTTTACATGCCCCTGTTCAAACGGTTGTTGCAGTTCAAGGCAATGGTTCAATCAAGTCGATTATGTCTGAAAGTATTTCAAGCAGATCACAAGTGCAGGTTTTTAAAACTGGAACAGGCTCCTATGACATATTCATGCCATTAAGCTTTTATCCAGCAGCAACGGTTCAAGTATCTGCGAATAGTAACGGTTCTGTGCAAGCTAAAATCGTCGGCGAGAACTTGATTCAAGTTAAAGCATCAAACAATATCGACTCTACTGATTTTACTATCACGGTGTCAACTATCTGATACGTCGAAGACCCTTTCG
>JAPOUS010000098.1:1237-2499 GCA_026708525.1 Cellvibrionales bacterium
GATTAAAAAATATAATTTAAAATATATTAAAAAATACTGGAGAAAAGTATGCCAAGAGGCAGACCAAAATTATTCGAGTCTCCAGAGCATACAAAACTCTGGATCAAACACAAAAAATCAAAACAGGTTAAGGAAAGAAATCAAGGTAGAGAGTTATTGTGCCACCATGAGTTATATTATCAGATTCTTAGTGAGTTTAAAGAACAGATAATCGAAACTCAAAAAGATTCGTTGGTGGTTCGATGAGCAATCCCATCAACATTCACAGGATACAAAAATCACGTCGTGCTAAACAACGAAATTTAGAAAACCTGAAACGAATCTATAACATTAAACCTAAAGTTAAAATCTCAAATCTATACAAAGAGCGATTACCCTTCAATGGTGGATTCATCGAACCAACAAGCTCTATAACTATCCCACTGCAGGATTTTGAAACTTATAAATCGCAGTTTCCTACATACCTAATCAATCATTGGTTTACCAACAAACCAGACTCATGGGATAAAAGCTTTTATCCTAAGCTGGTAGTAACAAACCTCCAAATCTAACCCTAAATTTTATTACGCCTTATCAACACGTGTAACAATCGTCGGGGCAAGGAATTGATGACAGGGGATGTCTTAAACCAATCTAAAATTTCACACATACTCTATATAAGGGGATAAAAATGACCATAATCAACAAAAGCTTCAAGCTCATTGCAACTGATATTAACAGTGACTTTCAAAGAATAGCAAACCTTAAACCGAGCCCAGTAAATGAATCTCATGCCGATATCACTAAGACATTCACTGGTGATGAATACATAACACTTATTGAATCAAAAGAAAATGAAATTCACTTCTCTGTAGTTTATAAAATAGAGCAAGGAGGAATATCATTACAAATGCTATGTAAATATTTAGTGGCAGCAAAACTTGCATCCGTTCACCACAAAAAGAACTTGACAAAATTCTTTATAAACAATGCAGAAAAGTCAATACAAGATTTATTTCCTGATATCGAGAGACTTAATGAATTTGATAAAGGGTATTTAAGACATGATGAACTTACCATAGTCCATGCTTATGAAATTATCCTATCTGAAGAAAAAGATTATGGAAATCTGAATCATAAAGTTCAATATAGTTCATTTACTGGACTTATAACAAAGATTGCCGAGTGAGAATACCATGAACAAAGAAAGTACAACAAAATCAGTTGAAACAAAATTTGAAAAATTAATTATCAATAAATCAAATGTCAAAATTATTTTCAAT
>JAPOUS010000173.1 GCA_026708525.1 Cellvibrionales bacterium
GGTCGAGCGCTTGGAATTCGCTGGCGATGATCTCTGTGGTGTAGCGATCATTGCCATGGCCGTCTTGCCATTTGCGCGTGCGAAGTGACCCCTCAACATAGACTTTGCTGCCTTTGCGCAATGATTGGTCGGCATATTGCCCCATTTTATAATTGCCGCGATCCTTCAGCACTACGCGGTGCCACTCGGTGCGTTCTTCCCGGTTGCCTGTTTGTTTGTCGATCCAGCTTTCGCTTGTTGCAACGCTTATATTGGTCACACAGCCGCCAGAGGCAAAGGTTCGGGTTTCAGGGTCTTGGCCGACATTGCCAACCAAGATGACCTTATTCACGCCGCGACTCATGCGGCGCTCTCCTGTGCTTTGATTTCATCGTTGATGATTTGCTGGATGTTTGGTGTTTCGGTTTTTGCGTTTGTTTCCAGTTCAAAGTTGATTGTGTCAGATTCTGACTCTTCAATGAGCGGGACGTCTTTAATTTCGACTGAGTTACGCTCGTTTGCGTTTATGGTGATGCCTGATACATGGTTATTGGCATCGAATTGTTGGCGTACTGGCTTGGCTTTAAGCATCAAGCTAATGTATGCCATTTCGTCCGCTGGATTTTCAAATGTGAATGCGGTGGTGTAATTTGTAACTACTCGCATGATAAATTCCCCTTAGTGAATGATGGTTGGTCGTTGGCTGAATGAGCGGGCGCGCAACATAAAGCGATAATCGGATGGTTTTGGGTGGGTATCGACCTTTTGGATCTTGCCGCCGTTTTTGATAAATTCTTGCACTTGGGCATCAATGCTGGCTTGGGTGCGCTGCTTTTGCGCGGGTGTTTCGTATTCAAAATCATGGTTGAAATTTGAAATACCATTGTTGTAATTGCTGGTTTTTTTAGTGATTTTTTTCGGTTTGTTCATCGTGCTTTCCTTAGATTTTGAAGTTTAAAACGGTTTCATCGATGTTGATTTCGATGGGGGTCCATTCTTTTTCGTGGCCTTTGAGATAGTGTTGCGTCATGGATTTATCTGAGTGGGCCATGAGTTCTTGAATGTCTTCGATGTCGTTGCCAGATGTTTTTAGTAGGTGGCTGCCTAGACTGCGGATTTCGTGGAAGCTTGTGGTCGCATAGATTTCGTCAATGGCACCTGCACCCACTAACTGGTCGCGTATTAAGCCAAATCGGGTGGTGAGATAATTAGGCAATACTTGGTGAGGGTGAGATTTTTGCGGACTTTTAATGTCTCGCTCGGCTCGTTTGCTGATGATGTAAGGGCATCGGCGATTTTTAAGGCTGAGTTCGCGTGCTTTATTTATAGTGGCTTTGAGTAGGGTGTGGTGCGATAAATCCCATACTAAATTAGAGCCATGGAATTCGCCTTTTTGCTTTTCGGATTTGCTGATCGATTTTTTGAGTTGGTTATTCTCAATGTGTTTATCAAATCGCAGTGCGACCAAATCGCCACGGCGCATGGTGGTGAGCAGCGATATCATCATTGCGATTTGTAAAAATTCAGCCTTTTGTTTGCCAGCTTGCTCATAGATTTTTTGGAATACTTCAAGCGGTAGGCGTGCTCGCTTTTTTTCAGGCTTTATTTTGTATTTTAAAAATGGCTTGCTGGATTCTTTTAAAAATGGGTTATATGGCATTGCGGGTAAAAGATCATCTGCCAGTAAGTCATTAAAAAATTCTCTAAAAAGGGCTTTGCGGCTATGCTGTGCGTGGTGTGTTAGTTGCTTCCACCATGGGCGCATGTGGTCTTTAAAATTCAGTTTGTATAGCGGCACGTCTGCATGGTATCGGGCAAAGCTTTTGAGTGCGGGTATGCGTTGATTTGTCCAGCTGTATTTGTTTTTAAGTTTTGGGTCTTCGTCTTCTTTGTCTTTAATAAAACGCAAAACAGCAGGCATCAATAAGCAGTCGTCATCAATGTTGGGCTTTTGTTGCTTGAATGTGTCGGCGTTTTCAATAGCCCATTGAGCAAGTTTGTTGGCCTCGTTGGCATCTTTGGCGGTGAATGATTTAAAGCTTCCATCTGGTAACTTTACACGCCACTTGTCTTCAATCCCGTATTGGTTAGGATAAAGGTTTTTGTGTAGCGCGACGCCTTGATGAGTCCGTGTTTTATTATTCATTGTTGTTACCTAAGGCAAGCAAAATGATCGGCGGGGTTAATGCCGTCAGGTGCTTGGGTAATGGTTGGCTTGGCTTTTTGTGGTTCGACTGGATCAACCCAGACTTCTTTATCGATGATTTCGCCCTTGAGGATGCCTTTTTTTATCCAGTTGCGAACACGGGTAATACTGGGTTCGCTGCCTGGGGCAAACTTTTTGTTTTTAATCCATTGCTCGTATGTGTAAAGCATGGCCTCATCCTTGCGGTTTATTTAATGCTCAAAATCTGGTTAAAAAAGGCTCTTGCGAGCCAGAAAATAACGACTTGGACGTTATTCGCTTACAAAATGCATAACGCATAAAACAAA
>JAPOUS010000289.1:0-907 GCA_026708525.1 Cellvibrionales bacterium
GCAAGGACGGGCATCCTATCTTTAGGTTAATTTCTTAACCGGACAGCAGTGATATCAGATACAACGCAAGGTTTTAGCGTTACCGGCAAGCAACAACAATAATAAGCAATCGTTATGCTATCGACAGCCTTTAAATCATTCGTTAAAGCATGGTGGGTTTTATACGCCTTGTTTTTTTCATCCATTACACTCGCTGCTGAATACGGCATTAACATTGTTGTGAATGGAGGAGCTGAAACCGGTTTAACTGGCTGGACAAAGAAATCGGGGAATTGGCAAACTCGATCCTCTGATCCAAGCCCAGGCGAAGGCAGCAAATACTTCTTTGCGGGCAACTCAAGTGGTGCCGTTCAGTTATATCAAGAAATAGACTTAACAGATTACTCGGCAACCATTAATGCGGGTAAACAATATGTTCAAATCAATTCACTAATGGCGGGCTGGCAGAGCAAAGATCGTGCTCAGCAAGTTTTTTCTTTTAGAGACAAAAATGGCAAAGGGCTGGCTTATTATATATTTGGTCAGTACACATCTTCAAAAACATGGAAGCGTTTTAGCAAGGTGTTTAAGGTACCCGAAGGCACTGTTTCTATGCGAGTTGACTTGAATTCCACTCGGTATAGCGGAAGCAATAATGATGCTTACCACGATGATGTTCAGGTTATCCCTCTTAATCCTAAGGAATATCAATCCAATGAATTAATGTTTAATGGTGCTGTTGATATGCCACCAAGCTATGGATGGAAAGCCAATAAAGGACGATGGGATCGAAGGTATTCAGACCCAACAGCCAAGGATGGCGGTGCTTATTATTTCTGTCATGATACTTACGGCCAGCTATATCAGATTATTGATGTTTCATCGTTTTCAGACACTATCGATAAAGGTATTCAAGAGTTTAAATATT
>JAPOUS010000289.1:917-22550 GCA_026708525.1 Cellvibrionales bacterium
TATTCAGGCTATCAAGCAGGCTGGAATAGCAAAGATACATCAGAAGTGGCTGTCGAATACTTAGGTTTGGATGAGTCAGGTAATCATAAACGGCTAACCATTTGGTGGTCTGGCAGACTAACCAGTTCAAAAGTATGGAGAGGTAAGTCTCATACCCGAGTAGCCCCTGTAGGCACTCGATTTGTTAAAATTCATCTATTTGCTAGACACGGCGGGGGTTGGTTCAACAATAACAACGATGCTTATTTTGATGCATTATCATTTGTGCATCTCCCCATTGATCGAGATGGCGATGGCATTCCGAATGTTAAAGAGGTTGAGCTTGGGTTAAATCCCGATGATGCAGCAGATGCTGTGCTGGATCTAGATGGTGATGGGTTTTCTAATATTCAGGAATATACTGCTGGCACTGGCGTTAATAATGTTGATGATTTCCCAGACCTTAATATTAAAGCTTTTTATGTCGATAAAACCCAAATCGGTGAAGCCAATGAGGCTGTAACGCTTAACTGGCAAACCTTTGGCGCTGAAACTATCGAAGTCTTTGAAGGCGAAACCTTAATACACACTGAAAGCCAAGCCAACCTTGCAGGCTGGGATGGGCAATTAGTGGTTAATCCTTCAGTCTCCACCACCTATAAATTGGTCATTAAAGATAGTGAAAAATCCCGTGAAAATAGCTTACTTGTTGAGTTAAAACCAAGGGTTAATTTACCGGAATGGCCAGAGCCGCTACCCGAAGATCACGATTTTATTCTGGATTCCTTAACCTTGTTGGCTGATGGTTCGCATTACGTCAGTAGCAAAAATGACAGCTATTATTTCTATCAAAAAGCCGACACTACTAAAACACAGAAATGGCAGATTGACGACCTCGGCCAAGTACACCACAAGGCTACCTTGGTTAACGGATTAGCTATTGTTGGCACAACTTCTACAGGTCAATCCAAAGGTAAAGTTGTCGCCATTCACCCTGATGGCACTATCGCTTGGCAATATGAAGCTGATTCATCCATCAAAACCAAGCCTATTGCGGATACTAAAGGAAAAACACTCTACGTGGTGGGTTATTACGGCAAAGTGATCGCATTGGATGCCTTTTCAGGTACTGAACTTTGGTTCTATCAAATCCCTGAAGACAATTTGATTGTGGTTAATGCACCAGCGTTAAAAGAAGAAGCTGGCGTAGATGGATTAGTTGACTTATCTAACAGTCAGCTGATTGTCCGCACTACAGCAAACAATGTCTTTGCCATTGCCTTAGATGATCGGCAGGACCGAATCATTTGGTCAAAAGCATTTTAAAACAATAAAAATTTATTATTGAGACTGGCTTAATGAAGTCTATATATTTACTTATTTTATCTTACACTCTAATACTTGCACCTTCCAAGATACTAGCTCAAGAAGTGTGGATTTCTAAAACTCAATTTTTGAATGGTACAACACCGACTGTATGGAGAGATGATGGTAAAACCTACATGGGGATGAACCTTTCAACCTATACAAGAATAGTTGATAAAGGCCAGTACGTATTTATCCCTGTCACTGCTTTTGCTTTTGGCCAAGAAGTCGCAATGTCAATATATGAAAATGGAAACTATATTACCACTTGTTATGGTGTAGAGAGGATTCTTTCGCCCAAAAATAATGATAATATCCAGACAAAACAGTGCCAGTTTTACTTTTCTAAACCTGCTGGAACATATAAATATAAAATTCATTTTCATCATGCAAAAAATGGAGCTTGGTACCCTTGGATATACTGTAATAACTATAATTATAGGGATAAAAATGAATGGTGCCGTAATCAGATATTCACATCTGAGCACACAATATCTGTTATTGAAAATCAACTACCATCCCTACACTTCAACCGACATGATATAAGCTACGATCCTAACGCCAATGCAGTCAATATGCATTTAAGGGCATACTCGGATGATTTCACAACACATCAACCTAACAATAACCCACATAGCGTTAGCTTTTTCATGCAATATGGCAATGATGCGCCTTTTGAAGTTCGAAGAGTTTATAATAAGACTAATGGGGCTTATGAGTTAGTAATACCTAATGTTCAAACGGGCCGTTCCATCACTTTATTTGCTAGGGTTTACGACGGTTTTAATCCATCAATTTATATAGACTCTCCGAGGCACACCTTTACTGACATTAATAGATTACCTTCCGCAACCATCGAAACATCAAAAAGAGAATACAAACCCACTGAATCTATAGATTTCACTGCAATCATTTCTGACGACATTCCAATCAACAGTGATTACCAAGCCCATATTTGCTACCAAAAAGAAAACGAAGCTGAAAGCTGTATTTGTTTTGCTGATGAAACGGATGGGCAATGTAATATGGGTTTTTTAGGCTCGCCTGATTCTGTTGATGGTAATGGCAGCCTTTACCGAACAACAAAATTGGGTAGTCTTATAGGGTTAGGCAATAATGTAAATATTTGGACGCGAGTTATTGACCCGCTAGGTAAAGTGAACGACCTATCTGGCGTTACTAAAAAATCCATCGATATTGTAGATAATTACTCACCCAAAGTTGCCATTGTTCAGCCTTATCCTAACAACGAATATCGAGAAGGCGATTTGGTTGAAGTAGTAATCAACGCTTCAGATGAAGACGGGACGATTGAAAAAATAAATCTAGCCTATAGCTCAGAAGATAATATCATCGGCTGTTATTCAGCGACGGACGAGTCGTGTACGATTCTAAAACAAGCAGATGGTACTTATCTCTTTGAATGGGCTAGCAATCAAACCACAGATATCGTTGATGGCTATTTGTATGTGACGACCATTGATGATAAAGATGCCTCCAAAACACCTGTTGCTATTGTTAAAACAACCATTAAATCGCTTAAAGCGCCGCCTGCACCCAATATCGTCATTGATTCAGAATCCCCTGACGGTGATGGGCGTTTTTATGTTAATTGGGAAAGCACAAATGCCGAGCGTTATATGGTTTATCGCTGTGATGCTGCAAAATCTGATTGTACAGACACTACCGAAAATAGCTGGCAACAGGTCAGGCAGTTAGATAATTTCCAGACAGGTATTTTGGAAGCTGGCTTGCCTAATGGCGATTATCAGTACAAAGTCACCGCCTGCGCCGTTAACTATGAAGCGCATTTAGGCGAAGACCCTCTATGTGAAAACACCAGCGCCATACAAAGCATTACAGTAACGCATGCCGCACCAAGTTTTTTAAACTTAGATGAGTATTTGTTTGAAGCAACACAGCAAACCAATGCCGGTGATTACAGCGTTACCTGGCAAGTATTAGATGAAGCATCTGCTGGTGCTGTGGTTGATTTTTATCAGTTGCATGAAAAACAAGGCAACCTTCAATGCGAAAACCCTGATAATGATGGTTATTGTGAAGATGAATGGTTACCTGTCGATACCAATGTAGCTGTGGTTGATGAAGTTAATAACACAATGACAGTCACCTTTAACGATAAACCGCTTGGAAAAGGCTTGTACAGTTACCGCTTACAAGCCTGTAACCATCAAAGTGGATGCACCACAGGCCCTATCATTGAAGTGGCAATCATGCCGCCATTAATCCAAAATCTTGCTGTTGCGTGTCACGGCACCTGTTTGCAATTATCAGGACAACATTTTGATAACGGCGCAACCGTTGATTTATCTGCTTATGGTGATCAAATTAAGGCAACCTTGCCATCTAGCGATGTATCCTGGCAGCACCAAGGCTTTATGGAAGTCAATTTGGGTGAAAACACCAGTTTTACGCGTGCCATTGGCGATAGCGGTTTAACATTGACGTTAACTAACCCCAACGGGACGACTTTTACCAGCATATTAAAACCTAACCAACAGTCATCCAGTATTGATTTAACCGATGCTGATCCTGTAATCAGCAAAGACTTGGATCAGCTCTATGTTACGGTTGGCAATAAAGTCCATGCCGTAGATTTAGCAACAGGTGAATTGATTGAAAACACCACCGTCGGCTGGCCGTTTACGGTGCCTGAAAGCACATTAACGACACCTGTAGTGAATCTTATCGACGGTAACTTTTACGTAGGCTCAACCGATAGCCATTTATATGCGGTGGATGATACAGGTTTTTTGTATTGGAAGACCGAAACAGGCGGTGCAATTGTTGCCGAGCCTGCCTTAGGTGAAACCAGTATTGTTTATACAGGCTCAATGGATGGCAAGCTTTACGCGCTACACCCTGAAAATGGCAACATTGCATGGCTTCGACATACCGATGAAAGCGGTATTAGTCAAAAGCCGCGTTTGCAGGGTGACGATTTAATTTATGTCACCACAGCACAGGGCCAAGTGCACCTAATTAACCGCGGCGAGCTGGATCAAAATACCCTTGTTTGGGAGAGTAAAGATGATTCACTCATGGCCTATGAGCTTAAAGTCGGCAACTGGCAGCCGAACCGCCTGTATAACCATAAAGATTATATTGCAGTGGCTAAACTCTATCGACTTATTCTGCAACCGGAATTATCCCCTGATCGTGAAGTATTAACCTTCTGGACCTTTGCGCGTGATCAACGTGTACCCCTTAAAACCGTTGCCAATGCGTTTTTAGAGAGCAATCAAGGTCAAGTTAATTATCCTGCTGGCCCTGTTTTTTCTGATGCTGATTTTATTAAAAAGCTTTATAAGCAAGCCTTTGGCGAAACGGGCAAAAATACCGATGGCAATGAAGACCTTACGCTTTATCGCAGTTTAACCATCTCAGAGAGTGAGATTTATGACTACCACCAGTTGCTAACGTTGTTACAAAATGAGGGTGATCGAGCCGCTATCGTTTTGCTATTCACTGCCTCTGTGGAATACAACCAAGCGGTTATTAACCTATTAAACGCGCAATACGATTATTTTTATGAGGAAGATTTTAGCTGGACGATTAGCAACTGCGAAACAGCCACTTGCGATAGCGATAACGATGGCCTCTACGATTGGTGGGAAGAACTCTACTTTGGCAACATCACAGAAGTTGATTCCAATACCGAGATCAACGGCACACCTGTTAGTGAAAGCTTTATTTATGATGAAAACCCCTGTCAGGCGGAAGGTTGTTTTGATAAAGAAACACCGCCAGAGATCGCCCATCCATCTATTCCTTCGCCCGATGCGAGTGATATAGAGGCATCCGATCAAATTGGCACAGTTGCCGGTAACTTTGCAGTGACTGAGGCAGGCGCGGCAACCTACTCAGTACCGATTATTGTTGCCCCAGGTGTGGCAGGTGTTACACCAGAAGTCTCGCTTGCCTATACCAGCCAAGGCAATAATGGCTTTGTGGGCTACGGTTTTGGTATCAATGGGCTATCGGCAATCACTCGTTGCAGATCGACAAAAGCTATTAATAAGGTTGCGAAACCCATTAACTTTGATAATAACGACCGCTTCTGTATGGATGGACAACAGCTGATTAATCTATCGGGCGGTTATCACGCCAATGGCTCAACCTATCAGACAGAAATCAATAACGAAGCCAAGGTCGTTTATTATCACGATGGCAATGGCGGCTACTTTGAAGTAAAACGTAAAGATGGCTCGACCAGTTATTTTGGTAAAACCGCAGATTCTAAGCAACAAGCAAGCAATGGTGCTGCCTTTGTTTGGGGGATTAGTAGCTTTAAAGACAGTGTGGGTGATGCAGCGGATATTACTTATCACTACCTGCCACAATCCAAAGGGAATACCAGCAATTACTTAGGTTATAACAACATATTGGCGATTAGCGACATTCGCTATGCCTACGGTACAGCCTCAGATGCTGGTGCATCCATTGCCTTTGAATATTCCAGTAATCGTGCAGATCCACTAGGCGGCTTTACGTCAGGTGAATACTTTGGCTCATCCAAACGATTAGAGCGCGTGGTATCTTACTCCAATGGCGAAGAAATCAGACGCTTTAATCTTAAATACAAGCCTATCACTCAAGCCAATGCCGTTAGCAAGCTACAAACCATTGAGGAATGTGTAGGTGAGTATTATTGCAAAATTGGTATGCTCACTTTTGGGTGGACAGAACCTCGCATGCAATTTGATGCGCCAATCATCAATCACACAGACACTGATGATGTGGGTATTTATAGTTATCGAAATGCAGATATCAACGGCGATGGAGCCATGGATATTATCTGGCTGCAATGGCGCTATAAGCCTCAGGCAGATGATACTGATCATCGCTTCCAGTTTTTGATTTCAAAAGATGGTAGGCTTGAGAAGACTAACTTTTATAATCCTGATAACCCGAATAATGGTCATCGTTATCTTCGATTTAGTGAAGATGTCGGTGATGAAGATGTATTCCTTGAAGTCATCGATTACAACGTTGATGGACGACATGATGCATTGGTTTATCGAGATGTTGGTGCGAATTGGTTGATATATCTATCTACACCCATGCCTGATGGCAGCTGGCGATTAAATCAGCACCCGATTGTTATACCTGAGGACAGTAATGGCAATAAATTACCGCAAACAGCGCAATTTTTAGATGTTAACAGTGATGGCCTTCCTGATGCAGTTTACACCGTAGATAAAAAAGTATTTGTACGTGAGTTGACTCTAGATCTGTCTCAACCTGCAACCTCAAACACAAGATATCACTTCACGCCTTTTGCGCGAGAGCTTATTTTAACCGAGCATTTACCACCCGTCATGTATGGTGATATTGAGCTTAGATCCTATTATCTCGTTGTACCAGGCGGCACAGCTGATTTTAATGGTGACGGTATTGTTGATATTACACTTAAGCACTCTAATAATATTGGAATATACAATCAAACATACGAGCGAATGAATGGACGCCATTACCTAGTTAATGCATCAGGTCAATTAACGCCTTATGGTGAGCCACTTGGCGTTAATAATAGCGGTGGTGAAGATTTATATAGAACCTCATTTACCGATATCAATGGCGATGGATTAACGGACGTATTCTTTAATCTTCGAACAAATAATAATGAAATGTGGCAATTCAAATTAAGCACGGGTAGAGGATTCACTCGACCTGTTGATGCTGTTAGCTTGCCAAGAAAAATTGTTCCGCGATTGGTTGACTACAACCAAGACGGCTACCCAGATTTAATGTGGGTGGATGGCCAAGCCCATGTTCGCCTATGGAACCCTGCCATCAATAACTTTAACGCCGAGACTATTACCTTCGGTCAATACGGTAGTAATAAGAACGTCATTTATGCTGACGTAAACGGCGATGCTGTGGGCGACATGATTGAGGTCAATAATAACTCGCAAACCTTCAACGTCTACAAAGCCTCCAAAGTGGTTGGCGATGTTTGGGAAAATGGTCAGCTTTACTTTAAAGGCGATGTCCAAACCGGCAAAGCCCACATGATTACCTCTATTGATAATGGCTTTGGTAGCCGAACGGATATTACTTACGATTCATTAAGTACCTCTGACCATTACACCAACTTGCATATTGAGCAGAATCACGCCAATGATTTGCTCACTAACAGCACCAATCACCGCATACCTTACAGCAGCTACTTAGCGCCTGAATATTATGCCCGCGTGAATGGCAACCTGGGCACTCCCGCAGGCCATCAAACCTTAGGGCGTGAAAACCAAGAACCAATATTAGACCTGCGTGCGCCTGTGTATGTCGTCACCGATGTATCCAGCACCATGCCAACAGCAGGTAGTGAACCTGGGTCGATCAATCATAACGACAGAGGCACCGTTAGCTACTACTACAGCGATGCCAAATTGCAGGCATCAGGCCGTGGGTTGTTAGGTTTCGCTGAGGTGAAAACCCTTGATAGCTATTCGCAGATTGTGACTACAACGCACTACCGTCAAGACTTCCCGTTTATGGGCTTGGCATGGAAGACAGAAAAACAAATCTTAGGCGGTAATCTATTAAGCTCGGCCATCAACCAGTGGGAGATTCAAGGCTGGAATGGTAATCAAGGCGAGTTACCTCAGCCTCCGTATCGCTTGATGCTGAAAACCAGCACTGAAACAGGCTTTGATCTTGAAACAGGCACGCCGCTTAAGCGGGTAACCTCGCATACCGAATCACTCGACAGTGACGGCAACGTGCTGGATATGCGTGTAGCAACAGAAGATTTAACCCGTGGCGAAGTCTTCACCACCATAACATCCAATACCTACCACTCAGATACTGAGGGGCAATGGCTTGGGCGCTTAACAGGCTCAACGGTGACGCATCAACGACCTAACACGCCTGATGTTATCCGCACCAGTGCCTTTACCTATTATGAAAACACCCATTGGATGATCGAATCCGAAACGGTGGAGCCAGGCAGCACGCATGTGCTAACGACGCGCTACACCTATGATGCCGTGGGTAACAAGCTCAGCGTCACTTCAGAGGGTATGGCCGACCTTGAGGGTAGCAAACAAACACGCGGTAAAACCTACGTGTATGACTCCGATCGTGCGCGTTATTTGACTGAAACCTACAACAGCAAAGGCCAGTTGCTGCAACGCATTAACCCAGAAGATCGCACAGCCGCCGGTGAAATCAAAAAAGTGACCGATGCCAATGGCGTATTTACCCAAGCAGTATTCGGTAAATTTGGCAGCAAGGTGTTTGAATGGAATTCAGTTGGCTCATCGAGTAATACTCGCGTGTATAAAGGCACAGGCAGCTATTGTGATTACCCAACCCAGTATCATCTAGTTACAGAAGCCTCAGACGGTAGTCGCAGCTTTATTTGCTATGACCCATTAGGGCGCGAAATCAAAAAAGGCAAGCTCGGCTTTCATGGCTATGAGTGGTATGTGACGAAAACCGCCTACGATCATTTAGGCAAAGTGCGCTATCAAACCTTGCCTTATACTGAGGATCAAGAAACACCACAATGGATCACCTACAGCTATGACCGCTTAGGGCGTAAAACAGCTACTTACTTCCCTGATGGCACCTCAGAGCAGATTGATTACCAAGGTTATAATTCCGTCTTTACCAATCGATTAGGCGATTCACGTACGGATGAGAAAAACGGATTGGGCGAGCTGATCAAAACCACGGATGCATTGAGTGGCACCATTACCTATACCTATGATGCGGTGGGCAATACGCTTTCCACAACAACGGATGGGCCAACAAAAGCTGCTGGTGTTTCAGGTGCTATCACTGTCAGCATGACATATGGCCCTGACAACCATGCCCGCTGGAAAACCAGCATGAACGATCCCGACAAAGGCCATTGGCAATACCGCTATAACGCCTTTGGTGAAGTGATGGAGCAGATTGACGCCAGAGGCCGTTCAACTGTCACGCATAGGGACATTTTAGGTCGTGAAGTCTGCCGTGTGGATTATCTGGATGCGAGCCACACAACGGTAGAATCGTCAAGCCAATGGTTTTATGACACAGCACCTAAGCCTGACAATGGCAATGGGCAAACCACTGCCATTGGGCAACTGCACCGTGTGGTGAAATCCGATACCGCGTGTAACAGCACACAAAGCTATGATGCCAACACCCAATACGCTTACGAGCAGGTGTATCATTATGATGCCTTTGGCCGAAATCACATGACGGATACCCTCATCGATGGTGAGACCTTTACCACCCGAGTGACTTACGATGAATTTGGCCGAACCTTCCAAAGCTTTGATGCCGCAGGCAATGATCGCGGCACAAGAAACATCTATAACGATCAGGGGTATTTATCCGAAATCCGCGATGCGCAGGTCTATAACAACGCACAAGCGGTCTATCGTAAAATCCTTGAGATGGATGCGCGAGGCAATGTCACTCAAGAGTTTAGCCATAACGGCATGACCACAACACGGGCTTATGATCCGATTCATGGCATGATCACGGAGATTTACACAGCACTCGAAGGCGTATTAATCGCACAAGATTTAATCATGCATTACGATGCATTAGGTAATCTCCTGCGGCGAGAAGATAACGAACGCGGTCATTACGAGAGCTTTTGTTATGATGCGCTTAATCGCATGACAGGTTCTGCGCTAAATGCACAATGCACCGAGGGTGATATTCAGTACGACAGCTTTGGTAACTTTATCAATAAACCAAATGTGGGTGATTACACCTATGGTGAACAAGCTGGCCCACATGCGGTGACTTCAACCGAAAAAGACGACGTGATTACCACTTACCAATACGATGCCAACGGCAATATGGTGAGTGATAGCACGGGCAGGCAGTTGGTTTACTCGCAATTCGATAAGCCTACTCAAATCACCAAAGGCCAAAGCAAAATAGAATTTGACTACGGCCCCGGTCGTTCACGCTACAAGCGCACCGATACGGATGGTGAAAACACCACAACCACGCTCTATCTTGGCAATGTTGAAATCATTACCCGCAACGGCGTGCGCGAAGCCAAGCGCTATATTGCAGGCAACACGATAAGTACCGATACCGCGCTGGATGAAGCCAAAGCACCACAAACGGCCAGCTTCCAGTTTATGTTTAAAGACCATCTGGGATCGGTGGATATAATCCTTACTGAAACACCTCACGAGGCCGATGGGCAAATCCTCATGAGCTTTGATGCTTGGGGCTTACGCCGAAATGCCGCAACGCTTGAAGATGGCTTTAATTTGGCGGAAATTATCAATCAATCCATTAGTGCCACCACTCGCGGCTTTACAGGCCATGAAATGCTGGATCTGGTTGGACTGATTCACATGAATGGGCGCGTCTACGATCCACTGTTAGGCAGATTCCTAAGCGCAGATCCTTTTATTCAGTCACCGACCGAAACGCAGTCTTATAACCGTTATGCGTACCTTTGGAACAATCCACTAAGCTCTACTGACCCTACGGGCTATTGGGATAATCGCAAGATGCAAGGAATCTTTGGGTCGGTATTGCAAACCATCGGCTCAGTGATGATCGCAACAGGCGTGGGCGCACCCTTTGGCGCGGCACTCATTGTCGCTGGCGGTGTACTAACGGGGAAAGCCATGGGCAATGTCGCCCAAGGGGTTGCTATCGCAGTGTTTAGCGCGGCTGCCTTCTATGGAATTGGACAATACTTCCAAGGAGCGCATGCAGCCAATGCAAAAGCAGGCGTTACAGGCACTTATACATTTGGAGGGCTGGAATTAACAGCGGGTCAGATCGGCGCTCAAGTAGCCTCTCATGCTGTTGTTGGAGGTGTTATTGCCGAAGTGCAAGGTGGAAATTTTGGTCATGGATTCTTTAGTGCAGGTATTACCAAAGCATTGGGCGGCGCATTTATGACAGCAGATAACCATGCACTAAATACTTTTAGCTCGGCGATGATTGGTGGCACAGCCTCTGAATTGACGGGCGGAAAGTTTGCAAATGGCGCTGCAATGGGTGCGTTTCAATATGCGTTTAATCAGGCTGGGTCGCAGATCGCTCGGTCAATTAAAAATAGAATCACAATCAGCCATGAGGTTGACGGTGACTACCATAAGTATAAAGTTCGCGGATTAATTTGTAGTACATCAACTAAAGGGTGTAATGCTGAATATGCTGATCAAGTATTTGCTTATGTAAATGAAAATGACGTACCTTTTAGTAATGATGATTCAGGGTCAGGCTACAAAAATTTACTAAATGGCATTCCTAGACCTCTAGGAAATCAACCAATTTATCATTCTGAAAATATTGAAGGGCGAATAAGTGTAAATATCACCCTTAAAGGTCATAATTTTCACCCTGGTGATGTTACACATAGAGTACATTTTGAAAATGGAAATCTTTATTACGATATGACTGGCACAGGTACTGGAAGCTTTCCAAAAATAAATAATTTTATGGGAATTCAGCTATTCAAACCTGGCGTTCAAAACGCAGTAAATAAGTTCGGGCTATAAATATGATTAAATTTACTTTGCTAGTGGTGTTTTTTTCATTATTTTTATCAGCGTGTGAAAATGATTCAATTAAGCCGTATAAAATCTTCAAATCTGATTTCAATACATCAAAAATTTCTGAGATTGAAATCATAGTTAATGATTTTTCTTCTGAAAAATCATTAACTCTATTTCAGAAAGACAAGCGTGCAATGAAAGCATTAAGCCTTGAAAAAGATGCTTTTTTTATTGCTTTGTACTTCAAAGAAAATCCTATATTTTCAATAACAAATGTCGGCACCTCTAATATATTGGTTATTACAGTAAGCGATTTTGGCAATATAGATTTATCTAATCTCGATTTGATGTCAGAAGAATTAACAAATAAATTAAATCAAATTTCAGGTATACAGCTAGAGCTTATCAAAAACTAGGCCAAAAAAATATGGGCATTATATTATCCTGAAACCCCGTATGAGCTATGAAATAGAATGAAAAATCTTTTCTTTTTTATATTCATAATAATATTTTCATCTTTTTCGATAGCAGGTGAGGCTGAATTAGCTGCTGAATTGCAGCTAGTTGGCATAAAGGATGACCTTGATATTTTTATATTAACCGAGAAAGAATCTCAAGAAGTTAGGGTAAAGCTCGCTGAGTCTATGCTCAAGAAAGTTATGCTTGTAAGGTCTGTTAGCCCAAAAATTAAGCAAATCAAGGGTGAAGCTCTTAAATCTATTTGCTTACTTTCAAACAATTTAGATGTATTTGATTATGTAAAAAATAAGCCTTTAGTAAAAATAGCTAAAGGGTACATTCAACAAATTGAAACAGAAGTAAAAGAGCAGATAAATGTCTATCAAAAAACAATGAAAGGTGAAGGTTGCTACCTTTCACCCAAGCTACCTAAGACAAAAGCTACGGGCAATACCGCTATAACGCCTTTGGTGAAGTGATGGAGCAGATTGACGCCAGAGGCCGTTCAACAATCACGCATAGGGATATTTTAGGCCGCGAAGTCTGCCGAGTGGATTATCTGGATGCGAGCCATACAGCGGTAGAGTCGTCAAGCCAGTGGTTTTATGACACAGCGCCTAAGCCTGACAATGGTAACGGGCAAACCATCGCCATTGGGCAACTGCACCGCGTGGTGAAATCCAATACCGCATGTAACAGCACACCAAGCTACGATGCCAACGCCCAATACCCTTACGAGCAGATGTATCATTACGATGCCTTTGGCCGTAACAACATGACGGACACTATTATTGATGGCGAAACCTTTACCACCCAAGTGACTTATGATGAAATTGGCCGAACCTTCCAAAGCTTTGATGCCGCAGGCAATGATCGCGGCACAAGAAACATCTATAACGATCAGGGGTATTTATCCGAAATCCGCGATGCGCAGGTCTATAACAACGCACAAGCGGTGTACCGTAAAATCCTTGAGATGGATGCACGAGGCAATGTCACCCAAGAGTTTAGCCATAACGGCATGACCACAACGCGCGCTTATGATCCGATTCATGGCATGATTACGGAGATTTATACAGCACTCAAAGGCGTATTAATCGCACAAGACTTAATCATGCATTACGATGCCTTGGGTAATCTCCTGCGGCGCGAAGATAATAAACGCAGCCATTACGAGAGCTTTTGTTATGATGCGCTTAATCGCATGACAGGTTCTGCGCTTAACGCCCAATGCACAGAGGGTGATATTCAGTACGACAGCTTTGGTAACTTTATCAATAAACCAAATGTGGGAACTTACACCTATGGTGAGCAAGCAGGCCCACACGCGGTGACGTCAACCGAAAAAGACGGTGTGATTACCACTTACCAATACGATGCCAACGGCAATATGGTGAGTGATAGCACAGGCAGACAGTTGGTTTACTCGCAATTCGATAAGCCTACACAAATCACCAAAGGCCAAAGTAAAATCGAATTCGACTACGGCCCCGGTCGCTCACGCTACAAGCGCACCGATACGGATGGTGAAAACATCACAACAACGCTCTATCTCGGCAATGTCGAAATCATTACCCGCAACGGCGTGCGCGAAGCTAAGCGTTATATCGCAGGCAATACGATAAGCACAGATACCGCTTTAAATGAAGCAAAAGCACCACAAACGGCTAGATTCCAATTCATGTTTAAAGATCATCTGGGATCAGTGGATATAATCCTTACCGAAACACCTCACGAGGCCGATGGGCAAATCCTCATGAGCTTTGATGCTTGGGGATTACGCCGAAACGCCACAACGCTTGAAGATGGCTTTAATCTGGCGGAGATCCTTAATCAATCGATTAGTGCCACCACACGCGGCTTCACAGGCCACGAAATGCTGGACTTGGTTGGGCTGATTCACATGAATGGCCGCGTTTATGATCCGTTGTTAGGCAGATTCCTAAGCGCCGACCCATTTATTCAGTCTCCGACCGAAACGCAGTCTTATAACCGTTATGCGTATGTGTGGAATAACCCAATGAGTTCCACAGATCCCACAGGGTATTGGGATAACCGCAAGATGATGGGTATCTTTGGTTCGATTTTATCAACCATAGGAACCGTATTAATCATGACGGGAGCTGGGGCAGCCATCGGCATGGGGTTAGTTATGATCGGCGGTGCAATGGTCGGTAAAGCACAAGGTAATATCATGCGAGGTGTCGTCACCGCTGCTTTCACAGCCATTGCTAGTGCAGGTATTGCGGCTGGTGCTCAAGCAGCATCAGTCGCAAACACCGCTGTGCATTGTGCGAAAGGTGTCATCACTATCGGAAAACTGTCTCTCACCGCCGCACAATGGGGCGCAAGAATCCTTGCCCAAAGTGTGGTTGGCGGTGTAGCTTCGGCTATGCAAGGTGGCAACTTTGGTAATGGTTTTGTTGCGGCGGGTATATCTTCAGGATTAAATATCGCGCTTCCTTCAACAGGTAATTTTGCTGTTGGGGTAATCCGTTCAGCTGCCATCGGCGGAACAGTCTCTGAACTAACAGGCGGCAAATTCTCAAATGGAGCGAGGATGTCAGCTTATTCTTATGCTGCTGCATATGCAGCTAGTGTGTCGGCAGAAAATGCAAAAGAAAGCGAATATTCGGATCAACCATACCCGGATGAAAACTACTCTGATTATAAATATAGGACAACAGGTCAAGAAGTTTTGGCTCAGAATGATAAAAGCTATAAGTTGTTAATTTCATCATTGACTGCAGACTTAGAGAAAATCAACTCTTGTGTTGACACGTGTTTGAAAAATACATACGGTCAAACATATGAAATTTCAAAAGCTTTAAGCCCATTGAGTGCAATTGGAATAGGCTCAACAGTTGCAACTTCTGAGCTAGAAACAAAGCTTGAAACAAACGCTAACAGAAATGGGTGGTCAGGCAATCATAAAACATATATGAGGCAGATTCGGACTTTAAACCAGTTTAAAGGCTTCAATGCAATAAATGCAATACTGGGTGCAGGAGCTTTAGGGTTTCAAACAGGTGCAAATTTATACTGTACGGCGGGATGCTTAAATGAATAAGAAAATTTTTCGAGCAGTAGCTTTTTGCATAGGTATTTTCATTTTGATATCGGGATTGCTTCTAATCTCTCCTATTTTTGACGGCTGGCTAAATAAAATCAATGGGGTTACTTCATTCATTTTCGCGTTTTTTGTTTTCAGATACGCTTTCACGGGTAAAGGAATTAATTCTAGTAAAGACTGAATATGCACATACCACCTTTGATCGGATTGATGGTTTTATTAGCCTCGTCCTTCGCTGCTTTGATGCTTGTAAATTGGATTTTGCAAATGGTGCAAGGATGGGGGCTTATTCTTATGCGGCTGCATATGGGGCTGGCAGAGCTGCGCAAAAAGTAAAGGAAAGTGAATACTCCGATAAACCTTATCAGGATGAGAATTATTCAGATTTTGTATATCGGACTACTGGGCAAGAAGTCATAGCTGATATAGGTGTTGGCAATACAATTAATGGACTAGGAGGATTGGGTCAAATTGGCACTGGAGTTCTTGCGTGTTCTACAGGGCTTGGATGCGTAGCTGGGATTCCGCTTATAGTTTTAGGAATTTCAAACGTCGGTGAATCGGCTACAAGTATGATGGCCTCAGATAGTAAAGGATTTAATTTAGTTCAATCAGCTTTAGGTTTATCTCCGGCACAAAATGCACTGTTAAATTTAACTGCTGACCTCGCAGGTCTTAATGCCCCTGCTGTTGCTAAAAGTGGATGGAAATTGTTCAATAATGTCCCAACTGACTTTTCATCAACTATAAAATATCAGTCTAGCAAAGCTGGTCTGATACTTAATGCAACATCAACGGTGAATACCACAGTTAATGGATTTGAAAGTAAATAAGGCGCTATTTTTATGGGTGAGTTTACAAAATTCATAAGCTCAATAACTCCTTTTACAATGAGCTTATATTTTTTTTCTTTGTTGCTTTTAGAATTTTTATTTTCTTATTTTTTAAACAAAAATAAGAAAAGATTAAAATCATTATTATTCAATACATGGGAGTTTTTTGGCTTGGCAGTGCCTATTTTCTGGCTACTTCAACTAGAAAGAAATAATAACCTCAGTCTCTTATCGATTTTGGTCGCATCTTTAATGGGTTGTTATTATGGCCTATTGAAACCAGTTTTATATAGCCGCAATAAAAAAATAACCAATGAATATTAAGCTTTTTTTCAGGTATATCGCCTTTCTTTTAGCGGTACCTTTTGTATTTTCCAATGATTTAATCAACAACATGGAAAAATCAGAAAAAAAATGGGCTGAAAAATCAAGAAAAACTTCACTTAAATATATGGATTTATCGGTGATGTTCCCGGATAAAAAAATTCAAAGCATTGCAAAATACGTCAAATCTAACAAAACAAATGAGGTTAAAAAGTTTGTTCAGTCTGGTGGTAATTTAAATTATCAAGGTACTTCAGGTGCAACCCTACTATATTGGGCTATGAGAGAAAAAAATCGAAAAGGCTTTTTGATGATGCTTAAATTAGGCGCTGACCCCAATATAAATATAGGTAATATGGGAACTATAGTGCATTTATCTGCATCATTAGAAGATAATTTTTATCTTAAAAAAGCATTAAAATATGGAGGCGACCCAAACATCCATTCAGAATACTTGAATCAAACACCTATCTTTAAAGTGATTGGTGCTTTTAAGAAGAAAAATGATATTGAAGCGCTTCAATTATTAATTGATTATGGCGCCGATATAAATGCTAAATCACTCGAATTAACACCTGTTGCAATTGCCGCAAGGCAACATAGGTATGATTTAGTTCATCTACTATTGGATAAAGGGGCTAAAACCAATAATACAAACTTCGATTTCGAAAATCACATAAAAAAAAGCATGCAGCTTTTTAAAAATGGTCGGACAAACTTAGTGTGGCTCCAAAAGATTCAGGCGCAACTAGATAGAGCAAAAAAGTAGTATTATAGCCACATCATGATGAAAACAATGTTGCCAGATCAATCTCTAATGCTTCAGCGATTTGGTAAATCTTGGTGAGCGTGACATTTTTAGTGCCTCGCTCGATATGCCCCATATAACTTCGATCGATATTCGCCAAGGCTGCAAAGGCCTCTTGGGATAAGCCTTTTTCTTTACGCAATGTTTTTATTCTTTTGCCAAAGGCTTTTAGCCGTTGATCGGAGTCCACAAAATAATCCTACTAAAAGAGTAGAACTATCATCACTAGAGTCGTATAATTCCACGGCCTATAACTCTCATTTTTGGATGAATACTGCTTTCCAGCGGAAGTTGATCAATTTCTGTGCGTCTCATGCTGTTGTTTGGCGCAAGCAAACAAGGTTTTTCAGAGGTTTGATGTGAAGCAAGTCGTTAAGCTGAATGACAAAATGTATTTTTTGTTGGTTAAAAAGAATCTTGATGAATTTACAGTGATGGAACTGCGAGAAAAATTCCATCAATATGGCCTGTCATCGGCGAATCAAAAGAAAGATCGTCAATTTCTCTATCGCCAGTTATTTACACTGGAGTCGAAAGGTTTGCTCAAAAAAGAAGGTATAAATAACTCAAGAGCCATTCGATACAGTAAAACCAAGCTGTTTTTTGATACTGATATCATCCCAAAGACTATCGATTGCCCTGATATTTCAGTTATTAGGCAAGGTAAATCAATGCCTAAGATTGATGAGTTAAAGTCAACGCTCAATCAATATCAAATAAAATTAGTGACAAGTTTAGGCGAATCTGAAGAGTATCAACGCATCATTAAAGAATTCCCAGACATTGATGATCAAATCAGAAAAAGCTATTACGACACCCGTGAGTTGTCGGGTAAATATCTGGGCAAGATTAACGCGCTCAAAAAAATTATCAAACGGTATCAAGCGTAAGTTATGATCAAATCATTGAGACCTTGGCAGATTTATGCCGTAGATGCCATCATCACCGATTTTATGCATGATAAAAGGCATTTTTTCTGTTTGGCTGCCACGGCGACAGGAAAAACCATTATGTCTGCTGAGGCGGCTAAACAATTACTGAATAGCGGCATGATTGATAAGGTGCTGTGTTTTTGTCCCTCAAATGAGATTAAAGCAGGGATAAAACGCTCCTTTGAAAACTATTTAGGTCGCTCAATGGATGGTTCATTAGATGCCGTGGGTGATGTGCATACCTATCAGGGCATGTTAACGATTGCAGATGATTTTTGGTCTCTAATGGATAACCAAAAGGTATTGGTTATTTTTGATGAAATTCATCACTGTGCTGGAACAAATTTCTCAAAGCACAATAGCTGGGGATCGTACATCCTTAAAATGATTGCTCAAAAATCGCGCTTTACACTTTGCTTATCTGGTACACCTTGGCGATCCGATAAGCTCCCGATTACCACAGCATTGTATGATGCCAATAATGAGCTAACTTGCGATTACAGTTATGGCTTATCTGAAGCGATTAATGACGGCATTTGCCGCAAGCCAACGATCGTTTTGATTGATAACAAAAACGTTCGCGTACAGTTGAATGATAACAACGAAAAAACATTCACCTCAATATCGCAAGCACTGCGCGAGTCGCCTTTAGTCTATAGCCAAATATTAGAGCACCTGCTTGCACAGCGTTTTATATTAAAGCAGTCAGTTTTAAAGCTAAACGCCATTCGACAAATCAATCCCACAGCGGGTGGTATTGTAGTGGCCAGCTCTGTTGATCATGCGGAAAAGTTAGCGAAGCTACTCATGGATGAATTTCATCAATCTGTCGTTGTAGTGAGTTACCTTCACCCTAATGCAACGGATACCATTCAAGCATTTAGAGAAGGTGATGTTAAGTGGATTGTCAGTGTCGGTATGATTAGTGAGGGTACAGACATCCCTCGTTGTCAGGTGCTTTGTCATTTGAGTAATATCCGAACAGAAATGCACTTTAGACAAATACTTGGACGCATTCTCCGCATCAACGATGCTGAAAACCAAGAGGCATGGTTGTATACCTTCTCTGAGCCGAGCCTTGTTGATTATTCCAAGGGGTTGCAAATTGATGTACCCGAAATGGAAATAAATTTTGAAAATATGCCGACAGCCTCAACGCCAGAAAGTGAAACGCCAATGACAGAAACGACTATACCAAATGGTACTCATCCCAGTGCAGATAGAAACCTCGAATTTAGTTTTGGTGACACAACGGATCAATCAAAAAACTTTGATCCAGAGGAATTTATAGGCTCAATGCCAGAACAAGAGCTAAAAGCATTTGATTTTGAACTCAATGAAGCCCATTTTATTGAACGTCTCATTGGATTATTTGATGACGATAACTTAGTGCATGGCTAAAATATATCTTAACGCTTAAAAATATATGCCGCCCGTGAAAGACGACGACCTGAATATTAGCCCCTATAAGTCTCCTGTAGAGCAAAGAAACAAATATCCTACAGAAGCTGAAAATCACTATATCCACGCAGCAACATCTGACAACACACGACGCACTTACCAAGGCGCTATCAAACGATTCATTAAGTGGGGTGGTTTGCTTCCTGCGAATAAGAGCAGTTTAGTTAATTATCTTACTGCGCATGCGGCAGAGCTTAACCCAAGAACCTTGTCTATCCACATGACAGCCATTAGTCAATGGCATCAAACACAGCAAATTGATGACCCAACAAGCCATCCTGATGTAAGAAAAACGCTCAAAGGCATTCATAAAACACATGGTAAGCCCAAGCAAAAAGCTAAGGCTTTGCGCTTGGAGCATCTTGCCACCATGCTCAAACATCTAGATACCCAGCCTGATTCAGCCAAAATTCGAAGAGATAAAGCATTGTTACTGATAGGTTTCTTCGGCGCATTTAGGCGATCTGAATTAGTTGCCATTGAGTTCGGTCATCTCATTTTTGAGCCTGAAGGCTTAATTATATCCATCGAAAAATCCAAAACGGATCAATTAAGCGAGGGTATTCAGCGGGCCATACCAATGAATGAGGAATTTCCTGATTGCTGCCCAGTGAAAGCATTGCACCAGTGGCTTGAGATGGCAGAGATCTCTCAAGGGGCGGTTTTTCGTGGCATTAGCAGGTGGGGAAAAATTATGGATAAACCTCTATATGCAGGATCTATTAGTGATATTTTAAAATCACTTGCCGCTCAAGCAGGTTTAGACTTCGCGCCAGAATTAAGTGCTCACAGTTTTAGGCGGGGTCTTTCGACATCTGCCTCACGAGAGAATGTCGATTTCGGACTCATTAAGCAACAAGGCGGGTGGAAGAACGATGACATGGTACGTGGGTATATTGAGGAAGGTCGATTATTAGAGGAAAATCCAGCTCATGCACTATTTGAAAGCCTAAAAAATTTTTAGGCTGACGGTTAAATAAGCCTGAAAACTTTCAAAAATATCTGTCTAATAGTGCACTTTTTTCAATTGGCAGATAAATGATAGATATTACCAAAACCGCTTATCCTCGATTCGAAACCAGCTATACCGACTTAGAGCTTGAAAGAGTATTTCAGCCAACCATAGAAGAGCTAAATTTCATTAAATCAACTTGGAAAAAAGCCTCTTTACGTTACTCAGCACTTTTGTTACTAAAAACCATTCAAAAGCTTGGCCGGTTTACTTCATTAAAACATGTGCCTACCGAAGTACGAAAATTTCTTGCGAATACTATCCAATCTCGAACCTATAAAGTAAAAGAGCTAGTAACTCTAGAAAAAAGTCGATCCCATGAGAGGATTCAGGCAATAATTAGAGAATATTTAGGTATTCAGCTCGCACAGGGGGAAAGGTTTGATAGTGTATTATCTGAAGCTTTTTCAACTGCAGCCAAAACAAAAGAAAATGTCATAGACATAATCAATGCAGGTATTGAGGAACTCGTTAGACACTATTTTATGCTGCCGTCCTTCGATACTTTGTTAAAAAAAGCGAATGCTGCATTAAAATCGAGCCATGAAGTATACTTCTCGCAGGTTTCGGAACAATTATCCCCTGACTCAAAGAAGGAGTTAGACGAAATCCTTCTACTCCCTGAAGGAGGTAAAGAAAAAACGGGGTGGAATGCGATTAGAAGTGAACCTAAAAAGATAAATAAAAAAAATATGGGACTGCACATAGAAAACGTTAAATGGCTTCGAGCATGGTTAGCGCATTTCCCTAGTATTGAATCCATACCAGCATCAAAAATTGAGCACTTTTATGCTGAAGCCTACTCTTATAGTGTGTCTGACCTCAAGCGGATGAAGGCAAGCAAGCGTTATGCATTAATGGTTATTTTCATTACCCAAAGATATTGTA
>JAPOUS010000289.1:22560-22795 GCA_026708525.1 Cellvibrionales bacterium
GAACGTACTGCTGGAATGATACTTGATAAGCTTAGGCGGTCTAGCCAAGCGGATATTGATAGGCTTTTAGGCCAATACCGTGATTTATTATCTGAATTCATTTTCAACGAAGGGGATACAATTGAAAAGAGTACGTTGATTGACAGCTTGGGCTACGGCCTTGAAGAAGCTATCGTGGAATGTGATACCTTCATCGATAGATCAGAGAATGGTCTTTTTGAGTTAATGGTAAACC
>JAPOUS010000087.1 GCA_026708525.1 Cellvibrionales bacterium
GGTATTTTCGCATATTGAAAAATACGGCCATATCTCTCGATTTAAATTAGGGAATCAGTTGGGTCTGTTAGTCACGCATCCTGATGATTTACAAAAGATCTATCTGGATAAAGAACAAATCATGTCATCGGAGATGGGGTACAAAGAAACCCTTGGGCGATTTTATGGCGGCGGTTTGGCACTGATTGATTTTGATTTGCACAAAGCCCATCGCCGTATTTTTCAAAATGCGTTTAAAACGCAGGCGATGCGGGGTTATATCGACATCATGAACCCTACCCTTAAAGCGGGTATTGCCAACTGGGGAGAGATCAATAATTTTACTTTTGGTCATGAGATGGGGTCATTATTGCTGAATCAAGCCTGCGATATTTTCTTAGGATTACAAGATGAAGTCGCGGCTAAAAAATTGGTAAAGGCATTTTTGAATATTAACGAGAAAGGGCTAATGGCCATTATTCGTAAAGAAGTGCCTGGCCTGGCTTACTCAAAAGGTATGAATGGCAAACGTTTTTTATATGACTATTTGCAATCACTTTTTGCTGAAAAACGGGTAAGTGATGGCAAAGATTTGATGAGTATTTTGGTAAAAGAAACGGATGAAGAAGGCAATTACTGGCCGGATGAGGTGTTACTGCCACACTTGGCTTTTTTGCTGTTTGGAGCACATGATACAACGACTTCCACATTGACAAATTTATCTATGTATCTGGCACGGCCTGAGAATCATCATATTCAAGAGAAATGCAGAGAAGTATTTATCAGGTTAGATAAAGACGCCCTAGAATATGAAGATTTAGCAGGGCTGACTTATATCGAAAACTGCCTGATGGAAACCTTGCGTCTGCATCCACCTGTGCCATTTAATATGCGCCGTAACACAGAACCTACAACATTAGGTGGCTACGAGGTTCCTGCGAATACTGTGTTATTTAATACAGCGGCATTTGCTGGTCGATCGCCTGAGATTTGGACAGATCCAGAACGATTCGATCCTGAGCGTTGGAATGATGAGCGAGCAGAGCAAAAGAAACACGCCTTCGCCTTTATTGGTTTTGGTGGGGGAGCGCATAAATGCATTGGAATGCACTTTGCTTTTATGCAGGCGAAAATCTTTTTAAATCAGTTTTTAAAACAGTATCGCTTTTCAACCCCTGAAGGCTATGCGCCACTTGTACAAGTTGTCCCGATTCCAAAACCTGTGGATAATTTGCCACTGACATTAGAAAGAATAAATTAGAGATAGCCATGTTTAAAATCGACGGGCCACTTTATGCCACACTCGATGGAGTGAAAGAAGAAGCTACAGCTTTAGCCCAGACAGGTTATGATGGCCTTTATACGTTGGAGGGGGCACATGATCCTTTCTATCCTCTAGTCTTAGCGGCAGAGCATGCTAAGGATCTGGAATTATCAACGTCAATAGCTGTGTCTTTTCCGAGAAACCCGCTGCATCTAGCTTATCAGGCGCTAGATTTGCAAACCTTCTCAAAAGGTAAATTTATTCTAGGCTTAGGCTCGCAAATAAAGCCTCATATTGAAAAGCGCTTTGGTGTCGATTTTTCACCTGTGGCGGCAAGAATGCGCGAGCAAATCTTAGCCATTAAAGCGATTTTTAATTGTTTTCAACACGGTGAACGATTAGATTTCGAAGGCGAATATTATCGTCATACCTTGATGGCACCCATGTTTAACCCTGGCCCTTGCGAATATGGCTTGCCACCGATTTTAACCGGTGGCTTTGGCCCTAAAATGTGCCAAATGGCAGGTGAAGCAGCCGATGGGTTGATTATTCATCCCTTTAATAATCTCCCCTACATAGAAGATCACGCGCTAAAAAATATTCATTTAGGCTTAGAGAAAGCGAATCGTTCAGCCAAAGATTTTATGCTGTCATTATCGGCTATTGTGATTACCGGCAGTAATCAAGAGTTCTATGAAAATGCGTACAAAGGAGTGAGAAGCTTGTTGGCATTTTATGGTTCAACGCCTGCGTATTTACCTGCTATGGAAGCCATTGGATTTGCAGATTTACAACCCAAGCTTAATCGCTTATCGAAAGAAAACAAAATGGCGGAGATGGAAGCCTTAATCCCAGATGAATTTATTCGCCAATTTGCGGTAATAGGTAAACCAGAAGAGATCGCGCAAAAACTCATGGATAAATTTGGCCATCTAACAAATCTTTCAAGGTTAAGTATCTATGCCCCTTATTTTGCAGAACAACGTTTGTGGGCAGAGATTATAAAAGATATTAAAAAGATTCAAGGGCGATAATGACAATCGATTAATCCCATATTGATTGAAATCTACCAGTTGCGACCTAGGGAACCTCTGATTAAGTCCAAATGATATCAGCCGGTAACTAGATAATATTGAACCTATAGAACTTATCCATTACTAAGAAATAACTATAGGGCACCTCTAAAAATTGCTTTCGGGCTCTGTAACGAAATTA
>JAPOUS010000282.1 GCA_026708525.1 Cellvibrionales bacterium
ATAGAGCATCTCTAAAATTGATTTTGACATTCATCGCCCAAAGGGACAGTTATGGAAATCCGCCATCCCTTTTAATTGACACGTTTATTTGAAAAAGCAAGGTCAATCGCTTTTTTTACAAAAGCCAAAAGCAATTTTAGGAGGTGCCCTATAGTCTATCAGCGACCAAATCAGACTAAAAAAATGCGACTTGCTATTATCATCACATCTTACAATCGGCACAAATCTATCACTAACTTCATCGAAAGAATAACAATTCTTAGTCAAAGCAAAGCGATAGAAACCCATCAAATACATGTTTTCATTATAAATAATGGCAAACCACTCCCTCTGAAAGATACAGATATCGTAAGTATCATCCCCAACAGGAATTTAGGTGGATCAGGTGGCTTCGCCAGAGGCATGTATGAAGCATCAAAAGATTCAACAATTACCCACTGCTTGTTCATGGACGATGACGCTAATACAAATATAAATACACTAATAAACACCATCGACACAATTAAACATACATCAAATGATTGCTTATCCATTGTTGGAAATATGATCAACAAATGCGAACCATTAGCAGTTTACGAAGCCGGGGCTAAAATTAAATTTTTCGGTTTAAAAAGCTGCCCAATCAAACAAAATCTTCACCCTCAAAACATAGACTATGGCGGCTGGTGGTTCTATGCATTTCCTCTTTCCTATACTTTCCATTACCCATTTCCCTTTTTTATCCGCTATGATGACATCCTCTTCGGATTAATGAACAAATATCACCACAAACAAACGTTCAAAAATATTTCTTGTACACAACCCGCCTTTAATACAAAATTCTGCCCTTTCTTACATTATCTTCTGACTCGAAATAAATTTATTGTTGCAAGCTACTTAGCTCCCATCCGAGCCAGTATTTTTTTACGGTTATTCTTTCTTCACCAGGTCATTTATTTTACCTTTTGTTATCGCTACGAAAGTGCGCAGGCCGTCATTGAAGGATTTAAAGATGGCCTTAAAGGGACACAATTTTGGGTCGATAATATTGAATGTATTGAACCCAAAGCGCGCATTGATCAATTAACTCGGCATGAGAGATATGACATGGATTTCGATAATTTATCTACCCAACCAATAGAAGAACTTCATCATAAAGCTGATTCCTGGCCAATGAAGATCGTTAGAGCATTGACATTCAATGGCCATCTTTTGCCTCGCTTTTTATTGAGTAATGCATTGATTAAAACCACCGGGCGACACAAATACCCAACCCGCATGGTCTTTCTTCGAAAACGCATCCTTTATCAGTCGCCAAACAATGAAAAAGTCATGATGCTTAATCACAGTAAAAAACAGTGCTTTACGATTTTAGGTTCTGCTTGCTGGTTACTGTTAAAAACGAGTTTTTCATTACATAGGCTTTTACAGCAATATCAAAAAGATATCCCTTACTTAACCTCTGAGGCGTTTTGGGAATCGCAATTTGAAAAAGTAGAAGGGTTTGTAAAAAAACCTAAGGGTAATGGCTCCCTTCGACACCATGAGATTGAGCAAGGTAAATAATAGGTTCAACAGGTACACCAAGGAATAGGCAAAATATAACTATCGATTACTCTCCTCAAGATGAGGATAATGAGCAATAATTCACTTTCCTTTTTTCACAACTTATCTATCCTTACTTAAAGTAAGGAATTATAGTGAAGGTAATGCAATGACATCTGCTACAGTTACAGCCAAAGGCCAAATAACCGTGCCTGCCGCCGTCCGTAAAGCCCTACATATAGAAGCGGGTGATCGCATTGAATTTGTTGAAGTCGCTGAAGGAAAATTTGAAATACTTGCCGCCAGCAAAGACGCCAAACAACTCAAAGGCATGATATCCACCAACAAAAAAATCAGTATTGAACAAATGAATCAAGCGATAAAGAAAAAACAAAAACCATGATAGGCCTTGATACCAATGTGCTCATTCGCTACTTAACGCAAGATGAGCCAAAGCAATCAGCAAAAGCCAACACACTGATTGAGTCTACATTATCCGAAAAACATCTTGGTTTTATTTCACTGATTGTGTTGATTGAAATAAGCTGGGTACTAGAATCTTGCTACGACCAAGACCAACAATCTATCATTAATGTCATCAAACAACTCCTTACCACTAAACAATTTGTCATTCAGCATGCGGATATTGCTCACCTTGCCATTAAAACGCTTGAAAAGCACTCTGGTGACTTTAGTGATGCCGTGATCGCCTTGCTAGCGAAGCAGTATGGATGCAATAAAACAGTGACTTTTGATAGAAAAGCTATTCGTACTGGAATGACGCTTCTTTAAGTTTGCCATTTGTTTAGGATGCCACCCAAAGTCATAAAGGGACGCATTTTAGGGCATCTCTAATAATTGATTTTGAGGTTCTGCGCTAAATTTCAAGGTTTTCAGT
>JAPOUS010000097.1:0-1287 GCA_026708525.1 Cellvibrionales bacterium
AATTTTGCCAACAGGGCTTAAAATATACGCATCTAATGATAAATATTCAGAGCTGCTATAAAAGGCCGCTCCAATTTGTGTATCATCTTCCCCTCGTGTGAGCATGCTTAATAGTCTATACCTTTCATTAATCACATATGGGGCTGAAAGTTGCATAATACTATTGTGAGCATTGGTAGTAGCTATCTTTGCTGAAGCGTTTATTATTGCCTCCTCGGCATTTATTAATAATTTTTCTGATGCCTCTATAGCTATTTGCTGGGATTTAGTTTCATTCAACCTAAAACACTCTTCGGATGTTCCAAGTCTTTGAGGTTCAATTTTATTACAGCTCCCATCAATTATTGCGCTTATTTCAAAGTACGGGTTAATATTTTCGACAACCTTTGCATCCATTTGTATGGAGCTACCCCTGATTGAAGAAGGAATAATTAAGTAATTAATATAGCTCGTACCAGAGTTATTATCGTAACGATAGTAAGCCCCAACATTCATGACATTTTGAATACTATGTAAAGGATTTATTTTCGTTTCACAATCATTAGTACATGTTGATATAGCAACGGGACGATTAGTTTTTATATCTGATGAATCTGCATAGTGAGCCAAGCCATTTCTTATAAAACCGTTTTTAGCAGTAAGAAATATTTTTCCATTTAATGCATTTATTTCTCCCGTACGATTGACAATATTCCTTTCTACATTGGCATTGAATTCACCATCAGATTTTATAGTAATCTTCCCAGAATTAACGAAATCTTTAGCCGAAATCATCATATTCAAAGAAGATAGATCGCCTTTATTGTAGACATCTTCAGTAGTTATCAATTTAACTTCATTTGCATCAACTTTTAGATCCCAGCTAAGACTAATAGGACTTTGAGCAATAACATGAACACTCCCATTAGTTTTTAAATTACCGTATAAGTAAGCCTCTTTTTGACCTTTACCAAAAATGTAAACTCCTTCTTTGGGCAGGAATACATTACCATCATAACTTTGTGTGCTTACCAAATCGCCTGTAGTATCAATATTCACAGGAGTAGAGCCTAAATTACTTGCGGTTAACCTAAATGATGCAGTGTGAAAGCTCGAATCTGTAAAACCATTTCCAGTAGTTCCTAAATTAACATCCAAAACTTTATTTTGATCATAATCCCAAGTGATATTGCCATATTTAATATCAACTGAGCCTGCGGTAACTCGTTTATCTCCTTCTGGAGTAGGAACATATACACCTTTTTCTTTTTTTATTTTTATGGTGGTATCAATTTTGCCATCAATTTG
>JAPOUS010000097.1:1297-2404 GCA_026708525.1 Cellvibrionales bacterium
GTTAAACTTCCTAAGCGCAGTAGACCACTAGCTTTTGAGTTTAAAATTCCTAGCTTGGATATATCTTTAGTGTCGATTTCTTTAATTTCTTCACCGCTTGCTAAAAGAAATGAAAGTCGACTTATATTGTTAAAGCTACATGAATCACAGGAAATTCCTCCTATGTATTCGGTTGTCAAAAATACAATATTTGCAGGTACGCCAATAACTTCTACCGTGCCATTAATTTTAATCTGATCTGATTTAATAATGATGGTCTTTGCTGGGTTTTGTGAAGGTAAATTAAAAATATTCAAATCTTGATCTAAATCAAATCGATCAAAACGATTCACTGAAATACCTGAACTATTTGGAGTGCTGGGAGATAACTTCCAACCTGGATCATCCGTCCCATCAATAAAGGTTAACTCTTTAGGCTGAAGAGTTTGTTCAACCGAATCATTAATGACTAATGAACTCGCTGATGTAAAGGCTGACAAAGTGAAAACTGCCAAAACACTTATAGATATAGCAAAAACGTTAGACGTTTTTCCTGATAAGAAAAAGCGATGCATGATATTGTTAAAACCTTTTATTATTGTTATGGCTAGGCCACTTCAATGGGATTCTTATTTTATAGCTCGATAAACGTGGAGGTTATGCGGCTGTATTTGTGGTTATTTTTTAATCGGCGAGATTGTGCAATATTTGAGCGTTATTGTAAATAGCTATATTAAATATAATTAAACTATCTTTTGGGTATTTAGCTGGGCATTGGAATTAACAAGTTTTTTAAATCGCAATCATTGCATTGTCATTAAAGGATTTATTCAATTCAAAAGGTACATAAACTCGTGGGTTACAAACTACTTGAGTATTACCAATCTGGTAATCAAATGAGTTATGCATATGTCCATGTATCCTAGCTGTGGGTTGGTACTTTTCTATCCACTTAGCAAGATAACTGGAAAAGGCGGCATTTAAATTGTCGCCTTTGCAAATGTTCGCGATAGAAAATCTACTTGGTGCATGATGAGTGACGACTACTGTTTTATTTGCGTGTGATTTATCTATAGCCTCCTCAAAAAATGCTAGGCTTTATCTGTGCATCGCCTGGGCATCGTCAGG
>JAPOUS010000296.1 GCA_026708525.1 Cellvibrionales bacterium
TTTTTGCTTTTTACCTCCGGCAATTTCAATCGTTCGCATTACCGGATAATAAGGTTTCATTGATAAAATTTGAGGATTGGGCAACGACACTTCAGCAAACTCAACGCCTAAAAACGCCTCAAGCTTTTCTTTTTTAAACCGCTCTTTTTCACTAAAGAATGTAAAAGCCATGCCAATCTGTTCTGCCCTGCCTGTTCGACCTATACGATGCACATGCACCTCAAGATCTCTTGCGATATGATAATTAATCACCATGGGCAATGCTGCTATATCTATCCCTCTGGCCGCCACATCCGTCGCCACCAAAATCGATAAGCTATTATTGGCGAAAGTCGCAAGTACCTGTGACCGCTTCTTTTGTTCTAGATCTCCATTCAATGCCCGTGCACTAAACCCTACTTGAACTAAATCGCTCGCCAGGCTCAATGTTTCCGCTTTCGTATTACAAAATATTACAGTCTGCTCAGGCTGGTAGGTTAACAACAAACTACGTAACGCATCAAAACGGGTATTATCTTCGACTTCATACCATTGCTCATCTATTTGATTTTCTGCGTCCGCCGATTCAATACGTACAGACACTGCATTTACCGTAATGCGCTCTGTTAGCGTTTTTATATCTGACGGAAACGTCGCGCTGAACAGTAACGTTTGCCTTGACGATGGCGTGCGATCAACAATCGCATCCAGGCTTTCTCGAAATCCCATATCCAGCATGCGATCCGCTTCATCCAGCACCAAGGTCTTAAGCGAAGATAAGTTTAGATGGCCTTTTCTTAGGTGCTCCTCAACGCGCCCCGGCGTTCCCACGACAATGTGCGCACCGTGCTCAAGCGAACCGACTTGCGGCCCAAAAGGCAATCCTCCACAAAGCGTTAGCACTTTGATGTTGTGTATCGCTCTAGCAAGAGTTCTCATTGACCCGGCAACTTGATCAGCCAATTCCCGTGTTGGACAAAGTATTAATGATTGCACGCGATAGGTTTTTACATCCAGCGCATCAAGCACACCTAATGCAAAGGCGACCGTTTTTCCTGATCCAGTTTTTGCTTGGCCAATCACATCCTGTTTATTTAGAATCACCGGCAGACTTTCAGCCTGAATCGGAGTCATCTTGTCATAGCCTAAATCAGATAAATTATCAGTAATCGATTTAGCAAGCCCTAAATCAGTAAACGCCACAAGCATCAGGAGTTAATCTTTTTTATCGTTGATTTTTGCTGGCTTTCTCTGAAGGCCACTGCAAACTGCATTAATCGATCTTCTTTAATCGCTTGACGAATATCTGCCATCAATTTTTGATAAAAACGCAAGTTATGGATGGTATTTAAGGTTCCACCCAGCATCTCTTTGCATTTATCCAGGTGATGTAAATAAGCCCTTGAGAAATGTTGACAAGTATAGCAATCACAATTTTCATCTAACGGCATATCGGAAGACTTATGCTGACTATTTCGGATCTTAATCACGCCTGTTGATGTAAATAAATGCCCATTTCTTGCATTACGAGTTGGCATAACACAATCAAACATGTCTACACCTTCGATAACGGCATCAAGAATATCTAAAGGGGTACCGACACCCATCAAATAACGTGGCTTATCCGCTGGCATTTGTGTGGTTAGATGCCTAAGCACTTTAAGCATTTCCTCTTTGGGCTCACCCACCGAAAGCCCGCCAATGGCATAGCCATCAAAGCCTATATTGACTAACCCCTCCAATGATTGATCACGCAAATGCTCATACATGCCCCCTTGGACGATACCAAACAAGGCAGAAGGGTTACCCTGGTGAGCCCTTTTCGAACGTTCCGCCCACCGAAGCGATAATTCCATGGAGTCTTTTGCTTCTTTCTCGGTTGCAGGGTAAGGTGTGCATTCATCAAAAATCATCACGATATCTGAGCCCAAGTCCTTTTGCACCTGCATGGATGATTCAGGACTTAAAAATACTTTGGAGCCATTCACCGGCGATTGAAAAGTCACACCTTCTTCTTTAATTTTACGGAGTTTACCCAGGCTAAATACCTGAAACCCTCCAGAGTCAGTAAGAATAGGTTTTTGCCACTGAGCAAAATCATGCAGATCACCCAAGCCTTTAATAATCTCTGTGCCAGGTCTAAGCATCAAATGAAAGGTATTACCCAAAATAATATCTGCGCCAATTGCTTCGATATCGCGGGGCAACATGCCTTTTACGGTTCCGTATGTCCCTACAGGCATAAAAGCTGGAGTTCGTACCTCACCTCGGGAAAATTTGAGCTTACCTGTGCGGGATTCACCCGAGGTTGCATCAATATCAAATTCCATAAAACATTCGGTATTTGTCATTTTGCGCCCTCTTTATAAGACAAAAACATAGCATCGCCGTAACTAAAAAATCGGTAGTCATTATCAATGGCGGTTTGATAGGCTGATTGAATACGCTTTGTTCCTGCAAAGGCTGAAACCAACATTAACAAGGTGGATTTAGGCAAATGGAAATTCGTGACCATGGCATCAACGGTTTTGAATTGATATCCCGGATAAATAAAAATAGCAGTATCCCCTTCAAAGGCTGAGATTTCCCCCTTTTGGCTTGCTGATTCTAACGTACGAACGACCGTAGTCCCTACAGCAATAACACGCCCACCGCGATCTTTACAGGCTTTTATTGCCTCACAAACGCTCTCATCAACCTTAATCCACTCACTGTGCATCACATGCTTTTCGATATTATCCGCCTTAATTGGCTGAAACGTCCCTGCCCCGACATGCAAAGTGACTTGAGCGATATTCACCCCTTTCGCTTTAATTTGCGCCATCAAGGCATCATCAAAATGCAAGCCTGCGGTTGGAGCAGCAACGGCACCAGCCTCCTTAGCAAAAACGGTTTGATAGCGTAAGCGATCTTGAGACTCATCATCACGATCAATATAAGGGGGAAGTGGCATATGACCAATATCATCAAGCACAGGCAAAATGGGCTCGGAAAACGCTAAACGAAATAAATTGGCTTCTCGCCCTATCACAGTCACCTGTGCACGATAAGATGTTTTTGCTCCTTCATTTTCAACAAGCGAAATCGCTGCGCCTTCTTTTGGCGCTCGACTAGCTTTCACGTGAGCAAGCGCGACACAATCAGATTCTAATCGCTCAATCAGTATTTCGACTTTACCACCTGACGATTTTTGCCCATAAAGCCTTGCTGCCAATACTTGTGTATTATTAATGACTAAAAGATCATTGGGATTTAAAAGATCTGGGAAATCAATAAACTGGCTATGCTGACAAGCATCTTCATTGACAACCAGCAACCGGCTATCCGAACGTTTTTCAGGGGGGTAATAGGCGATTAAACGCTCAGGTAACTCATAATCAAAATCGTCAAGCTGCATAAAAAATATTCGACTTAAAAACAGCGCGAATTATACGTGAAAAATCCCATAATCAAAAACCTTGCGATTACCATAAACCTATTGCTATAATCGCCGGCGCTTAAGTTAGCGACTCATTGTATGAATAACTTAGGTGTCATTCCATGCCGGAGTGGCGGAATTGGTAGACGCAGCGGATAAATGCGTCTGAAGCAAATGCTCTATTTGACAGAGAAAAACAACGAGTCCGCCTTGCTGGTAACAGCAAGTGATAAACTGGGTGAATTGCTGGAAACCTTGACGGGCAATCAGCAGCCAAGCCGCCAGAGGCGGAAGGTTCAGAGACTACCTGAGTTAGCGCAATCTAACTTAATCACAGGAAGTAGCTAGGATAGTAAAAGATCTTAGTGAAACAGCGCCCAGCCCCTTAAACGACACTTGAGGGTGATGATATAGTCCATCAACGTCAAAATCCGCCGCCTTAACGGGTGTGCCGGTTCAAGTCCGGCCTCCGGTACCATACCTCACTGATCGAAACCCTTCTAACCCATTTATATTTATACTAAGAGCGCACCATCAAGCAAATGCAAAGCGCTCAAAGCGATTAACATTAAAGGAATCAACCATCTCTTTTCATCCTGACTTATTGGGCTGAAATGAAAAAAGCAGGGCACAAATCATACCCTGCCAGAGATTGCTTTAGTTCCCAGTTACAGTAATGTGACGGTTTAAAAATCCTGATAAGTATTGGCCCTTAGGCTCATTTCCCCTGAAGCTATTACGCATAGCTATCATTAAAGCTACTAGTCGGTTAACTTGATCCGCATCCTTTAATTGGTTACTCTTTATGCTAGCCTTAATCTCAGCATCGTCATAAATAGACCTAAAATCCTTATATCCATGGGCATATCTTTTAGCTAGAAACGCTGCGCTAACTCTGTTAAATGCCGTACCCACTTCATACTCACCAGGAACTTCATTTTGGTCAAATGCAATATTAAAGGGATCTACTCTATCAACTTCACCTAACTTCTTCAATTCAGTCAGACCGCCCTCGCCCTCAAGGTCAGTGATAATTTCTCTCATTTTAGCATACTCAGGAGAAGTGCTTATACCAGCTAAAATGACACTATGATAAGTAGATGCGTCTGCTTTTTTATTTACTACCATATCACCATGCAGTCCCCAATCTTTAATCAATTTATTCAATGCGTCTTTTGAGGTTATATTGCTATCAATGTATGCATTGACTTGCTCAATGTCTTCGAATGATTTTGAAGAATTGTCAAGAACCTCTTGGGCAAAGACATCTCTGTTTTTACGATTATCCATTAAAGATAAAAACGTCTTCAGCATGCTTGTGGCGCCTATATAACCCGATTTGAATCTATCAGCACTAGCTTTTTGTAGTGCGACCTTATCATTTTTAAAGGCATCACTTTTATACAATTTAGAATAAAATTCTTTGCTTTCTGTACCATATATACCCTCCGGAAGCTCAACCTTGTTCACATCTATATTTGAATGGTTCTTTTCTAAAACTTCTTTATCGATAATCCCTTTTGAATAAAGGTGTTTTTGGCTTTCTTGGCACGATTTTAAATTCACTGGTGACTCAGGAATAGATGCTACCTTTTCCAAATTGCATTCGCTATCAAAATAGTCGCTACCAAGAGCCTGGTTTGCCACACGCGATAAATCCTCATAATTGACTGCAGAAAAACATACCGATGTAACGGATAACATAACAATCGTAATACATGTTCGTAATTTGAATATTCTGTGCATAATACACCTCAATTAAATAGTAAAAACCTGGTTTTTTGAAAAATGAGTGGGTAGATAAGATTAACAATGGTCATAATGCGAACACTCAAACCCCGCATTTGCCACTAACTAACTCTATTTACAGCCCGAAAGGCTAAATGGCGATCAACCTGTAAACATATTTACCCACTCAACATTCACAAGAGCCAACAACCTCTTCCTTATTGATACTATTTAACAAATAGAGTTCATTAAAAAACCCGCCTAAGCGGGTTTTAACTTTAAACAACTGAAAACTTTTAAAAATTAAAGCGCCAATCGTCGATAATCTTGCAAAATGCTATTTAAAAAGACAAAGAAGCGACCAGCATCTGCTCCATTCACCACACGATGATCATAGCTTAACGATAAAGGCAGCATCTTTTTAGGCACAAAGTTCGCACCATCCCAAACGGGTTTGACGCTTAATTTAGAGACTCCCAAAATAGCCACCTCAGGCGTATTAACGATGGGAGTAAAACCAGTCCCCCCCATAGCGCCAAGGCTGGAGATAGTAAAAGTGCCACCTTGCATTTCTTGAGGCTTAAGCTTCCTGTCTTTGGCTTTTTGAGCAAGCTCTACTGTTTCTGCCGCCAGTTCAAAAATTGACTTTTTATCGACATCACGAATAACAGGAACCATTAAGCCTGCTGGCGTATCAACGGCCATACCAATATGCACATAGTCTTTATAAACCAAATGTTCACCATCAGCATGCAATGAGCTGTTCATTTTAGGGTGCGCCATGAGTGCTTTGGCTAACGCTTTCAGCAAGAAAGGTAATGGCGTAATTTTAACACCTGCTTTTTCTGCTTCTTTTTTTAGACTGCCACGAAATTCTTCAAGATCCGTAATATCCACATCATCAAAAGCGGTGACATGTGGCACATTAAGCCAACTACGATGCATATTGGCTGCTGTGACTTTATGAAGTTTACTCATCTTCTCAAGGCGAATATCACCAAATTGCGCAAAATCAATCTCAGGTACTTGTGGAATACCCGCACCAACTGTTGCTTGCCCCACACCCTTATTAGCCAAGGCATCTTTAATAAAGGCCTTAACGTCGGCTTTTTGAATGCGCCCTCGAGGCCCAGTGCCTGGAACAATGGCGAGGTCTACACCGATTTCGCGTGCTAACTTACGCACCGAAGGCCCTGCATACACATCACCTGTTGGGCGACTTTCTGTCATGCCATGCACCGGCTGATGCTTTTCGGTTACCTGCTTTGGCTCGGTAATTTTCTGTTTTGCATCTGCTGCCGGTGTTGGCATCGGAATATCTTCAGGCTTAACGGCAGGTACTCCAGAACCTTGAATTTCCATCTCAACTAAAGGTAACCCAGCGGATGCTGTATCCCCTTCGTTAATTAAGATCGCTTTAATGGTACCCGTTGCAGGCGAAGGCACTTCCATTGACGCCTTATCACTTTCAAGCACGATCAGTGAATCGCCTTCTTCGACTTCATCACCAACCGCCACACAGACTTCGATCACTTCAGCCGAATCACCCCCAATATCCGGGATGTTATAGCTCTGGATTGAAGATACCTGCGGGTCAACTACTGGCGCAGGTGTTTCTTCCACTGACGCTTCTTCTTTTACTTCAGGTGCTGGTTCAACAGGTGCCTCTGCCTCCGCGCCACCTTCTTCCGCCTCAAGCTCTAGAATCACATCGCCTTCATTTAAGCTATCGCCTTCATTTACAAGAACAGCAACCACTTTACCTGCTTTAGGCGCAGGAATTTCCATGGAGGCCTTATCCGACTCAACAACAACGAGCGAATCTTCTGCTTCAACCGTATCACCCGCTGAAACACACACCTCAATAATCTCGACATTTTCTGCCCCACCTAAATCGGGGGCTTTAATTTTTTCAATCGCCATACATTTCTCCGACTTAGATTAACAGGTTAGTGGGTCAGTTTTATCTTGACTGATACCATATTTCTTCATTGCTTTTGCCACATCAGCCGCCTTAAACTCGCCCTGAGTAACCAACGCATTCAGCGTAGCCATGACGACAAAGCGAGCATCAACTTCAAAGAACTCACGTAACTTTTCACGTGTATCTGAACGGCCAAAACCATCAGTACCCAAAATCACAAGCTCATTAGGGATAAATTCACGCAATTGATTGCTATAGCTTTTAATATAATCTGTCGCAATAATGGCTGGGCCTGTGGTGCCTTGAAGCTGTTGCGTAATATAAGGTACTTTAACTTCACCACCAGGGTGGAATTGGTTGAAACGTGCACAAGACTGCGCTTCATTTGCCAATTCGTTAATGCTGGTTAAGCTCCAGATATCAGATTCAATGCCAAAGTCGGCTTTAAGCATGTCAGCCGCTTTCACCACTTCATTCAATATAGTCCCCGCACCCATCAATTGAACTTTATTCTTGGCTTTTGCATCACCTTCTCTAAGTACATACATTCCCTTGATAATGCCTTCTTCAGCACCTTCTGGTATGGCTGGGTGTTGGTAGTTTTCATTCATCGCAGTGATATAGTAGAAAATATTTTCTTTCTCGACATACATACGGCGTAAACCGTCTTGAATGATGACTGCCATTTCATACGAATAGGTTGGATCGTAAGACACACAATTAGGCACCATATTAGCCATCAAATGTGAGTGGCCATCCTGATGCTGCAAACCTTCTCCATTAAGGGTGGTTCGCCCTGCTGTACCACCGATCAAGAAACCGCGTGCTTGCATATCACCCGCCGCCCAAATCAAATCCATGATACGCTGAAAACCAAACATCGAATAGAAAATGTAAAATGGTACCATCGGCAAATTGTAGGTACTGTATGAGGTAGCTTGCGCAATCCATGCAGCCGTAGCTCCCGCTTCGGTAATCCCCTCCTCCATGATCTGACCTTGCTCACTCTCTTTGTAATACATGATTTGATCAGAATCATGTGGCGTATATTTCTGGCCTTGCGATGAGTAAATACCTAACTGGCGGAACATGCCTTCCATACCAAAGGTTCGTGCTTCATCGGGTACAATTGGCACAATACGCTCGCCAATTTTCTTATCTTTGGCAAGGGTTGAAAGAATACGCACAAAGGCCATCGTTGATGAAATTTCGCGCTTACCGGTATCTTTAAGCTGGGCTTTAAACGCTTCAAGCGATGGCACATCCAAAGCCTCAAAATCTGCTTGACGCTTAGGAATGCTACCGCCTAATTTTTCGCGCTGCTTACGCATGTACTGCATTTCAGGGCTGTCAGGCGCTGGGCGATAATAAGGCACATTCACCAAGTCTTCGTCAGATAATGGAATATCAAAACGATCACGGAATTGCTTTAAGCTATCTACATCCAGCTTTTTAAGCGAATGGGTTTCGTTATTGGCTTCACCTGCATCGCCTGTGCCATAGCCTTTAACCGTTTGCGCGAGGATAACGGTTGGCTGATCTTTGGTTTCGACCGCCGCAGCATAAGCCGCATAAACCTTATAAGGATCATGACCACCACGGTTAAGATACATAATATCTTCGTCACTTAAATCTTTCACTAACTCAAGCAACTCTGGGTATTTACCAAAGAAATGCTTACGCGTATAGGCTCCGCCGTTCGCTTTATAGTTTTGTAACTCACCATCACAAACTTCGTCCATACGCTTTTGCAGCAGGCCAGTTTTATCTTTTTCTAGCAAGGCATCCCAATGGCGGCCCCAGACAACTTTAATAACATTCCAGCCGGCACCGCGAAATACACCTTCCAACTCTTGCATAATTTTGCCGTTACCACGCACAGGCCCATCGAGACGCTGCAAATTGCAGTTAACGACAAAAATTAAGTTATCTAAGCTCTCACGACCAGCAAGCGAAATAGCACCCAGGCTTTCTGGCTCATCACATTCACCATCGCCCAAAAAGGCCCAAACTTTGCGATCAGAAACTGGTTGCAAACCACGCTTTTGCTGGTACTTCATGACATGCGCTTGGTAAATCGCCTGAATTGGCCCAAGCCCCATAGATACGGTCGGGAACTGCCAATAATCCGGCATCAGCCAAGGATGAGGGTAAGAGGACAAGCCGTTGCCGTCGACTTCACGGCGGAAGTTATCAAGTTGATCCTCATCCAAACGGCCTTCAAGGTAAGAGCGGGCATAGATCCCCGGTGCAATATGGCCTTGATAATAAATCAAATCGCCGACTTGACCGTTTTCGCTGCCTCGGAAAAAATAGTTAAAACCGACATCATAAAGGGTGGCACTGGATGAAAAGCTTGAAATATGACCACCTAAGCCTTCGCTACGCTGGTTACCTCGCATAACCATGGCTAAAGCGTTCCAACGCACCAATGAACGAATACGACGCTCGATGAACAGGTCGCCAGGCATTCTTTTTTCAGCCGTTGGAGGGATAGAGTTTCGGTAAGGAGTCGTGATGGCTTGCGGGAGCCTTGTCCCTGCTTTAGATGCTTGTTCAGCCAAAGTCTTTAAAAGAAAAGCCGTGCGCCCGCGGCCAGAATATTTAAGAACGGAATCCAGTGCATCGATCCATTCTTGGGTTTCCAAAGGATCTTTGTCCTCTTGATGCATATAAGCCTCCTAAGCTTTGAGGATATTCTAAAACGTATCGCAGGATGGTAATCATGCTGGAAGAGTGGGGTATCACTCAGATAGATCAGAATATTGCATTTATCAACGGGCGAAAATTTTACAGCAAACTCACTGCCAATCAAGTGAATTTATTGCGTAGGAAGGCGCCAGAGACATCGATGAAGCGCAGAAAACTTACCAAAATTAGCTAAAATTCACTAATTTTCATTAAATGATCAAACCAAAGCCTAAACCTGTTACATTCTCGCGTTTCACATTTATTTGCATACAATGACCAAATAACAACCAACGCAATGTTTTTAGTGCAGGTTACGAACAGTCATTGTTGCAAAATTAGACACATTGAGATTGCTTAAGGAAACTCCGCGACTTACTTTTGCCCCTTCATTGTCTTAGATGGGTCAACAATATGCTCAATGATGACACTTTTCTCAGGCTTTTCAGGAAAATGCGCTTTCGTTTCCTCCAGTAAATCCCAGTCTTCTGAGCCAAGCAAAATTGATCCCTGCGGCAACTGGCCAAATTGCTTTTTAACACGTACTTTCCATTGAGCTAAAGTAACCTGTTGGAGGGCATCAACCATCTTTTGCTTACGATCGAAGCCAAAACCATTAACGATGGCGTTCCAATACTGCTTGGTTTCTTGACGGAGGTTTTTGGGTTTATCTTGCCATTGATCGATTAAGGCTGCTCGATAGGCGTCAAATTCGGCCGCTGTTAACGCATCCAACGCATCAAATTTTTGCTTAAGGTAAGCCTGTGTTGACTGATGGATCTGGTTAATACCTGCATTAGGTGACTGCACAACAAAAATCATTCCACCAAATTCAAAGACTGGATAATAATCGGCGTACACAACATAGCCTAATTGTTGCTCGGTACGCAAAGTATCAAAATAACCAGACTCCAAGTATTTTGACATCAGCTGCCAGTCAGCCTGCTCATGAATACCTTGATTCTGACTTTGCCAGTAATAAAGGTAGGCTTTATCCGTATAAGGTGTTTCTATTTGTTGATAAAAAGGGCTGCTAATTTTACGCATTTCATAAATAAAATGCTCAGATTTCGCCTGCTTAACAGGAAAAGATTGCCTTAAATACTCCGCCATGGCTTTTACCTGTGTTTCATCTAAAGCCCCGTTGGATAAACTAACCAACTGGTTTGCCGCCCAAAACTTAGCCGCCACCTGATTGACTTGCTCCAAGGTTAACGCTTTTAATGCCTTTTTCGTTTCATCTAGGGTTCTTATCTGTGGCCAAAGCGTTTCTTGCCACTTCACAAAAGCGCGTTTATAAGGCTGCTCGTAAAACTGGTTCGCAAGCCGTATCATGCGTTCATTTTTGATGCGATCAAACTGTTCCTGTGTAAATTGGCTTGATTTGATACCAGCAACCATCTTCTTCAGCAAAGCTTCTTGCTTTGGTTCAAAACCACGTATCCTAAGGCTAATCGCAAAGGGTTTTCTGGAAATGCCAAAACCCATATTTGCCAAATACGCAGGATAAACGAGTGATGACAAGCTATCGTTTAACATCTCAACATACATATCGAGAGCAACTTCTTCAGCAACAGGTCGATGCTTTTTGTACTGATAAAAACTAAAGTAACTACTGGCCCTTGGTGTCACGAATTCACTCGACGCATGAAACCAAGTCACTTGATCTGACCGATTGGTCAGCAAACTGGGAGCTTCAGAAGCCTCTGGCTTGTTTGGTAATTTCAAGTCTTCGGGTAATAAATCATTGGGCGTTGGCAGTACAATTTCTGGATTCATTTCACCATCTGAGATTTTAGCCAAAACACTTCCCGGCATAGCAGATACGGTATAAGGTACTTGGTAATAGGGAGTCAATTCCACATAGGTAAAGCCATAAGAAACCACACTAATCAAGGTATTATCAGGCCGTAGGTATGATAACGCATCTTCGATCAACCTAGGGTTATAGTCCGTTAGCAAATACCCCGCCTGCAACAAGTCAGCAGGCGGATACAGATGTAAAGCTGACGCAAAATAAGTCACACGATTTAATTCGGTAGTATCCTCCGGAAATAAAAAGTTTAACCGTCCAATGTCAGCCACTTCATCAAAAACCCATTTGGGAACACCGGCTGACTTAACTCGCTCTATCGCTTGAAACACCGCATCAACCACCTGCTGTTGATTTTCAAGACCCTGATCTGTTAACCCTAAGCTTACGCTAAATGCTTCACCGCCATCATAAGAAAATGGCGTACCTGCAACCAAGGTTTCTATCCAGTTCTTTTTCTTTAAATAAGCATAAAGCGAACCTTCGCCTTCATGACCAAGCAGATGGCCAATCAACATAAGGGGGCTGGTTTGATAATGCTTGCTGTAATCGGGTGTGGGGAATAATACGGTAAGCGCCTTTAAGTTTTTCTCAGGCCGTGAATTCACCCAACGCGGTAAAAAACCCGGTGCAAATAACGGCTCTTTAACGGCTTTATGCTTCACTTTAAAACTGGGTATCTCAGAAAACGATTGAATCACTAGGGTTTCAAGCATATCCAGGGATTGATTACCGGTGACAGAGAGCGCCATATTTTGTGCTGAATACCACTTTTTGTAAAAGGCCTTCATATCGGTTAGCAGCTTAGGATCATCAGGCTTTAAGGTTACAGCATTACCGCCGGTAAATTGATGCCATGTGTTCTTAGGGTTAGCAATCGTTTTGATGACATCCACGCGGCGGCGACTATCGTCTTTAATGGTTGCCTTAAACTCTGCTTCAATCGCATTTATCTCTTTTGCAACATAATGCTTGTCAAATAATGGTGCGATAAAAAATTGTGCAAAACGATCCAGTGCTTCAGCTGCAACATCACCATTCACGGTAAAATGGTAATTCGTATGTTCTGTGGTCGTAAACGCATTGTTACTACCACCATGCTTATCAATAAAGGCCGCAAACTCGGCAGCGTCTGGGTATTTTTTCGTACCTAAAAAGAGCATGTGCTCAACAAAATGAGCAAGCCCTTGCCGATCAGCTGGATCTTGCATACTGCCAACATAAACATCCATCGCGGCTGCGGTTTCAAGTGCTTTTGCGTCTGAAATCAATAGCACTTTTAAGCCGTTGGGCATTACAAGATAACGGTATTCTTTCGGGTCATTCGGGCTTTTTTCTACTGTTTCTTCTGCTACATCCTGCTGAATAAAACTGCAGGATGATAGCAGTGCAACAACCAACATCAGCGCTAAGTTCAATACTACCAGCCGACATTGGTCTGTTTGATTCATCCTCATGGATCTTCCCTATGACATATGATTGTTGATGATTATTGTTGTATCTGTTCTTTTGTTGGCCACGCTTCTATCAGCGCTTTAATCAGCGTTGCTAAAGGAATAGCAAAAAACACGCCCCAAAAACCCCAAGCGCCACCAAAAATCAACACAGCAATAATGATGGCTACCGGGTGAAGATCAACAGCCTCAGAAAATAACAAAGGAACTAACACGTTACCATCAAGAAATTGAATAAAGAGGTAGACACCAAAGACATAGAAAAAGTTCTCACTCCAACCCCATTGAAAAAACGCCACTAACGCCACAGGAATCGTCACAATCACAGCCCCAATGTAAGGAACTACCACTGACAAACCCACCAAGACACCTAGTAATACCGCATAGTTTTGATTCATGACCGCAAAAGAAAAAATCGTCACACCCGCGACAATAAAGACTTCTACCGCTTTACCACGCGCATAATTTGCAACCTGAACATTCATTTCTTGCCACACTGACTGCATAAATGGCCGCTTGCTTGGCAAAAACTGGCCCAGCCAAGCCAAAATTTTGGTTTTATCCTTTAAGAAAAAAAACACCAAGATAGGAATTAATACAATGTAAATGGTCAATGCCAACACATTCGGAATAGTTTCTATCGAGGTTGATAGCGCTGTTTGACCTAAACCAGCCGCTTTTTGAATGCCGTGGCTCATTAATTGCTCGACTTCAAAGGTAGCGTAAGCATCAGGGTATTGCAGATTAAGCTGTTTCACAAAAAGATGCAGCTTATTTAAAATTTTCGGCAACTCAAAGGCTAATGCCTGAAGTTGACGACCAATAATAGGGACTGCCAATAATAAAATAGTCGCAGCCACGCCCATAAAAATAACAAAAGTAATAGTTACAGCCCAACGATGACAACACCAACGGCTAAAAAAAGCGACTAACCCCTGCAATAAATAAGCAATAATAATACTGATAATGACAGGCGCGAGCTCGCTGCCGAAAAAAAACATGAGTAATAAAAATGCCGAGAGTAATAGCACCAAGATTATGGTTTCTTCTTCGGCGAAATAACTGTCTATCCACTTTTGAATAGTTTTAAGCATGCAACAAACAACCTACTGCGTTAAAAAAGGCGAAAGGAATGTTATTGACGACATAGACAAACTGAGCAGCCAAGGTCTTAACACTCAATAATAAAATGATAATCGTCCCCCTGTGTTTCTTTCACTAAAAGTTTATGCTCCGTTTGTTCAAGATAGACGGGAATATCCTTAAATGATCCGCTATCACTGGCTAACACGTCCAATGTTTCTCCTTTTTCCATCGCCTTTAATGCCAGCTTTGTCTTCAATAACGGCAAAGGACAGCTTAAGCCTCTGGCATCAAGATAAACCATAGAATGCACCTAGGTAAAATAAATGTATGCTTTGAGAACGAATCTATCATTTTATGGATGCTTTTGGGTAGCAAATTTAGTTATGATAGCCAAATGAAGACACATTGCCGCCTGAATCTCCCTTTTTTTTTGCTTAAAGCAGTCAGCGTCTTGTTATTCGGTGTTTTTAGCCTCGGTGCAGTTAGCGCACCTTCACATACTGAGTTTTTTGCTTCTACGCATTCCACGATACAACTGCCAACGCTTGGTGATAGTACCGGCAGTATCGTTTCCCCCATCGAAGAGCACCAACTGGGGCAATCATTCCTTCGAATTATTTATCAACAAGCGTCTATCAATGAAGATGCACTTATCCGGGTTTATATAGAAAACTTAAGCTCTGGGTTAATTAACCACAGCCCATTAACCCCCAAAGCTTTTTCGCTTGTTATTATGAACTACCCTGAGATCAATGCTTTTGCTGCACCTGGCACTATTATTGGCATAAACTTAGGGCTAATTCTGCAAGCCGAAACCGAGGACGAAGTTGCCTCTGTTATCGCACACGATATTGGGCATTTAACGCAACGGCATTATGCTCGCTCTTTAGCACGTAAAAAAAGCCAACAACTAGTGAGTATCGGCTCACTCTTAGGTGGTTTATTAATCGCTGCAAGCGGCCAAGCAGATGCAGGAATTGCCACCATGCAAACAGGCATGGGGTTGGCAGCTCAACAACAACTTAAATATAGCCGCCAAGATGAGCAAGAAGCGGATCGTATTGGCATATCCACACTCTACTCAGCGGGATTTAACCCTAAAGCCGCTGCGGATATGTTTCAAGTCATGCAAAAATCCATGCGCTACCGAGAGGATATTCAACAAATTAGCTTTTTGCTGACTCACCCATTAACAGAAAGCCGCATTAGCGATGCCACCTTGCAAGCTAACAGCTACCCTAACCGAAAGTACCGTGACAGCTTCGAGTTCCACTTAGTCAAAGCCCGAATTAAAGTCCTTCAGAGTAAAAACATTCCGCAAACCATTGATTTCTTTAAACGCCAAGTAACTAAATATCCTATGGCGCGAGACTACGGGCTCGCCATTTCACTTCTTGCCGACAATAAAGCGTTAGAAGCTAAACCCATTATCGAAAAACTTTATCAACAAAATCCTCATAAGGTAGCTTTTGTTGTTGCCAAAGCAGAGCTTTTGATTGCACTCAATAAAGCCCCCCAAGCCATTAAACTTCTTAAAAAACAGCTCGCACTACAACCCCAAAATACAGCGCTATTATCGACACTTTCTAAAGCATTCCAACAAAACCAACAACCCGCTCAAGCCGCTAAAAGCTTCACTGAAGCCATCAAAAACCAATCGGCCCCTCCAGCTTACTTGTGGCGCCAACTATCCGAACTCTATGGTCTGGCTGGCAATATTTCTGAAGTTCATCGAAGCCGTGCAGAATATTTTATTGCTATTGGCCAATTCAAAGACGCCGAACGCCACTTAAAATTAGCCTTACCTATGTCTGAAAATAATCGACAAATCAGCGCAAAAATACGCACACGATTAACTCAACTTAAAGAAATCGAAAAAGTGAGCAAACTAAAATAGCCGATAGCCACATTTCTCTACCAGCCTAACGAAGTAGTTTAAAAAGAGAAGGGATGGCGAGTAACACCCCCGCCAAGAGATTTTAGATCTTTCGAGAGGCAGAAAAATCTAACAAGCGATCAAGAGGAACCAGCGCACGTTTAATGATTGACTCATCAACAAATACTTCTTGATCCAGGTGCTCTAGCTGATATTTAAGCTGTTCAAGGCTATTCATTGCCATCCAAGGGCAGTGACCACAGCTTTTACATTCTGAAGACCGCCCACCTGTCGGAACAAGATAAAAATCTTTATCCGGTGCCGCTTCTTGCATTTTATAGAAAATACCGCGATCGGTCGCCACAATAAATGCTTTATTCGGTAAATTTTTACCTGCGTTAATGATCTGAGTGGTACTGCCGACAACATCTGCCAAGGCGACCACAGGCGCAGGTGACTCAGGGTGCACCAACACAGCAGCATCTGGGTAGACCTGTTTAAGATCTTCAACCCCCTTAGCTTTGAACTCCTCATGTACAATGCATGACGAACTCCAAATCAACATATCAGCACCCGTTTCTTTTTCAACATACTGACCAAGATACTTATCAGGTGCCCAAAGAATTTTTTGACCTTGCTCATGCAAATGCTCAACGACTTGCACAGCGGTAGATGAAGTCACCACCCAGTCGGCTCGTGCTTTAACAGCCGCAGAAGTGTTAGCGTAGACCACAACCGTGCGGTCAGGGTGCTGATCGCAAAATGCTGCAAACTCATCGGCTGGGCAGCCAATATCCAATGAACAGGTTGCCTCAAGCGTTGGCATGAATACCCGTTTTTCGGGCGAGAGAATTTTAGCTGTCTCCCCCATAAACTTAACGCCATTCACGATCAAGTTTTTAGCCGCATGCATTTTACCAAAACGCGCCATTTCGAGAGAATCACCTACACAGCCACCCGTTTCCGCCGTAAGCTGCTGAACCAAATGATCGGTGTAATAGTGCGTCACTAACACGGCTTGCTTTTCTTCTAGAAGAGTTTTGACCTCTTCTTTAAGTAGCATCATGTCACTCGTTGCGTCCGTTAAAAACGTTTTAGCACTGTGTGCTTCTGCAAAGCGCTCTTTGGTTAGGTAGTCTTGAACGAATTGTCTTTGAGGAGAAGTCATACTCGGAACTTTAAGCCTCTAGTTTTGACAGCAAGATTGGCCTGCTATCTTCTAAAGCTTGGGTGAAAATTGCCTTATAACTATTATTACTGGACAATTATTACCAGACAACTTTCATCTTTCATTGCTTTTTGCCGTCGCTGATACCCTAAAAGGTAAATCTTGCTTTTCGGCATTAGCCTTGGAGTGGTGGGCCGTGCTGGATTCGAACCAGCGACCAATTGGTTAAAAGCCAACTGCTCTACCAACTGAGCTAACGGCCCCAAGTGAGGAGCGTATGTTACCGATTTATTTAACAAACGCAAGGATTTTTTAGCCCTTTTTAGGCATCAAATTCACAATCTGATGAACGCTATCTTATTGATAACGCGTAGGATCTTGAACACCTAAATCGGCAAAGCCCTTTTTACGAAATGTGCAGCTATCACAATAGCCACAAGCCCGGCCTTGATCATCTGCTCGATAACAAGACACCGTCTGCGAATAATCAACCCCTAATGCCAACCCACGGGCAATAATTGCCGTTTTATCCAAATTTACCAAAGGTGCATGGATATGCATTTTTTGCCCAAGAGCAGCAGCTTTTGTAGCCAAATTTGCCATTTTTTCATAGGCTTCAATGTATTCTGGCCGGCAATCTGGATACCCCGAATAGTCGACAATATTTGCCCCAAAAAAGATATCATTTGCCCCCACACTTTCGGCCATGGCCAATGCCATTGACAAAAAAATCGTATTTCTGGCAGGAACATAGGTCACAGGAATTTCTTCTTGATCGTTTTCAGCAAAATCAGGCACATCAATGGAGGTATCCGTTAACGCTGAGTGCTGAAACAGCGTCACATCCAAGGCCAACAGGTGATGCCCTATTGCACCAAAAGCTTTAGATATTTTTTCTGATGCGTCTAATTCAGCACGTTGTTTTTGGCCATAATCAAACGAAAGCGTCAAACAGTCAAAGCCTTGATCTTTCGCAATCGCAAGCACAGTCGAGGAATCCAATCCACCCGACAATAAAACAACCGCTTTAGGGTTAGCCATAGTCAATCCTCAAGACAATCACAATCGCTCTTATGAAAAATGCTTATCTAAAAAATCTTTTGCCAGCTTAACGGCATTGATATTTTGACCTTTATAGGTATCAACCACACGCTGCATTTGTCGCTTGGCTTCCTCTTTATCACCACGATCAAAATACAATCGACCCAATTTGTACATAGCTTCAGGCTTCTTTGGATGATCAGGAAAATCAGCAACAATCTTGTTAAACATTTTTTCTGATTCATTGAGGCTACCTTCTAAAATATAAAGCTCCCCAAGCCAATAGTAACAATTAGCTACCAATCGATCCTTAGGGTGGTCTTTAATAAAGGCTAAAAAGGCAAGCTTTGCTTCGTCAAATTTTTTCTCTTTAATCAAGGTATAGGCGGCTTTGTATTGCTCTCCCTTCTCTATTTCAGGCTTTTTGGGCGCTGCCACAGTAGGCTTACTAGGCGCTGTATCTGACTTTACCTTTGGAATGGTTTTATTTACAGGGATATCAATCGGCTTACCCTGCGCAGACTTTTTAATAGGGGGCGTAGATATCGCCGAAGGCGTTGGCTTTAGTCCTCGAATACGTTTATCTAAACCAACATAATCATCCAATTGTTGCTTCTTTAACTTCTTCAAGTCATTCTCTAAATGCTCAATTTTGCCTTGCATCCGCATCAATTCTTCCTGCATAAACTGCATTTGGTGATACATCTTGATATAGGTATCGTTCGTTTCATTTTGAGAAAAACTCAAATGACTAAAAAACGAGAAAAGCGCGAGCAAAGCGTAAAGGCAGGCTGCTTTTTTTGACTGTGCGTTTATTTGCATGACGAACAAGATCTTTAACCACTGAGACACTAGAAGGATACTCGCAAACAAAAAAAAAAGGCATCTCCTGTTTACCCTTACTGATAACAGAATGATGCCTTTTAGGTAAATTTTTTACCCAACAAATTTAATGTGGAAAATATATTAGTTTAACTTAATTTCTACTCGACGATTTTTAGCGTAAGCAGACTCGTTGCTAGCACGAACGGCTGGTTTTTCTTCACCGTAACTGATCACTTCCAAGCGGCTAGACGGTACGCCTTTAGCAACCAAGTAGTCTTTCACAGCATTTCCACGTCGCTCACCCAACGCCATGTTGTACTCGCGCGAACCACGCTCATCAGTATGGCCCTCTAAACGCAAGCTTTTGTTGCCAGCTTTCATGAAAGCAACCACTTTATCAAGTGCCATTTTAGAATCTGACGTGATGACCGAACGATCAAAACCGAAATAAATGGTTTTTGTTAAGCTATCGAAAGACATATCCGAGTATGAGCTGCCAGTTTCAATACCACTTGCTTCGCCAAGCCCAGAAGTTTCTGCACCCGACACTGCCTCAGGAATGGAAACATCAGATTCTGCGTTACCTTTTTTAGTTTGATTGCTACTACAAGCAACCATAAAGACAGAAAACAGAACTAAAAGAAAATACTTCATTTGCTTTGGAACTACCATTACTACACCTCAAGGTTTACTAATTAATTTGTCAAAAACGGCGACCACGCCGGCTCTCTTACATCTTCTCCCTTCGACGGAAGGATATAACGAATACGTCCATCAATGGATACGGCAGCGAGTACACCTTGATTATTACGCTTGGTTGCATACATTACCATACTTCCATTGGCTGCGATACTAGGGGATTCATCTAATTTTGTGTCCGACAAAACGGTTAAACGGCCCGTTGAGAAATCTTGCCTTGCAATATAAAAGTTGCCTCTGGATTGATGCACCATAACAATCCCAGAGCCATCCGGCACAGGCCTGCCTCGAGCGTTATATTTTCCATCATAAGTCACTCTTGACACTTTATTTGACTGAACGTTCACCTTATAAAGTTGCGGCCCTCCGCCACGATTTGAAGTAAACAAAATGTGCTCGCCATCAGGCATCCATTGTGGCTCGGTATCAATTGCAAAGCGATGAGAGCCCACCATTTTTAATTGCTTGGTGGCAATATCCATAACATAAATACTTGGACTGCCGTCTTTCGACAACACCATCGCCATTTTTTTCCCATCAGGTGACCAGCTTGGAGAACCATTTAACCCTTTAAAGCCGGTCATTTTTTCACGCTGCCCCGTCGCAAGAGATTGAATATAAATCGCAGGCCGTCGACTTTCAAAAGAGACATAAGTGACTTTCTTACCATCCGGCGACCAACTAGGAGAAACAATCGGTTCTTTCGAGTTCACCAATACTTTAGGTCTTGCGCCATCAAAATCTGCTACCCACAAACGAAAACGCTCATTTCCACTATCAAACGAACTACTAACATAGAGAATTTTGGTTGAGAACGCGCCGCGCATATTGGTTAGTTTTTCAAATACTTTGTCACTTACCAAATGCGCCAAATCTCGAAGCCCTGCTGTCGACGCAATTAAACTTTCCCTTAAAATCACTTTTTGCCGGTAAATATCATATAAAGAATATTTCAGTTCAATGCGATTCATCTGGCCTTTGATTGGTTCCATCCGACCAATTAACAGATAATCTTGTTTAAGTGTGCGCCAGTTTCGAAAATAGACTTCTTCTGGGATATCCGGCGTGCTAATCATATCCTCAGGCTTATCCATCACCTTAAACATCCCTGTGCGTGACAAGTCAGAACTAACAATATCACTAACGTTTTCCGGCGGAATGCCTTTACCAAACCAAGTGAAAGGGCTAACAGCAATAGGCGTGGGATTATCAATGCCCTGGGTAATTTCTATCGTTAATTTGGCAAAACAATTTAACGACAATATCAAGAAACATACCGATAACAACCATTTCACAGACGAAGATCCTCTGGCCTAAACAACAAATCAAAGCGCCGATAATACTCTTCAAAGACATGATTTGGCAATTCACTTAATTCTGAAATCTGCTCGGTCTTTTCAACAGCGATCACTGCCGATCGATCGAAAGCGCTATTGCCGCTACTTCTTGCAATATCAACCTGCACAATACGGCCGTTTGGCAGCATGTGAATGGTTAATAATACTTCCATACCATTGCGAGCGCTCGGCGGGCGGCTCCAGTTATTCTCAATCACCTCTTTGATCAGCCCCATATAACTCATGGCTAGCTTCTCGTCTTTACCGGCTTGAATTTGTCTCTCTTGCGCTAATTCCAACTCCTTTTGTATCCGTTGTTGCTCTAACAATTCTTGTTGTTTTCTTTGCGCTTCTAGCTTTTTAGCCGCCTCTGCTTTTCTGGCTTTTTCTTCAAGCGCTTTCTTTTCTTCTTTTTTCTTAAGTGCTTGCTTTGCTCTAGCTTCTTTTTTTAACTGCTCCTGGCGTTTTTGCTCTGCGAGTTTTTTCTCTTTAGCGGCTTTCTCTCGCGCTGCTTTTTCTTTGCGTTGCTGCTCTTTCTTTATACGCTCTTGCTTGAGCCTTTCGAGTCGCTTACGCTCTTCACGTTTTTTTTGCTCTTCCATGCGTTTTTTATCTTCAGGCAACACGAGCTGCTTTCGATCTACCACAGTTGCCTTAATAATTTCAGGTCGTTTGGCAACTCTTGGTTTTTGCTCCGGCGCTTGCAAACTCAACACCCATATCAGCCCGGCATGGATAGCCAGGGATGCCAGGATACTTAGAAACGTGAAGGATTTTGCACGAAGATCAGGATTACGCATCAGGTTCTGTCACCAACCCGACTTCTTTCACGCCACCGGCTTGAAGATTTGCCATCAATTTAACGACCTTACCATATTCAATGTGCGTATCAGCCCAAATAAGCACAGGCGTCGCAGGGGCAGCTTTCAGTACTTTACCTATCTGATCTTTAATTTCATCAAACGAAACCGGTGTATCTTTACTCTCACCTAAATTAACAAACAGCTGCCCATCGGTTTTCATCGAAACAATGATAGGCTCTTCTTTGGATTCGACCACTTCAGCATTGGCCTTAGGCAGATCAACTTTCACGCCTTGCGTCAGTAATGGCGCCGTCACCATAAAAATGACCAAGAGCACCAACATGACATCAATGTATGGGACAACATTAATATCTGA
>JAPOUS010000145.1 GCA_026708525.1 Cellvibrionales bacterium
AATGATTGATAATATTGTCTCGCATTTAAGTGTCCGGTGCTATTAGACCACTACACTGGTTAAAGCATAATGGAGCAAGGATGGGGTAAAGGTTGAGATGAAGCGGTAGCACTTAAGTACTTACCTTTTTAATCCGCTTCAATGCTAGAAAATGATAGAACCTGAGTTGAGGTCAGCGGTTCGATCCCGCTTATCCACCAATGCCTTTCTTTTCCACTTCTTTATTTTCTATCCTATTTGCAAAACCTTAGCCATGGCTTGTGTACGATTATTGACACCAAGCTTTATATAAATTTGTTCCAAGTGTTTTTTGATCGTGCTAGGGCTGATATCAAGTGCTTGAGCAATGCCTTTGTTGGGTAAGCCGTGGGCAAGGTGAACAAGGACTTCAGATTCCCTTTGGGTAACGTTTAATAATCTTTGAATGGTCGCTGCGTGAAATAGAGGTTTTTCCTCCATTATTTTTAATAGGTGATTATTATCTTTTACGTTTTCCTGATAAAAAATTTGGAAGCGTCTGTTAGTTTCTGAGATATGCAATTGTGTTGTCTTTACTCCATTTAGCCATTGAATAAGTGATTGCCTGTGTTTTTTAGAGGTTAAAATAGCATCAATATATCCTCGTGCTTGAGGGGTTGCCCAGATCATTCGCCCATTGGAGCTTATACAGCAAAGGGATTGTTGTGCGTTATCGAGTGCTTGTTGAAGAGATGCGATATCCCTCGCTTTTTGTTGGTGAAAGCGAATACGCGTGATCAATTCATCGGGCTTTATTGGTTTGGTTAAGTAGTCGTTAGCACCTTTATCAAAGGCTTTTTTCAAACTATTGCTATCAGTCAGTCCGGTCATAAAAATGATCGGTGTGAGAGGAAAGCGCTCTCGTATTTGTTCGCAGCAGGTAAACCCATCGATTATTGGCATCATGGCATCAACCACAAAGATATCAGGGGATAAATTCTCCGCTATCATTAACCCTTGCTTGGCACACATAGCCAGGAGGGCCGTCATTCCAGCATTGGTTAGAGCAATATTTAACATTTCTAACGCATCAGATGAGTCATCGATGACTAGCACAGTCGTATTCATTCCCTTTGCTCCTCGATTAGAGTCAATATAGATTCATAGTTCAACTGTTGGCGTTGATCGTATAAATTGCTAAGAAAGTGTCCTTTCATAAAACACTTGGGTGGGTTTTCGAGTAGTGCATCAATAGCGGATAGATGCCCAATCTTTGTTGCTTGAGTAAGTGAGTTTAGCCATTGACTAGGTGTTAGGTTGAGATTATGCGCTATTTGCTTAGGGGATGGTGAGGCTATAAAACTTTGGTTCAATATATTTTGCAGGGCAATAAAATTCACAGGTTTGGTTAAATACGCATCATGCCAATGTGCATTGAGTGCTTGTTGATGATGTTCAATTGCATCCCCTGAAAGTATAACAACAAAGGGAGGGCTAGATTGCGCCTTAAGCTTTTCTGCTAATTGCCAACCGTTCATTTTTGGCAAACGAATATCTAAAATACAGGCATCAAAGTGATGTTCTGATAATAGTTCAATGGCTTTTTCAGCACTTGATGCGGTAGTTATTGAGTAACCTAAAGGTGTAAAGTACTCGGTTAACAGGGATAAATGATCCTTTTCATCGTCAACCAGCAATAATGACAGGTTAGGTTTCACTAGTGTATTTTTTTTAGGTATCTGAGCTTCTACGGGCAAAGAATGTGAGGGTAAAAAGACTGAAAAATAAAATGTCGACCCCAAGCCTTCACGGCTTTCAAGCCAAATGTCACCGCCTAATAATTGTGCCATTAATCTTGCAATAGACAATCCAAGCCCAGTGCCAGAACTTGGTGTCACTTTTAAGCGTTCAAAGGGTTCAAAGATACGGTCTTGATCATTCGGGTTAATGCCGACACCGGTGTCTTTGATACTAAAGTGCGCCACTTGATTTTTATAGCTAAAACCAAAAGTCACTGAGCCTTTTGGGGTATATTTGATGGCGTTGGATAAAAGATTGGTGAGAATTTGTTTTAATCGTTTAACATCCGTTATGGCAAAGTTTGGCATCGGCGTTTGAAAATCAATGATAAAATGTATCTGGCTTGCCGCCGCTTTGGGTGCAAACATATCAATCAGACTGTCGAGAAAATCTGGTATCGAAAAAGGCGCTTTATGGATAACATCGACTTGCTTGGCCTCTATCTTAGAAATTTCTAAAAGACCTTCGATAATACAGGTAATATGTTCAGCATTTTGGCTGATAGTTTTTATTTGAGGTAACAGTGTTTCTGGAAATTCTTGATTTTGTTCCAATAATTGTGCGTAGCCATATAAGGTATTTAATGGGGTTCTGAGTTCATGACTTACCCCTC
>JAPOUS010000174.1 GCA_026708525.1 Cellvibrionales bacterium
GGCAAGCCGAATGCAGCGTTTCCTGTGAAAAAAATGGCATAACATCGATTGCCCATTGACAACTGACGTCGTTATTTACTCTTGCTATGTCAACTTGCGTGGTTACTGGCATAATCCACCCAACTGACCTATTGTCTTCTACAGACTGGAAAGCCTGCTGATTAGGCAAGATTGTGATTGCATCAGAAAGATGCTCGAAAGGCCAAATAGGATACCACTCAGTGTGGATACTATCTGTATGAGAATTTGACTCAAATTCAGCGCTTAAAGAGCCTTGATGTGTTATCCAGGTTAACGGGGCACTGAAAGCAGATAGAAGATCCAGCGTCCAATTTTTTTCAGTGGCATTAATAAAAGCAAGCCCCCTTGCGTTAATTTTACCGGGTAACCTGTTAATTTCATTTTGAAATCCGAACAGGTTAACGCCTTTTGCTTTAGAGGCATCCACCTCTGGTGTTTTAAACAGGGAAGGATTTCTATCGATCAGCTGGAAAGTGACTTTTTGAGACACTGGGTCAAAGGCAGTACTCGTACTTGTTAATTGAAAATACGGTGGCGGTGCAGCATTTGTTTTCATTGAGAGCGCTGGTCTAAAGATCCATGCTTTGCGATCCGGCTCACTCAGAGCCTTAAATGAATGATCAAGATTCAAAGCAATATGGATATATGCCGGTGAATCTGCTGTTAATGCAAAACTGGCGTCATTGTTCAGCCCAACTTCAGCAACAAAGGTTTTCTCCCCGTAACCATAATTGAGAATATTGACAACAGGTAATGCAGGCATTGCCTCCTGCCCTTTTTTAACCACCCTACTTTCAGATAAGTCGAAGGTAATCCTCAATCTTTCATATTCAGAAGCAAATACACTCTGGCTATAAACCAACAACTTGGGCAAGTAAAGCGATGTCAATTCTAAAGCCAATGGGTTTGCAGAAGTAAAGATCAGCTCTGAATCACCATTAAAATCGATCAGCTCAATGGATGTTATCAGCATGCTGGCACTGGCCCATTCTGTTGAATTGACCGTAAGAAATATACCTAACTGACTCAAAAGATAATTTGGAATCTCAGTTTCTAAAGGGACAATATCATTGTCAGGCAAACTTGCGGGCGTTGGCTTAGGCGCTATTTTTTTTTCAGCACAGCCCCCACCTAACAGGAGCAAGAGAAGGATGAACAATACTGTGTCTATTGATAATCGCATGTGATATCAAGATGATTTAAAAAACCCTTTCTTTGAGTATAATAAACGAATCCATAAGTGCACTTCTTTTTACTTGATAACCCATCCGTTTAATGAATCTTATCCTTTTTGCAGCCCACGAACTTACCGACAACAACTCCGTCCTGTTTGACGATTATAGGCATGTGCATATTCAAAACGTCTTGAAATCTCAAGTGGGCAATGTCATCCGAGTCGGTGAAATAAACGGTCAAATGGGGGAGGCTCACATTCTTTCACAAACAAAAGAGCAGACGCTCTGCCAGGTAAATCTTTATATAAAGCCGCCAGAGCCTCTGTCCTTGAGTGTTGTCATGGCGCTACCAAGACCCAAAGTTTTTAGGCGCTGCATAAAAATGTTAACTGAGCTCGGCGTTAAAGACATTCACATTATCCATTGCTATAAAGTCGAAAAAAGCTATTGGCAAAGCCCTTTATTGGCTGACGCTAAAATTCACCAAACCTTTATTGATGGCCTGACACAAGTCAAAGATACCCTTCTGCCTCGGATTCATTTCCATAAGCGATTTAAACCCTTTACTGAAGACATCCTCCCCCTACTTATTGAAGGAAAAACCGCTTTTATTGGCCACCCTTATCTTGATACTCACTTATCAAAACCATCAACAAACTCAGCAAAAACTCTCATCATTATTGGCCCCGAAGGTGGATTTATTGACTACGAGTTAGACTTAATTGCACAGCAAGGTGTTTTCCCCATTTCTCTAGGTGATCGAATCTATTCTGTTGAAACAGCCTTAAGCCTTTTTTGCTCAAGATTTCTTCACGCCTAATGTGTGAACATTCAATGGCAATCTAGGTCTATTATTCTTTTGCCTCTTAAAAAAATCCATGTTCAAATTGTTACTTACAGGCCAAAGCAAAGCGCCTACCTGTTGGGATAAGTCCGCTTTTCGATTATTTCAACGTCAAGTCTTTTCAGGCCTTCTTACCGGTGACATTCTTTATTACGCCGTCAGAATGACCATGGCAATTGCCAAAAAACCGCTCTTGGATAATCAGATTCTTACCCTAGAATCCATTGGACTTATTGGCTTTGCTTACTATGCCAGCTACGCGGCAGGAAAAATTATCAATGGATTTCTTTCAGATTATCTGTACATTGGCCGATTCATTACCTTATCGCTCTTTGTTGGTGGCATACTTGAGTGCTCCTTAGCGTCTATACATTCCTCAACCGCCTGGATAGTGGTATTTGCCTGTATAGGCTGGTGTCAATCGGTAGGCTCTGCACCTTGCTGTGTGATTCTCTTTCAGTGGTTTCCGAGCAGCCAATTGGGCACAGCTTACTCGGTATGGGGAGGTATCCGACAATGCGGCGAAGGGCTATCTTGGACCATAACGACCTTTCTAGTCAGCTATTATGGGATGGCGTCTGGCTTTGTCTTCTCCGGTATTGCTGCAATGGCGAGCGGATTGGCAGTGCTCTTGCTATTAAAAGATCGTCCTCAAACCTACGGTTTTCCAGACCCACAAACCCTATTCAATGAACCACAACAAAAATATGAAACGTTATCGCCTAAAGACACATTTAATCAACAATTACGCTTGTTAAAAAGTCCTATGCTTTGGTTATTAGGCTTTGCTTGTGCATTTATGTACATCACCCGTTACGGTATGAGCTCTTGGGCGCTGTTATTTTTACAAGAACGCGGCTACTCCCTAGCTGAAGCCGGCATTACTATGACGGTTTATTCCACAGCAGGTTTTTTTGGTGCGTTAGCTTCTGGCATCATCTCTGATAAATGGTTTGCATCGAATCGACACACTCCCTCATTACTCTTTGGGTTAATGAACCTATTCGCCTTTACTTTGCTAATCATCTTGCCAAGCAATGCCTTGGTTGAGCGCTTTGTTTTTCTATTAATTGGATTCTCTATGGGAGGCTTATTGATTTTTTTAGCCGGTCTATATGCTTGTGATATGCTGCCCAAGAAAAGCGCAGGTGCAGTAAAAGGTATATTAGGGTTATTTGCCTATATGGCAACTGCATTTCAAGAGCTTGCCTCATCCAAACTTATTTATACAACTCAAACAACAACACTCCACTACCATTTTGACCATGTACTCTACTTCTGGTTTATTGCCAGCGCTCTGTCCTTATTAATGACCTATTGTGTCGTTTTTGCGGCCCCCGCAAATACCGAAAAACCTCTTTCATCTCTGTAATTTACGAATAACGTATTCAGAAACATTACACTTTTCATTGTATTCACGTAATTTTTTTATTTATCACTAAAATAAAAATAATCCATTATGAATTCGTCATTATCATGAAAAAGTGCGCCTATCTTTTTTTTATTGTTTTTATAATTAGCCTATTTACTGCTTGCGTCAGCCCTACCAATATAGGCAACTCAGGGGAGAGTGACGGTAACAACATCGAAGATGTCGATGGAGAAAAAGAGGAGACAAACAAAGTCACCACCGCCGGCGAAGGTGATGAAAATGATGACGACGCCCCGTCAGAAGATGAAGATAAAACGACGCCAGATCCAGAATTACCAGAACCTGAGCCCCCGGAATCAGAAGATAAAACAACAACAGATGATGAAAAGCTAAATAATTACAAGCTATCAGGCTCAGTTACAGGCAACCGATCAGATGTTATCATCACGCTAGACGGTATCTCTCAAACCGTTCCGCCCAACGGTACATTCAGCTTCACGGTACAAGAAAACACCTTGGTCACAACAACGCTGTTTAGCAACGATAACAGTCAAAAGTGCTCATTGGCTATTCCAGATTTTAAAGTGACATCCGACCGCTCTAATCTCAACTTTTTCTGCACATATCGATACTCGCTCCAAGAAGTCATTGCAGCCCATAACAACGCCTTTACACAATGTGTCAATGAAAGCTATGCACTACAAACCTTTGCCGATTTAATTGATTACATTTATTGCCCAGGCAAAAGCATCGACACGATAGACGGCATTGAATATTTCAGCGAATTAAAGACACTGCACCTCCCTGATAACACATTAACCTCTGCTGATATCTCCAAAAATACCGCATTGGAGGATCTGGATCTTTCTAAAAATCAATTGAGTTACATTGATCTTTCAACATTAAATAATTTAGAACATCTCGATTTATGTGAAAACCAATTAATCCATCTCGACTTCCCATCACCTGGCATGCTAAAAGAAGCCAAGATTTCAAAAAACCAAATCACCGCCCTTAATTTACCGACAAGTTCAAGCCTGAGTTATTTAGATGCCTCTTACAATCAAATCTTATCCGAAAACATTGCCCAGGCAGCAAACCTTAAACATCTCGATTTATCCCACAATCAATTGATCAACACCTATTTTCTTACACTGCACTCTCTTGAGTACTTAGACCTTAGCTTTAATCAACTCACAACTTACAGCAAAGTACAGACGGCTGATTTATCTCACCTTAATCTTGATGGCAATACAGATCTGACTACACCTGATGTATCTAGCTATAATCTTTTAGAAACACTTATCTTACCTGAACATTTACGCCCGAAAACTTGGCAAATCATGGGAGCTATCTCAGGGCTCGATGCAAACGAACAAATAGAAATACGCATATCAGGCCAAAGCAAAGTGCTCTTATCGAATGCATTATTTAGTGCAGATATTGAGCAAGGTAAATTATTTACGGTAGAGGTACATGACTCTCCTGCGGGTAAGTCTTGCGTCGTTAGCCACCCTCAATTACTTGCTAAAGAAGATTTTCACGATGTATCTATTCATTGTCAGCAGCGTCTAACGGTCGAAGAAATTCAAGCAAAATACACCAACAATTTTATTAGCTGTGCCACAGAAGGTCATGCAAAAACGGATTTTGTTGATACCATCACAAGTATTAATTGCGCAGGAAAATCTCTAACCACAACCGAGGGGATTAATCACTTTACCGGCATTGCTACTTTAGATATCAGCAATAACCAACTGACATCCATCGACTTTTCTTATCTTTACAACCTACTGTATGTAAAAGGTGATCAAAATCAACTCGAAACCGTTGATCTTAGCCCGCTAGTTCAGGTTGAAGAAATCCATTTATATGATAACAAGCTAACCTCCGCCCTTGATTTAACCCAGCTGACCAACGTAAAAAAACTCAATTTATCGAACAATCAATTAGTCAGCGTTAAATTTCCGAAAGTATCAGATTTGAGTGATATCAACCTATCAAATAACAAGCTTATTTCTATTGATCTTGATACTGCTCCAGCATTAAAAGTACTTAACCTGGAAGAAAACAATGCATTAATTATGATTGATACAGCCAAGTTACCGAGTGATGCTGAGGTTCGTCTTCCCTCCCAGCTTAAATTTACTCTCCAACTTTTTCCAAGCAAGCTTAAGTTATTTAAAGGCCAGAAAGCACGACTCAACGGCATTATTAAAGCGAATGATGATCCAACCAACAACGCTATTCAAGAATCGTTAACCTTCTTTGCTGTGGATTCACAAACCGTAACCTTTAGCGGCAATGAATTAACCGCAACAACCCCAGGGGAGACAATAATTAGCGTTTCTACCGCTATTGGAAATGCGAACGTGGCCAATGAGTTTTCCGTAAAAGTATTAAACAATCAAGATGCCGTTGGCTGGAATAAAGACGGTAAACAGGATGACAGCCGGTACCAAGACATCGTAGAAACTGCACATGCAGACAGCACTATCGCTGTCGTAAAATCAGATGGTACTGTCAATGTTTGGGGGGCTTGGCAGACAACTAGCCTGGCAGATATTAGCAGCATCCAAAGTCAACTGGTCAATGTCGAATCAATCTCAAGTACGCACTATGCTTTTGCTGCGCTTAAAAGAAATGGAAGCGTTATTACCTGGGGGGATGCAGATAAAGGCGGTGATGCCACCAGTGTGCAAAGCCAATTAAGCAACATCAGCCAAATTGTTGGGACGAGAGAAGCCTTTGCTGCACTGAATGAAGAAGGTAAAGTGATCCTTTGGGGTAACCCACATTATGGAGCTGATGGACTGCTCTATAAATCCAACGGCACAACCCAATCGATGATTTCCGACCTTACCAATATTGCCAGCTTATATGCAACTGACTATGGTTTTGCGGCCATAACCAATGACAGAAAAGTCATCACTTGGGGCGCATGGGGTGATGGCAAAATCACACCTGAACAGTTAGTAGAGATCAATCAGTTATCAAATGTTGTTGAAATATTTACTAACGATCAAGCCTATGCCGCATTACTAGCTGATGGATCAGTCTATACATGGGGTAAAGCGTCCTATGGTGCAAATAGTCAAGCTGTTCAAACCCAATTAACCGACATTATTGATATCAAAGCAACCGGCTATGCATTTGCCGCAATCAAGTCTAATGGCGAAATCATTACTTGGGGAGACTCCGAAAAAGGAGGCGATCTATCAGGTGCAAAAAATCAGTTAGATGATGTAGCCGAGCTGATACCAAACAAACAAGCCTTTGCTGCCTTAAAACATGATGGCACCGTGGTAACTTGGGGGCGACCTAATAATGGGGGGGATTCAAGTGGCGTCAAGAACTCGCTCGTCGATGTCGTTTCGATATCAAGCAATGAACTGGCTTTCTGTGCAGTTAAAGAAGATGGCAGCGTGGTCACTTGGGGCGACCCTTGGTACGCAGGCGAAATAAATAAAGTCCCTACGGAAGCTAAAAACATCGCCCATGCAAGAGGCGTTTTGGGCGATTTTATTGTCATTTTTAAAGACGCCCCATAGAGATATATTCGCCTAGAGCTATCAACGAATTGGCAATCTTAAGCCAATTGAATCTCCCAAAGTTTGTCCGAGGCTAATTTTCCTAAGGGAATTAGCCTATGAACAAAAGCGCAGAACCTCAACATCTATTAATACCTCAACATCTATTAATAGAGAGGGCTTATATTAAGCTTCATCAGTTCTCGGACTTAGCAGTTTGGCTCCCATGCACCTGCGTGAGAGTGCAAAGTCGTTAACGCTATGATGACCTACCCAACCAGTAATAATGACCGCTTACACCAAAAAATATCTATTTTATAGGTTTACAGCTTAATCCGATTTTCCCTGACAAGGGTTAACCGCTTTTTACTGGATGTGCTCTAGCATCGTCCACCGTACGCTTAGTGTCTTTTTTCACTTTGGGGCGATAAATATGCGCCTGTGATTCATCATATAAAAAAGAATCATCAAAGTCTTTGGAGCCAAGCACATGGCCTACAAGAATCAATGTTGTGCGAGTAAATTTCTTTTCGCGCACTTTTTGTACGATGTCTTTCAAGGTGCCTGTCACCTTATCTTGGTCTGGCCAACTGGTGCGATAGCATACACAGACAGGGCAATCTTCACCATAAAAGGGGATCAACTCTTCAACGATTTTATGAATTCGTGTAACACCTAAATGAATCGCCAAGGTTGCCCCACTCGCCGCCAATGCTGGCAACCGTTCACGTTCAGGGAAAGGCGTTTTACCCTCGTACCGTGTCATAATGATGGTTTGCGACACACCAGAAAGCGTCAACTCTTTACCCAACCAAGCAGCAGAGGCAGAGACTGCGGTAACCCCTGGAATCACTTCGTAGGGAATATCCATCGCCTCCAGTAACCGAATTTGCTCACCTATAGCACCATAAACTGATGGATCACCTGAATGGACACGAGCAACTTTTTCGCCCTTGGTGTGCGCAATGATGATTTGCTCGATAATTTCAGGTAACGCCATGCTTGCAGTATCCATCACTAATCGCGCTTGATCTTCATAAGGCGCTATGATGGCTTTAGGCACTAATGAGCCTGCATAGAGAATGACTTGGCATTCGGCCAATCGATTCAGCGCTTTAACCGTAATAAGTTCAGGATCACCCGGGCCTGCACCAATAAAATAAACAGTCATAATTTTTTTGAATACCCTCTTGGTGTGTAAAGCCAGGTTTTATCTTGGTGCATCACTTGCTGAGTTTCAGAATTACCCACAGAAACCAAGGTAAACATATCGACATCCTTTGCATCCAATTCATCCAGCCGAATAATGCGAATAGACTCATCCTCACGCGTTAATTGACGCCCTAAAACTACAGGCGTTGAGGCGGGGCGATACTTTAATAACACATCGCGAGCATAATTAATTTGCCAATCACGTTTTTGCGAACGCGGGTTATAAAATGACACCACAAAATCAGCCTGCCCGGCATGCTCCAAACGTGTGGCAATGGTTTCCCAGGGCGTTAATAAATCTGATAGCGAAATAGTACAAAAATCATGACCTAACAATGCTCCTACTCGGCTTGCGCACGCTTGCATCGCAGAAATACCAGGCAATACTTCCAACTCCACCGACTGCCATGGATGAGATTCATCTTCTTTGGTTTTGAGCAATTCAAACACTAGGGTCGCCATGGCATAAATGCCAATATCACCACTGGAAATGAGCGCAACCGTTTTATTCTCCGATGCCAAGTCGAGTGCTAATTCCGCCCGCTTAATTTCGTTACCCAGCGCATTGGTGTGTAGGGTCTTGTTATCACAGATGGCTCCTAACAAATCAAGATACAAACCATAGGCAACGAGATCCGTTGATGCCGTTATCGCTTGTTTTGCCGACGGAGTGAGCCAATCCAAATCCCCTGGCCCGGTTCCCACAATATAGAGTTTATTCATAAAAAGGTTACAACGTTTTTTTGTTTATCTTTCTTACTGCTTATAGCTTCGTGCTATCGCACAAGTCGCTTTGGTATTTTTTATTTTTGGCTGAATCAACTCAGCCGCTTTGCCTGTCAACTCACTCGCAGCAAATAATGCAGCAGATTCGGCTACGCCATAGACACCCACAGTATTAAAAATATATTCAGATCGCTGACTTAACAACGCCTCTTGAGTGACTAATTGGTTTTTATCAAACGTTTTAAAAATCAGCTGCTTCTGTTCAGCAAAGGTTAGCATGGCCATTTCATCAGCTTTTATATCGATGCTGTTAATAGATGCGATAGCATCCAATGATAATTCGGCATTATCGAGTGCTTCATAAATAATATCTTCAAGAAATTCGATGGGGCAGTTCCGTTCACAGCCAACCCCTAAAGTATAAATAGGCTCAATATAAGTGTTAGCAGTTGTAATGATCGCCTGGGCTTTTAATTTTTCAGCTAAGATTTTCGCCCGATCATTTGCACCACCCTCATGGCCCGACAGGAGCGGAATCACAAACTGCCCCATTTCATCTAGCACTAACACAGGCGGATCTTGTGTCTTATCGTGAATGACATCGGCCAGTACTCGCATCACAATGCCTGTTGCACAAATCATCACCAAGGGTTCTTTCGCCATAAAGCTTTGTTGCACAGACGCTTTAAAATCCTGAGGTTTGAAAAATACGCTGGATTGCGGATAAAAATTTGCTATTTTTTGCGCAAGAAGACGACCTTTTTCCGTTAAGGCATAGATATGCATCAGCCGTTCCTTGTCACGAAAAACAGTGAAAAGTAAGGCCCTGGTGTATCCTGCAAATCTGTAAAGGGAATAATTTTTTCATTCGCGCGCGAAATATATTCAATATATTGGGCATCCTTTTCTCTATTTGCCTCTCGAATCAATCGCATTAAGTCTTGCCTGCGCTCCCCTGCTTTTAGCAAGACGATCGACTCAAAGTTTTCTAGTGCCTGAAGCGTCTGTGCGTCGGTAACTCGGCCTGATAATACCGCTAACGATTCACTTTGTTGTACTAAAGGTGTTTTTAATTGCGCAGAGGCAGCATGCACTGAACTAATACCCGGAATCACCTCACAAGTAAAATCCTTCGACAGCCGATCAAGCAAATAAATAAAAGAACCATAAAATAACGGATCACCTTCGCATAAAAAACCTACACTATTGCCGTGAGATAAATACTCAGAAATCTTCAAGGCAGCGTCATCATAGGCCACATTCGCCAAGCGTCGATCTTTACTCATAGGCATAGGGATAGGTAACTGAACCTGATCTGGTTTCGAATTTCCCATCGCTTGGCGGGCAATGTGTTTCGATTGGGATTCACCCTGGTCATTCACCAAAAAAGCCACAACATCACATTGGGCAATCATTTGATAGGCTTTAAGGGTTAACAACTCAGGATCACCCGGCCCAACACCAATGCCATAAAAAAGTCCAAGATCTTGACTCATGGTTTACTCACTTTAAACAAGGTCACAGGCAGCATAGGTTGCATCACTGTCTTTTTACCTAAGGCTCGTGCCTGCTTAACGCCGAGCTCAAACAGCTCACAATCAAAGCCTGCCTGCTGCAACTCATTAAAACAGGCAAAAGCGCCAAGCTTGGATTCTTCAGTCACAGCAGATACCACCATGCGCCCACCTGGCAATAAAAATTGAAAAGCCTGCAAAATCATTTCATACATACTGCCATCACAGCCACCAATAAATAGGCTGTTAGGTGCAGGTAATTTATGAAAAATCTCGGGCGCTGTCGCTTGCACCACCTCAAGCGAGGCCGCTTCAAATTTTTCTTTATTGGCTTTAATACACTCTACTCGGTTGCCAACGGATTCAATCGCATAAATGGCACTATTGGATAACAGCGCCCACTCAATCGAGACACTACCAATGCCTGCCCCCACATCCCAGCCAATTTCAGAGGGTTTTGGATCAAGTAGTGATAAAACATTCATACGAATGGCTTTTTTGGTCATCATGCGAGAGCCTTCTTCACTAATGAAGGCCTCATCGGGTAAACCTAAAAATACGGATTTGGCAGGAACCATACTGGTCAATTTTAGATAACAAATATTCAATGCATTAAACAATAACCCTTCGGGATTAGGTTCTTTTGCGCTAAAGTGTGTAATTCGCTCATCAGGATATCCCAAACGTTCAAGCACACTCAGCTCGCCATCCATTTTTTGGTTAACGATAAAGTTAGCTATCGCCTCGGGTGTGTTAATCCCATCGGTGAGTAATAAATATTCGCCATCAGTTTTAAGTAAAGGCAAAAGGTCAGACATGGCTCTACCATGCAAGCTGACTACCTCAAGATCTTGCAAAGATTTGCCTAATCGATGACAGGCAATTTGCAAACTGGAAACTGCCGGGTAAGTTTGCACTGAGTGATTATCTGAGTTAGCAAAATGCTCACGCAACCATTTACCTACGCCATAAAATAGCGGGTCACCTGACGCTAATACCGCAATATCGCCGTTTAATTCACCAATGAACGCTTCCAGCTCATGAAATTTGGGCAGCAAGTGACATTGCTGTTTGTCGATATGATGCTCCACCATGGATAATTGGCGAACACTGCCAATAACATGCTGTGCTTTAGCCAATGCAGATTTAGCATCACGACTTAATTCGGCTTGTTCACCCACACCTAGGCCAACGGCAAAAATGGTCAATAGCTTTCTCCGTGGTTTAAACGAAGTAATGCATTACAACTGGCACTGGCCACTGCACTTCCCCCCTCTCGACCTTTCAGTGTAATACACTCGACGCCAAGCTGCTGACAATTCTCCCAAAGGGCCTCTTTCGATTCGGCGGCGCCAATAAAACCCACAGGCATGCCAATGATCAAAGCAGGCTTATCACAACCTGCTTCCAGCATTTCTAAAAGCCTGAAAAGCGCGGTGGGCGCATTGCCAATCACCACAACCGCATCTTTTAAATGCGGCTCCCATAAAGCCAGCTGTGCCATCGAACGGGTTTCACTATTAACTTTTGCAAGCCGCTCAGTTTCAGGGTCGGTTAAAAAGCACAAAGGCCGCTCGCTAATCATGCGCTTGGTGATCCCTTCTTGCACCATTTTCACATCACAAAGAATGGGGGTATGCTGCGCAAGTGCTTTGCGCCCTTTTTCTACCGCACCGGAGGTAAAAAAACACTGTTCACTTAATTCAGGGCGACCTAGACTATGAACCACGCGCATAACAACTTGTTGCTCTTCAACACTAAACCGCTCGAGGTTGGCGAGCTTTCTGATAGTTTCAAAGCTTGCCACCTCAATGGCTTTCGGGTCTTTTTCGTAAACGTATGGCATTAGTCAGCCATATCTTTTACAGTAACGCGTGGACGGTGAGGCTCGTGGTGGTGGTCATGCCCATGAGAATGGTCATGTTCATGAGCATGGCTATGTGAGTGATCATGTGCGTGGCTATGATCTGCATCGGTGCCAATGCCTTGCACATGATGGTGATGGCTTTCTTGGGGTGTACCTACTTTATGCTCAAAGCCAACAATCTGTACCCGGTACTGACAAAGCTGGCAGTTCATATTGGGATTGCCTGCTTCGATCTGGCTCAAGCTATCCACAAAGGTATCAATCACGAGCGGATGATCATTCAAATACGGCGCTTTGACGACCTGCACATCAGGATGTGCAGCTTGAAATTCATCAGCCCATGCATAAATCTTTTTAACCAAGCGCCCAGTAAACATAAAATAGGGAAAAACAATCACTTTCTTAAAGCCCATTGGATAAGTCTTGACTAATGCATCTGGCACGAGAGGTGTAGTTACCCCACTGTATGACGTGGTTGCAAAACCAAAGCCCATGCCCTCTTCTAAAAAGCGGGTAATTTTCGCGATATTAGAATTCGCATCAGCATCTGACGCACCGCGTCCAACCACCATCAATAGCGTATCTTCACGTTTGTAATCATCACCAAATTGCGCTTCGGCTTCTTCTATTCGATGTCTTGCTGCTTGCAGCATTTTAGGGTCAACCCCTAACTCAGAACCATAATCAATGGTCACGCCCATGTCGTTTTGAATGGCATTAAGCTCACTTGGAATATCGTTTTTAGCATGTCCGCCTGCCATCAACATCCCAGGGATTGCCTGAATATGCGTCACCCCCTGATCCATTAATTTTTGCACGCCATCGCGAATAATGGGTTTTACGAATTCTAAAAACCCTGTTTCTACCAAGCGGTCTGGGAAGCGAGCCTTAAAATGCTCTGCTAATTGATAAAATTCTTCAACCGCCTCTACATCTCGAGAGCCATGGCCAACAAATAAAATGGCAGGTTTAGTTAAGTCTTTTGCAATCATAGGATTTCTCTTACATTTTTTTAATTCATATCAACAGGATGTGTTCGATAAAATCCTTTTACACAACCAACAATGTCTGAAGTCTCTGCAACAATCTCGGCATTATTAGGCAAATGAGGCCTTTTAAACATGAGCACAGGTATTTGTTTGTCTCTAGCAACCACTAATTTACTGTATGTACTTTTCCCGCCACTGTTTTTGCTTACCATCAAATCATAAGGTGAGGCGTTAGCCAGCGTTAATTCATCTTGATAATTAAAAGGCCCGATGGCTTTTATCCAACGAATATTTTGAGGCAATGTTGCTTTGGGTTTAACTGCCGTACGTAAAATAAAACCTATGGATGCTAATTCGCTCGAAAGTCTTGATAAAAAAGCCTCAGGCAATTGGCCTGCGGATAAAAACACGCGCTGAAAAGAGGGATTCGCCAGTAGAAAATCGGCAACATCTTGCCAATCGTTCACATCAACCCAGTGATCCAAAGCCTCAGGCTGCCAAGCTGGGCGATCAAATACCCAACAAGGGATCTGGTTGTGAATTGAAGCATTAACAGCAGCTTGGGTCATTTTATCTGCATAAGGATGGGTTGCATCAAGAATACTTGTAATCAGATTGTCTTTAATAAAATTTGATAAACCGCCAAATTGGCTAAAGCCACCGACGATAACTTTACAAGGTAAATCAGGTGTTCGGACTAAGCCTTTGATGCTATAAATCACCGGAATATTTGCAGCGACAAATTGATCTGCAAAGTCTCTAGCATCTTTAGTCCCACCTAAAATCAAACAGGTCATAGATGGTCACCGAACTGCCCAACACACGCACCTTGTCGATTTATGGCGATAACATTGAGTAATAAATCGTGACGAATAGTTTGTTTCGCCGCATGATAAGCTTTTTGACAGATGGCGTTCCCTAGCTCAATGCCGTTTGCTTGGCAGTATTTAAGTGCTTGCACACTGGTATTGGCAGTTAACATAGTCTTGATTAACGTACCATCTGCCCCATTGGATTGCGCTAAATCCGCCAAAAAATCAAAATCAATACTTGAGGCGTTCGAATGCAAATCCATATGGCCTTGTGCTAATTTGCTCAATTTACCAAAACCACCACAGAGCGTCACTTGCTTGATAGGCTGTTTGCGCAAATGCTTAAGTAATGCGCCAACAAAGTCGCCCATTTCAACCAGCGCCATGTCGCTCAAACCAAAACGTGCTTTGGCGTAATCTTCACTGCTATTGCCTGTAGTCGCTGCTATATGCGCAATACCATTGGCATTGGCAACATCCACCGCTTGATGAATAGAGGCAATATAAGCACTGCATGAAAAGGGGCGTACAATGCCTGTGGTACCCAAAATCGATAACCCCCCGTGGATGCCTAACTTGGGGTTCATGGTTTTTTTCGCTAATTGCTCACCGTCAGCAACACTTACCGTCACTGAAAAACCTTGATGAAAACCATGATGCTTTGCAATAGCTTCTAAATGCATGCGCATCATCTGACGTGGCACAGGATTAATGGCAGGCTCTCCAACGGGGATTAACAAGCCATCGCGCGTCACTGTACCCACACCGTACCCGGCCTTAAACTCAACACCTGGATGGGATTGTTTGGCTAAATCCACTCGCACCTTAGCACCATGCGTTACATCTGGATCATCGCCTGCATCTTTAATGGTTGAGGCAAAGGCTGCCTGCGCATCACCACCGGATTCACAAATCGCCATATCGACTATTTTGCCTTTGGGTAAGGTAATACTGGCTTCTGCAATAGGCGTACCTTCAAATAATTGATGAGCAGCGGCTACACAGCAAGCGGTTGCACAAGCACCTGTGGTTAAGCCTGTACGTAATGGTTTAGGCTGTTCACTGCTTTCAGGCCACATGCTCAAAGCCTTCCAGCACGCATTCCCCCTTAAAGAGTTGTGCGGTTAACTCTGGATTAGAAGGAAAAAACAAATGCAAATAACTCGCAACCAATGAACCCGATTGATAAATTGGTTCACCAGGCGCAGGATGCCGTTGACGTCTGGCATAATCACTGGGTTCAAAAGCACATTCAAATTGCGAGCGATGATGCGCATGACCTCGGATTTCTCCTTCTGATGTCACTAGTCGCTGCATCCCTTGACACCCACGACGCCCACTAAAGTGCGCAAAGCCGGGTAAAATACCTGCCATGGCATAGTCCAGCTCATCAAAATTCACTAATTTTTCTGCGCAATACAGCATGCCGCCGCATTCGGCCACTATAGGTTTACCTGCCTTAAAAAATGCTTGAAGGCTCGCTTTGGTCGCTGTGTTTTTTGCTAATTGCTCTGCATACAATTCAGGATAACCGCCCGGCAACCAAAGCGCATCCGCATCAGGCACTAGGTCATTGGCGAGCGGTGAAAAAAATTCAATACTGGCTCCCATCGCCTCAAGAGTAGAAATATTCACATCATAAATAAACGAAAACGCTGCATCTTTAGCGACAGCAATGGTTAACCCATCTATATGCTTAGGTATTGCTGCTTGCGCCTCGGGATAAAACACGACAGGCTTTGGCAAATTGGCTAATCCGGTTTGGCTGATCCAGTCTGCCCCTTTATCAATAAGTGCATTAATCTCATCCTGCATTTCAAAAGTTTGCACTAAACCTAGATGGCGCTCGGGGAGTGAAATACTCTCATCACGTTTTAAGGCTGCAATCAATGGGTATTGGCCATCCAGCGCTTCTTCGATTAATTGACGATGTCGGTCACTGCCGCAATTGTTAGCAATAAAACCCGCAATGGCAAAGTCATCACGAAAATTGGCCAATCCTTGGAACACCGCCGCAGCTGTTTGCGCCATGCCCTTCACATCCATAACCATCGCAACGGGCACGCCAAAAGTTTTGGCTAAATCTGCACTGGAGGGCTCACCATCAAACAAGCCCATCGCCCCCTCAATTAATATCAAATCTGCCTGCCTTGCAGCATCATACAATTGTGCCTTGCAGTAGGATTCTCCAGCCATCCATAAGTCTAACTGGACTGAGGGTGCATCAGATGCCGCATGCAAAATTTGCGGATCAAGGTAATCAGGGCCGGTCTTGAATACCCGTACTGTTAACCCTTGCTGAGAAAAATATCGAGCAACAGCGGCTGTAATTGTTGTCTTGCCCTGCCCTGATGCAGGCGCAGCAAAAAACAGCGCTGGTGTGCTAACAGGTGCAGGAGTAATAAGTGGATCAGACATTAAAACTCAATCCCTGCTTGAGCCTTCACCCCTTGTCGGTAAGCGTGCTTTTCATCCTGCACAACAGAAATAGTATCCGCAACATCCTGCAAAGGTAGCGCCATGGTACGACCAGTAATCATGACGCTTTGCATTTTAGGGCGCCTATCTAACGCCTTTATAATGGGCTCCGGATCCAGGTGACCATACTTAAACATATAGCCTAACTCATCAAAGACCAATAAATCATATGCTTCATTATTAAGATATTGTTCGGCTAACACCCAGGCTTTTTCTGCCGCCAGTTTATCGTTGGCTTTATCCTGTGTCTCCCAACTAAAACCATGACCCATAACATGCCAATCGACCTGCGGATGATCTTTAAAAAATTTGTATTCGCCAGTCTCTGTGCGCCCTTTTATAAATTGAATCACAGCACAACGTTTTCCATGACCTAAGGCACGTGCCATTGTCCCCATAGCTGAAGACGATTTACCCTTACCATTACCTTTTAACAAGATAACAACGCCCCGCTCTTCGGTAGCCTTGGCGAGCTTTTTGGCGTGTACGGCTTTTTTGACCGCCATGCGTTTTTGGTGTTTTTCTTCACTCGTAAGGCTCATGCCATTAATTCCTCAATATGAAAATATTCGGCATCCAAATGGGTTGCAATGGATTTAAGCTTGCCTCTTTTGATAGTGGCAAGATCCATATCGTACAACTTCCACTCACAGGGTAGGTCAGCACGCATTAAATTAGACACATCCACTTGCATACGGCCATCAGTGATTAAATGGCAGGTGATGTGATAATCTTTTTTCATCACCCAAGCTGTGAGCCACTCCGACAGCTGCGCTATCATCTGCATAAAAGGTGTACCGCCACCAGACTCTATGGATTCAACGTCAATCAAACAATCTTTGCTGGCTCTTGCAAGGGGCTTCATTAGTTGGGTATCGCCGTTACCAAAGCAAACCAACGCCATCTGATGGCGCAGCAAATAGATCGAATGGTTTAATTCCAATACTAATTTTTTTGCTAACGGCAGCTGCGAATGTTTTAACGTTGAGCCTGAAGTATCTAAAACTATGCAATGCCCCTGCTTGGTTTTTTGTTTTGGAAACTTCCAGCGTAAATGATGATAAGCCAAATTACCTTTACTCTGAATCAGGCTACTAAACCAGTCAATGCGGTCATTTTTCATTGGTCGCGATGCCAATGATTTTTCATCACTAAGACTGTTTTTTTGTTGAGGTAACACAGGCGAAGCCAGCAAATCAGGGGTAAATAGCTTATCATCAGCCACCTTAACCGGTTGCAAAGGTGCTAGAGCGCCATAATCGCCTTGGGTTTGCTCTGATTCTGATTCATCATTGGTTGATGCGTTAGAAAGTGGCCGTTTAAATTTAGCTGGTTCATTTGGCGTTGAGGGAGGTTCTTTTTTTTCAGGCGGCTTGGGCTTTTGCCTATGAACTAAAACCAAATCTTTTACCGCAGCAATATCTTCTTCACCTACCTGGTAACGGCCAGCTAACGCTGCATGAGCAACCACTGCGCGATGAAACACAATATCAGCACGTAAGCCTTCGCAATTTGCTTCGGCGCAAAGAGTTGCAATCTGCCGCTTAATTGTTAGCGGCAAATCAACCTCAGCTAACTGATTTTTTGCATTAAGTATGCGTTGCGTGATCGCCGCTTGTTCATCAGCATACAAATGACAAAAAGCCTCCGGATCATGATCAAATGCGGTACGCCGTTCAACGATGGCAATACGCTCATCAATACTAAATTGGCTTTGCATCGCAACCATGAAACCAAAACGATCCAACAGCTGTGGGCGTAACTCCCCTTCATCCGGGTTCATGGTACCTACCAACATGAATTGACTTGGGTGCGAATGACTCAACCCATCACGCTCGATAAAGTTAACCCCTGATGCAGCCACATCCAATAGATTATCAACCAAGTGATCACTCAGTAAATTCACTTCATCGGCATACAAAATACCTTGATGGGCATTGGCTAACAAACCTTCTTGAAAACTAACCTGCTTATCGTTGAGAACTTTTTCTAAGTGAAGGCTGCCGACTAGTCGATCTTCTGTGGTGCCAATGGGTAAATTAACAAACCTGCTAGCTGAACACTCAGGCAATACCTCAAAAAAGGCACGTACCGTTGTCGATTTAGCTATGCCCCTGGGGCCTGATAATAACACCCCTTGAATTTTGGGGTCGATAGCCAAAAGCATCAGCGCTTTTTTTAACAAAGGCTGGCCAATGATGGCAGCAAAAGGGAAACCTCTTTCAACGCGCTTATTGCCTGGAAGGGACTTGCCTGGAAGGGACTGCTGTTGTTTTGTTGTCTGCAAAGTACCCACCGTACTATTAATTACTGGCGAATTAACGACCAATTAACGACAGGCCGGTATTCGGGCTTAAAGAGTTGGCTGGATGACCATTGCTTGCTCGCCTTCCCGCAAAATGTTTGCAGTGACTATTGAGTAAACTCACTTATTTACCGATGCGGGGGCAGCGAAGGATTAAGTTACTCAAAGAGAATCCGCACCTTTCTTCCCGTTTACCTGCAAACCCCGTCGGGCGCAGCACCTGTTAGCCGGGCATTTTAAAAGGTTAGGTAGACTAATGCAAACGAAGCCAATGAGGCTTTTTTCATTCTTTTTGTAGCAAATCTGCTCGTTTCGCTAAGAGACTAGGCATTTGCTTATCTTGTGTCACGGCAACAGGTTGCACTGCCTTGATAGGTAATTTTATATGGTTTTTTCGTCACGCCCTCTTTCCCTCTTCCCTTATTGCTAAATCAGGAGATCAGGTTTTATAGAACACTTGACCAGTGCTATGTCAGCTAATAGATAATGGCAACATACTTGAACTCCCAGACACAGCCAGCGCACAATAATTTCTCTCGCTTGCTAGAAAAAATCTTTGCGTCATTCAACCAAATCAAGATATTATGAGCAGTAATTGATATTGATTCTCAACCACTTCCAAACGCTTCGATCCGTCCTTAAAGTTATCGAACATCGGATGACATTATGTTAAAAATTATCGGCTACTTCTTTTTAGTGCTGGCATTGATCGGCATTTTGCTGCCTCTTTTACCCACCACGCCATTTTTGTTGGTTGCCGCCATGTGCTTTGCTAAAAGCTCCCCCGAGTTACACCAAAAACTTATGAACCATAAAGTCTTTGGGCCAATCCTGAGAGACTGGGAAGAAAAGCGCTGCATTAACTGTAAAGTCAAAATTTTGGCAATATCCTCAGTAACGTTTTTTACCGGCATTTCGGTCATTTTTATGCTAACAAACCTTTATGCTAAAGGATTAGGCATTTTGGTTATTTTGATTGCCATCGCGGTTATCCTTAAAATTCCGACGTGCAAAAAAACCATCAACCCCCTGATTAATGAGAATTAAACCCATTGATCAGTAAAGCGGCCCCCTTGCCCATACACTAAAAACACTAAAAACACTGAAACCACTAAAAACACTAAAAACACTAAAAACACTAAAAACACTAAAAACACTGAAACCACTAAAAACACTGAAACCACTAAAAACACTAAAAACACTGAAACCACTACCTGAATGGAAAAAATTATTCAAATTTTTAAAAAAATATCAGAGAACCTTGCATCCTCAGATAAGATCAAAAGGTAGTAAGACATAAAAAAGGCAAAAAGCGCTGCAAGAAGCGTACATAAACAACGCCTTAAACTCAGAAATTATTATTAATCTTCATCTAAGTTCTGCCGTTATCAGTCGCACTTCCATGCGCCTGCATGGGAGTGCAAAGTCGTTAACGCTGCGATGACTTACGCAACGATTAATAACAATTAATAGCCATGCCTTTATAGATATTTCCTGCTGCCCGTTTTAAAAACAGGCAGGCTAACAAGATTCAATATAATTTTTTAATCGCGACAGCATCCATTTAAGTCCCAACCCCATAATAGGCTTAGATAAAAACAAGCTTAATTTACCAAGACCTTTAGGCGTCATGGCCATTGTCCAGGTTAATGCTACTTTTCCATCTGACAAGGCGACCAATTCATAACGCTCGGCAAAACTCTCTACCAAACCTGATGAACTATGGGTAAAACAAAATGCCATGACTTTCGGGTAATCCCACTCAATAAAAACCTCATCACCTACCATGCCCACCATGGTGACTCGTCGAGTAGTACCCACTCCGTAAGGTTTTTCAGAGGTCCAATCGACTTGCTTAATAGGAGGCGCCCATTTCGGCCAACTATTTTCATCTTCAAACACGTCAAAAATTTTTTCAGGGGTGGATTCAACAAGGGTTGTCGCACTAAAGCGATAAGGTACTTGGGTAAAATATTCAGGAGAAACTTGCGTAGAAGGATGCATGATTAATGGTTCTTGTTATTTTTTAAGTGATCATAACAAGCACCATTAACCAAGAAAATAGCCACAGGCCGCATTTTTATGAAACGACTAGCGTATCTTTCTCAATTTCTGGGATTGAGACAGGTTTAACCTCAGGAATGGTTATATTATCAAACAACTCATCCAGCTCTGCTTTTGTTGAGCAGGAATACGCTTGATTGACAACTTCCCGAGTTAAGTGAGGCGCGAATTTTTCGATGAACTCATACATAAAGCTGCGTAAGAAGGTTCCTCGTCTAAACCCAATCTTAGTCACACTGGGCTTAAATAAATGACTGGCATCAATAGAAACAAGATCGGTATCTTTTTTCTCGTCATAAGCTAAATTCGCCACAATACCAATACCTAAACCTAAACGCACATAGGTTTTAATAACATCAGCATCTGCCGCAGTGAAGACAACTTTTGGCGCAAGGCCTTTAGACAAAAAGGCTTCATCCAGCTTTGAGCGGCCAGTAAACCCAAAAACATAAGTTACGATCGGATAGTTTGCGACATCTTCGAGGGTAAGTTTACCCACATTAGCTAATGGATGATTTTTAGGCACAAGAATCGCTCGATTCCACTGATAACATGGCATCATCACCAAATCACTGAATAAATCGAGCGCTTCGGTAGCGATAGCAAAGTCGACAGTGCCATCAGCAGCTAATTCGGATATTTGCATGGGCGTCCCTTGATGCATATGCAAAGAGACATCTGGATAATCGCCAATAAACGATTGAATCACTTCAGGAAGTGCATAACGTGCTTGTGTGTGTGTGGTAGCAATAGAAAGGCTTCCTTTTTTTTCATTGCTGTATTCTTGAGCAACCTGTTTGATACTTTCTACTTTTCGCAGGATTTCACCGGCTTTTTGGAGAATGGCTTCACCCGCAGGTGTCACTCGGGTTAAATGCTTGCCGCTTCTGGCAAAAATTTCGACACCCAGCTCGTCTTCCAGCAACCGAACTTGCTTACTGATACCGGGTTGGGAGGTATAAAGGCTCTGTGCCGTTGCCGACACGTTGAGATCATGATGAGCTACTTCCCATATATATCGCAACTGCTGTAGTTTCATCTACGTCCTCCAATGGACGAATCGTCATAATACTCGTTTATTATAATTGAACTGCATATAAATATAAGCTTTTAATATTTTAAGTTTATATAAATATAAGCTAAGTTTTTTA
>JAPOUS010000329.1:0-2025 GCA_026708525.1 Cellvibrionales bacterium
TGAGCCTACTTGTAGGCTCATTTTTTTTGTTAACCGGCTGTGGTAAGCCAAAATTTCATACCATGACAGGTAACACGATGGGAACCACCTATCATGTCACCGCTCAGTTTGCTGACAAAAAAATTGCTGAAGCTGATCTAAAAGCTCAAATTGATGCCCGACTAGAAAGCATTAATCAAAGCATGTCGACTTACAAAACCGACTCTGAAATTACCCAATTTAATCAAATGAAAGTGGGCGAAAAGCTCACCGTTAGTAATGATTTTGTCAATGTTTATACCATTGCACAAAGGATCTATGAAGAGACAGATGGCGCCTTTGATCCAACGGTGTCAACCTTGGTTGACCTATGGGGCTTTGGCGGTGGATCGGATCAATCGGTCGATAAAAAACCGCCGAGTGATGCCGATATTAAAGCTGCGTTAAAAAACGTTGGCTTTGATCAGGTGGTACTCAAGGATAATGAGCTGTCAAAAACTGCACCGGTTACACTCGATTTTTCTGCTATTGCTAAGGGGTATGGAGTTGATCAAGTGGCAGAATTGTTGCGTAACCTCCATATCAACAGTTTTTTAGTTGAAGTCGGTGGTGAAATCGTCGCTGATGGCATGAGCCCTCGTGCTGGGCCTTGGCGTGTGGCAGTAACGACACCTAAATCACTGAATAATGCTATTTCACGTTTAGAGTTAAAAGATGCTGCGTTAGCGACCTCTGGTAACTACCGCAATTATTTTGATTATGAAGGCGTGCGTTATTCACATACGATCAACCCTAATACCGGGTATCCTGTAAAGCATGAATTAAGTTCTGTGACGGTTATCCAGCCCACCTCAGCAGAAGCGGATGCTTATGCGACGGCGTTACTGGTCATGGGTGTCGAAAAAGGCTTTAATTTTGCTAAAGAAAAAGACCTGCCGGTGTATATGATTTATAGTGACGGCAAAGCCTTTGACCTAAAATATACTGATATGATGAAAGATTACTTCCCTAAACATCAGTAAGCTAAACCAAAGAAAAATTATGTTTGAATTTCTTGTTGCTTTTGGGGTATTTGCCCTGTTTTTTGTTCTTTTATCGCTTGGCCTTTTAATTAAACAAAAGCCTCTAAAAGGCTCTTGTGGAGGCGTAGCGACGCTTATGGGTAACGATAATTGTGAAATTTGTGGTGGCGATCCGAATAAGTGTGATTCTATTGATGATGTGCAATTATCAAAAGAGATGAGCCAACTGGCTAAAAAAGCCTAAATGTCGCCGATGAATGGGTTAATTTTAGGGTATGAATATACTCGATTTAACTTTCATTCAGTGGGCAGTTAATCAGATGAAGAAAATCTGAAAGAATGCGCCAGAAATCCGCTTCTTTATTCATGGCAAAAGCAATACTTGTTCCCAGCGTAGGTAGCCACAGTGCAAAGGTACTATAGCCTCTTGAGCCGCCTGGGTAGTACCATAGGCTGCCGCAAGCTGTGGTTGTATGATCTAATGCGAGCGAATAACCTGTTGCATCAGCAGACACTGGTCGCCCTGTTTTTTTTGAATATAGCGTGGTGAGTTTTTTCATTGCGTCTTTGTTCAATATTTCCCCGCTAAGTAGCATGGCAAACCAGTTCGCCATGTCTTCTGTTGTGCTGTAGATTTCTCTTGCCAAACTTCCTAGGGCAATGGGTGTATCGAAGCTTTTATTGTCAATAGAAAAGCCCGGTACTAGATCCGTGGTTTTTGATTTGAAAAAAGTTGTATTACTGAGTTTCGGGTAAGCGGGAGCTATCAGCCTTTGCTCTAAGGTCTGTCGGGGCGTTCGGCCTGAAATTGCCTGAATACACTTGCCAAGAATTAGATAAGCAGTATCAGAATAATGCCAGCCTTGGCCTGGTGCAAAATAGCGCAGCTTTTCCATCGCAAGTCTAATCAAATCATTATCAGTCAGGTAGTGTATTTTGCCATCATTTTTTGCGAGTTCCGCGCGATAAGAAAGGTTTTCAGTGTAAGAGTAGATGCCTGATGTCATATTCATGAGATTTAACA
>JAPOUS010000329.1:2035-2328 GCA_026708525.1 Cellvibrionales bacterium
GCTGACATCTCCAAAATAATAAGGGATTTTGCTATGCAGTAAGCGGGTAAAATTAAAGCTAAATTGGTCGATTGACCAGTTTGTTGCTAAGGCGTGCTGTTCTTCTTGTTGAAGGATATAAGCCACCACAAAGGTTTTTACAAGGCTGCCAAAGTTAAATTGCCGGTGAGAAATCTGAATGCGGTTTTGTTCATTTAGGTATTGGCTGGAGAGAGTTAAATTTTGCGGGCTATTGATATTGAAGATGCTGATACTGATTGCTGGCGCGCCTGTTTGTTGATGCCAGCGAGTTA
>JAPOUS010000136.1 GCA_026708525.1 Cellvibrionales bacterium
CAACGCTTGCGGGAAAATGTCGCATAGCTTCTAATCTCTGTCATCCTGACCTTTAGTACAGCTTATGTTGAAATCGTTTCTTTTCTACGATGTCTCCATCGTTAGGAAAGAAGTACCATGCAAAAAATTAGTAAAAACCTTCAGCGCGTTAATTCTCGTCTGACCCAATTCTCTGTTTCTGAAAGCCACCATGCCAGCTTAATTAACTTTCATGACTATACCTATCATGATCAGTTAACAGCCGAAGATCGTTTTAAAAGTTATCAGTTAAGAAAGGAGATTTATGTTGATGAGTATCAGTGGTCAACGGATTATAAAGATAAAATTGAAGTCGATAAATTCGATGCATTTTCAACGGTTGCAGCAGTAAAAAACCCCAGTGGTGACGTAGTTGCCACATTACGTTCTACTGATGCGGTCTTTGATTGGATGGCGACGGATTGTTACAACGAAATATTCAAGCCTGTCACAGAGGATCTTAAAACGGCAGACATCAATGAAGTTTCACGATTATGTGTTTCTAAGCATTATCGAAATACCTTAATCAATGATGAACTATCTGTTTTTGATTTGTTGCTATCCGGCATGTTACTTAGAAATAAAAGTGAGAATGTTAGGGGGACAGTCATTGTTACTCATGCAGCAATGTATTATTTGTTAAAGAAAAAAGGCTTTGATATTCGAATGTTAACTAAGCCTGTGCGAATGGAAGACGGTTGTAAAATCACGGCATTTTATGTGGATATTAACCGCTCGTACCAAACTTTTTTGCCACTTAATACCTTGATGGCGTAAGGCCCTAGGATGAGGCTTTTGCGCTTATGCTCTCTAAGTATTTCACTTGTTCCAAGCTTTATTGATCGATAATAAAAAGAAGCGTGCACATGACAGTAACAATGAATACAGACGATGAATCTTGTGAATTATTCAGCCGAATGATTGGCGTCATCACAGAAGATGATTTGGCGGAATTAAAAACTAAGTCCATCGCTGTGGTTGGTTTGGGTGATGTGGGGGTGAACCATGCTGAAACGCTAGCACGGATGGGCGTGGGGGGGATTTATCTGGCGGATATAGACGGCGAATATCTTGATAAAAATGATCCACTTGGTTGTGGCCGGGAATGGCGTGAATCTGCCAAGCAACTTGAGCAACGATTGCTTATGATTAACCCAAGTGTTCGTATACAGGTGTTCAATAACACCTCTTTTGAGGCGTTATTTGATTGTGTCGATCTTGTTTGTGATGCGATGGATTATGTAGCCATTGACTTACGTAGTCGGATGTATTCAATCGCGCGAAACCAGGGTTTGGATGTGGTGATTTCAAGCCCCGTAGGTTTTGGCGCAAGTTTGCATATATTTACGCCGCAAGGGATGTCATTTGATACTTTTTTTAGTCTTCAGGCGGATGATAGTTTTGAAGAAAAAATGAGTAAGTTTGGTAGTGGGCTAACGCCTTCACATTTGTATTTGGGTTATCAGGAGGCAGCGGATATTGACTTTACTCATCAAAAATCAGGTGCCTTAGGCAGTTCTTGTTTGCTGGCTAGTACGTTGACGGGTTACTCTTGTTTAATGCAGTTACTCAGTAAACAAAGTTTTAAGGCAGCGCCTTTTTGCTATCAAATTGATTTATTTGCCAGTAAATTTGAAGAGCTTTGTTTGCCTGATGGGGTAGCAGGCTTAGACTTGGAGGTGGATAGGTTTTAATTGAGTCGCTCTCTTAGACGATTAGAGCTGTTCTCGTCCTCATGTAGAACCTGAGGACGAGGGGTATACTGAGTAAATGCGTTGCTGTAGCTTATTAATCCGGTTGCAAGCAAATTACCACAGACGCATTATAGGATTTCCATGTTACAGGTATAACATACGATCTGAGTTGTCTTGGTAAGTGGATCGCCGAAGGCACGCCCTCAATAACCACAGGCACAGAGATCATAAAGTTTTTACCGAAGCTTCGTCTGGCATAGCCAGATAGGGTATTGGCGACTTCACCGACAAGATCGATCATGTTTTCTTCATGGGTTTCGGATTCGCCAATGCTCAAGAGCAAATGCTTCAACAAGATTTTGGGTGAGGTAAAATAAACGCAACCTTTGTTTGGCCCAGAGATGCCAATGATCCCAGTATAATCTGAAGCTTCTGGTGAATTGTTATCGACAAGATAAGGGGTGCCGATTTTTACTTCTGGGTCGTTGGTATGCGCAAAGTAATTTTTTATTCCGTCGATAAAGACTTGTAATGTATCTTCAAGCATAGATGTCATCCGTTAGTTCATTGAGTGCGTCTTTTAGTTGGTCTTCCGTGAAGGGTTTAAGTA
>JAPOUS010000201.1 GCA_026708525.1 Cellvibrionales bacterium
CTGATGGCTCATGAGGTCTTGACGCAATCAATTGTAAAAAATGTTTAGGCGTTGGGTATGTTTTTACACTCAGACGAAAATCAAGACTCACTCGGGTTTTATCGCTCTCGTTGCGAACCGTGCCATGACCTAAACAGCTTCCATCAAATAGTAAGGCTTCACCATAACGAACGGGAATGGGGCGATAATCTTTCAGGCCATAATCCGTTTCTATCCATAACGTATTGGTGCCATGGGTATCAACCAAAGGTAACCAAACATTGATTTGATCAATTCTTTTGGTCACTTCAACATCGGTATGCCAAGCACTGCAAGCCGGTGTGCCTGCTAAATGAACCCGCATTTCAGGATGCTGGGTATAGGAAATTTTATCGCCAAAGCAAGGAGCAACCACTTGTCTGACGAAACGATGATACAGCCGATAAAATACGCCTTCTTCTGATACATTGCGCATTCGATGCCTGAAATACTGCATATCCGCGGCTGTAAGAGGCGTGGCCCTTCCCTTTTTTATATTGGCTTTGATGCATTGATGATGAATACCTGAAAGACTCAAACCAAAAAATGCTTCTTGCCTCATGGCCCAAGCAAAAGGGAATGCTTGGGTATCATAACGCAACATCATCAATTTATTATCGCCCAGTATTTCTGTTATATGTGCCTCTTGCTGTGTTGGCATTAGGCCCTCTCAATAAGGCGAACCAGCTTGGTCAGCGCGTGTTCGGCTTGCGCAATCTTTTGCCAATTTGCCCAAAATAGGATGCCGCCATTATCTTGACCAAGACAGGCAAATTCATGCAACCATTTTGATGCTTGCTGAGGTAGACCTACATCAATAGTTGGCAAATTATCCGCTCTGCTACAACTGCCCTGCTTCATGCCATAAATGCGTCCGCCTTGATGACCATAGCAGTGATGTGTACAAGACAAAGGATCATATAAAAACGTTAATTGCCCGCCCTGCGAATCGTCACGAGAGGTCATCCAGTGAATGGTATTATCCACCCGATGACAATCTTGCATGGCGGTGCCATTAATAATGACCACATCACCATCTAATATTAGTGTATCAACGCCCTGTTTATTGTTGCCTGATCGTCTCAAGAAGTATTCGCCTTGATAGACATCGAAAGGAAGCGCGTTGATTAACTGTTCCCGCTGAATTGATGCACTTTTTGATGGAGTAAAAGGGCTGACACCCATGGCTTCAACGCGCCCCGATTCATAACCACTATGGCCATTGTGAGAGATACTGCCAATCGCAACACAACGATTGCGCGAGGTTTTAGCAAAGCGGAAAATGCCTTCAGTGCTATTGCCGTGATGGGCTTTCCAACAAAGACTACCTTGGTGATACCGTGCTTGATGAATGATTTCACCGTTAAGTGTCAGTGCGATTTTGTTATGACCCTCAAAGGGTGCAAGCAAACAAAGTAGTGTATTTGAGGATGCATCATAATAGACGCCACTCCAAATGTGTGCGGAGCGAATGCCAACACGTGCAGCATCATGAGAAAGGCTATCGATCGAGGCGTTAAATGAGGCAACTAACGACTTAAGATCAACTAACGACTGTGCTTTAATAACCTGCCTTGCTAGGGAAGTCTGTTTAATTATGGCATTTAACAAAGCGGTATTTCCAGGCACGCGCTGATGTAACCCCTTGGCTGCAATTTGCACTAAGCCTGCCTCTTTACTGGCTAGCAATTGCCGTTCGCGAGGTTGCATTTTATGGTAGGGGGCTTCATTTAATGCGGAAAGTGGGTCTTGTTTATAACGCGCAAGCAACTTAGGGTCATTCAGTAACGCTATAATGAATCGAGCACCCAAGGTATCTTCTTGCCATTGATAGCCTTTAGGCACAGTAAAATCTGCTAACTGATCTAAAGCAAGGCACTCTTTAGGCGAATAATTAGCGATTTGGCGCAAAGGGCTTGAAGGTGTTTTGGGGGTATCCCCAGGTTTAAGTACCCCTAGCTGAATAGCACGCTCAACATTAATTGGCCGAACCTCTTTTGGTGGCAAGTAAAATGTTGAAATGCCCGTTACCTTTTGCTGTATTTCTGGGTGATATAAATCGTTTAAGGTATAACGCTCAATAGTTGGTGGTATCCCTGGATAACGTGAGGCAACATAATTAACCACTTCATGTGTATCGCTATAAAAGCTTTTTAAATAATCGATCAATAGCGTGAAGTTGTTATTTAAGTAGCCAAGCCGTCGATACCCTAACTCCCCAATTAAGCCCACTTGCCATAACACCACATGCGCTGATGTATCCGGTTGTTTATCTCGAAGCATCATGTCTGATGCCTCATAGGTTTGAAGCCCAGGCGTACTAGGATCAACCCCGAGATCGGCACATAAACAATCTAATGCGCTAACCCCTGAGCGCATAATGGCCTCATGCCCTTCTCTTTTTGCTATCTCGATTGCACGGTGGGTAGACAATACAAAAATACCTGGATGCCCATAATAAATACCCACTACATGTTTACCCTTTCGCACGTAATGCAACATGGCCTCTGTCATTTGCATATAGGTGGTATAGCGGGATTTAGTATCATCATAAAAGACATACAAATCATGAGCATCAGGCCGTTCAGTTTTCAGCCAAACAACGGTCGCAGGATCTGCCACGCAATAAAAAACATAGTCCGCCGATTGGATTTGATGTCTATCCTGCTGACTAAAGCTTAAAGCTTCAATGCCAGAGCCAATAATGGTCAGTTTGCCTGGGGTTTGGCTAAACGTCGGCTGTTGTCCCTCTTGGTTATGAAAATTGGTTTCGCTGATCTCGCGCGCTAATGCTTCCCACGCTGTGGTTCGCTCAGATTTAGTTGGGTAGGTTGAATGGGATTGCTCTGTAAACATCGTCTCCCTCCTTATGCTATTTTGGTTAAAAATCGCGTGGCGACACCACAGCCAACTTTTATGGGTAAGGGATGCTGCTTATCACTTGCTTGCGCAAGAAACAGGTATGCTTTGTAATGATCACTTTGCGATGCAGCCGATACCATTTGATTAACAAGATCATTCTCATCAGAAACAGGCCATCGCCAGATTTTTAACGCGCTATCGGCGGCCGTGTTTTTGGTCATTAAGATGTTTGCGACCATCATTTGTTGTTCATCTATGCTTGGTTCGGCTTGCTGAACCCAATCAGCAAAGGTCGTCCATCTTGTATCGATCGAGTTATGCGTATTTAGCATGTAATTGATCAGCAATCCTGTTGCTGATGCCTGCTCAGGAGCCTGATTGTAAAGATTTTCTTCCCCAGCCTTACGCCAGATAGCTAATAATTTATCTGCCGTCTGAAAGGCAAACATAATAGCCAAATTTTCCACAACAAAAGGAAACCCTTTTTTCATTATCCAGTGGCCAATTTTGGTTAGTGATGAATCGACAGTACCGGTTGGTATATCAATATCCGTATCGATATCGACATCAATGTCCACATCGACATCAACATCCGTATCAGTATCTTGTACAGTATCGACATCCACATCGATGTCGACATCAACATCAACGAATACCACATCCACATCAATATCGACGTCTACATCCACATCGACATCCGTGTCCTGAACCACATCGATATCCGTATCAACATCCACGTCGACATCTACATCAATATCGATATTGATAGGGTCTAAATCTTCAACGTCTTCAGGGTCAAAATTGGCCGAGGTGTTTTGATTCTGAAATTTCTGAGCCAAACGATTGTATAAGGCTGTTGATTGTTTACCCAATGCGACTAATCCGCCCGGTATGGCCTCTAATAGGGTAACTGCCATGTCGGCCATCATGTAGATTTGCAGCCCTTGGTACCCTGTGTAAGTCACGTCGTAGCCTATCACCCACCAAGGGGTATCAGGCCCTGCATAGGGTTGTGCGATCAGAGGTGCGCCTGAACTTTTACCCATCCAACACATGCCAAAAGTATTGGGTTTATTTTCCCAAGCCAATTCACGATAAATCCCCGTTAGTGCTATATCTAAAGTCGCTGATTGCAGTTTACCTTGGGTATAAGTCAGCGCTTGACCTTCCTCTTCACCTTCTAGCTGATAGATCGCTTGGCCATTGGCAATAGTAATACTTGCCGTCGGTGTATTCGGAAAAACATAGCCTGCCTGGTTTTGTGGCTTTTGATAGACGTAGTAAGTTCCAGGCCAGGCATACACATAATTTAACGCCCAATAAGAGACAATGGAAAATGCAAAATACGAACAGCCTTTGTAAGGAGTGTTATTAAAAAATGTTTCAATCTGATGATTAAGGCTTTGTACGTTTGCAGGGTTCAGCAAAATGTCATTAAATTGCAGCGATAACGGTGAGTAAGGTTCTGCGATATAATGCTTATAAAAGGCGAAGGCTTGATTTGATGCAGACTGCATAGCCTCTGTGACAGTAAAGCGTTGCGTGCCACTAGGCGCTAAAATATCCGGCACCCAAAGCGCGACAGGAAATTGATCAGTTGCTCTCGCCATGACCAGGCGAGCAAGCGCAACGGATAAATTAATCTCACTTGATCCTTCAGCGGGTATCGAACCTATTTTAGTATAGTGCTGCTCAAAATCTTCAGGGTGAAGGTCGTGCGTGTCTGTCACGGGTTTTTCAACCGTTGAATAGACATCCAAGGGAACAGTCAATCGATTACGAATAGTGACAAGGTTTTGTGCGTTGCCTTGCATGGCGATATTCCTTATTGTTGCCGGCGATTATCAGGCCAAGAGACTTCCTCTTGACCGGTGAATTGTTGTTATTTATAACTCAAGGCTACTGTTTTCAAAGTCGGCATCTTCATCTGCGTTGCCCTCCTCCTCTTGTTGCTGCTCTTCCTCTAACGCTTTTTGTTGTTTGTCAATATCATCAAGGTGTTCGTTGGATTCGTTAATAGACTTTTTGGCATCTTCAGTCATCTCCCTTTGCAGACTATTTGCTCGCGTATTGAGTGTGGCGCGAACTTCCTCCAGCTGTGGCTTCCATTTTTCGGTAGCCGCTTTTATTTCCTCTGGTGTTTGCGCATTTTTAATCTCGCCAGAGGCAGTCCGTAATTTTGCAGCAGCTTCAGCAAGATCTTCTGTAACACCGTATTTGGCTAAGGTATCTAACTGATCGCCATATTCAGAAATTTCACTTTCTAATAGGCGTTGTTGATCATCGCCATTGAGTTGCGCGATAACATCAGTCGCATTTTGTTTAAGTATGTCGATATTATCAGTGAACTTTTGCTGTGTTTGCAGACGATCAAGAATTTGCTGATTACTTTGTGCAACTTGCTCTGAAAGGCCATCGATACGCTGATTGATCCGCTCGTTTTCTGCATCGCTTAACTGCTGTTCGTCATTGGCTCGTTCCTTTGCTAAACGTGCCGCTTTTTTGCCTTGAATGGTCGCAACGAGAAAATAAATGCCCATTCCCGTACCAAATAAGCCACAAACAAAGTTAAACCAACCAACTACCGTGGTAGGAAAACCCCAAGTACTGCTCCCATCGCCCGTATCCTGTTTCGTTGATGTGCCCGTTGCTTTTATGCCGTTAACGAAGCCTGCCATGATGGGCACAATGGTGTTTTGGGTATCGCTGGAACGGTTCACCTGATTTTTAGAAGCCCAAGACACAACAAGACAAATAGCAGGCAAATCTGAATGCACATCGGACACAAACTGCCCTGAATCATAGGTTAGCTGTGTTGCGTTGCCATTAGGATCATTGTAAGTAATGGTATAGCCACCGTTGGCATCTGTTAACTCGAAGAGATTACTTTGATTATTTAATGTAAAGGTGATCGAGCCGGTTTCTTCTACCTTACCTGCATTGGCCGAATAAAGGTGAAATGTATAAGACTCAGCAAAACCCACGGATGCCCCGGCAAAGGCTTTGTTATAACTAGCAATGGCGGCATAGGTTAATTGAGAACAATTTTTATAGCCTTTGGTTGATTGAAAGAAAGCATCAATCGAATTCGTAGTGCCAGGGTTCACCTGAAGCTCATTGTCTTTTTGTTGCTTAACGGCCTCTTCAAAATCCTGTGCCAAATTAGACGTCGGATAAGCTTGAATTAAACGAAAAAAATTATACGTATTTTGCATCGCCGCTGAATCCGAATCTTTAATCATAAAAGGCGGGTATTCATTGGTTTTTAACGACGCAAAAACACTGGTGTCAACGACAGGAAACCCATTGACTGGGTGAGCAAAAATAACATCATAAAGACTACGGTAGGAGCCATCGGGGTTTGTGCCATCTAAAATTACATCACTTTGTACACCACTTGCTGGTAAAGTCGATTCACCATGACTTAATGAAAGATAAGTCAGTGGAAGCTCATACATGGTCTGCATGCTAGGGGAATCATTACTCTTGGGGTCATAAGCACTGATGGCTGAAACGGGTTGGGCGCTGTTGTTGGTGACAGGCCAGTTTTTATTGACAGACATAGCATTCTCCTTAATGCATAAAATCTATTGAGCAGGTTTTATAACCGTCCTTTGGTTATAAAAGCTTGGTTGTTAGTCATGGTAAAACGAATTAACTTTTGAGTGCCTGACTATTTTTGTGCGACCTATCTCAATTAAAAAAATAGAACTTCATGCTATATCTTCTTTTAAAATCAATAAGATAAGTAATAACCAAAACGTTAGTTGTTACTATACAATCCCACACCATGATATTAATAATTATTAAAGGGGATTAATTTGAGTATCTATAAAAATAATAACGCTTATATTGTGGCCATCGGGAAGTATCTCCCCGGTGAACCAATCGATAATGACACAATGGAGTCACGGCTTGGTCTTGTAAACGATAAGCCAAGCCGTTTTCGTCGACGTATTCTTAAATCTAATGGCATTACGTCAAGACATTATGCGCTTGACCATGAAGGGCAGTCGACGCACATGACAGACGAGCTTGCCGCACTGGCGGTTAACGATGCATTAAGCAATGCCAATCTTAGTGCATCGAACATTGATATGCTGGCTGTTGGCACAACGCTACCGGATCTATTGGCACCAGGAATAGCCTCTATGGTACACGGTCGCATTCAAGGCAAAGCGATGGATATTTTAAGCTGTGCTGGTATTTGTGGTTCAGGCGCAGCGGCCTTTAAAGCAGCTGCAATGAGTGTTATTGCAGGTCAACATGAATGCGCAATTAGTGCCGGCACTGAGCGCCCATCCGTTATTATGAAAGGTCATCGCTTTACAAAAGAAAGTGAGATTGACCATAACGATGACAGAATCAGTGAAGCCTACAATTACTTTAGCTCGGATTTTTTGCGTTGGATGTTATCGGATGGTGCAGGCGCTTTTGTTATTGCCAATCAACCCAATCCCCATAAACCCTCGTTAAAAATTGAATGGATTGAAACGACCTCTTTTGCTCACGAGTTACCGACTTGCATGTACATGGGAACTACAAAACCTGAAACACCAGCGATTGATAATACCTGGCTTCATCAAAACAATTTATCTGAGGTCGATGATTTAGGTTTATTGCTATTACGCCAAGACACTAAATTACTGGGTGAAAATATTGTGCGTATTGTTGCTGATTTTGCACAAACATTGAGTGACAGAGACTTATTGGATGCAGATCGTATCGACTGGTTTTTGCCCCACATTAGTTCGTTCTTTTTTAAAGAAAAATTAGCAGAAGCTCTGGTTGAGCGAGGCGTGCCAATTCCTCATGACAAGTGGTTTACCAACCTTAAAACTTGCGGTAATACAGGTGCTGCCAGTATGTACATTATGCTGGATGCCTTGTTTTACAGTGACCACATCAAACCAGGTGAAAAAATTCTGTTAATGATCCCAGAATCTGGTCGCTTTTCAGTCACCTACGCCCTTCTCACCGTTGTTTAAACACTTAACTAACCTAAGGATATAATAATGAACTTACCTGAATTAACCTATGCATTACCACTTGATGAATTGCTTGAACAAAGCCCATTGGGTCATCGATTAGAAGACGCAGGCGAAGTCCCCCAGTGGCTGGGGCGTGCATTTGCCGATGTTTGGCATGGATTCCATCAGACGCTCACAGCCACGCCAATCGTTAAGGCCATCGAATCACAAACGATTGATCTAACGCAGTATCACGCCTATTTGCGCAATATGCGTGAGCAAGTCAGTCAAGGGGGGCGATGGATTACTCGTGCGGCCTCTTCGATGGAAAACAGTTATGTACTACTTCGCAACGCACTGATTAAGCACGCAGCTGAAGAACACCAAGATTTTTTGATGCTTGAAAAAGACTATGTCCGTACCGGCGGTGACGAAGCCTTGCTGAACAGCGGTCAAATGAATATTGGTAGCCAAGCGCTTTCGGCTTTTATCTTTCATGAAGCAAGCAAACCAAACCCTGTCGGTATTTTTGGCGCCACCTTTATTATTGAAGGTTTAGGATCGCATAAAGCCGCATTTTGGTCTGACTGTATTCAAAAAAGTTTGGGATTGAATAAAGAGCAAACCAGCTTTTTGTATTATCACGGCGAAGCCGATGAAGATCATTATGAAAATCTTATTAAAATTCTCACCTCACCTTTTATGACTGAAGCCAATGCAATTGAAGCGCGCCGTATTGCCAAAATTGTCGGCAGGCTGTATGCCCTGCAATTAGAAGAACTGGATAATGTGTAAGGAGGTTGAGATGAGAGATCGTTCGAATCCCAGCTTTTTTGAGGCGATCGAAAAAGACCCGCATTTATCCTTAACAAGCTATGATCGCGCCCTTTATGAAAAAGATATGAACCGTCAGTCGGTTCGTATCCTTTTACCTATTGTGCGTATTCTTATGATCACAGGTATTTGGGGGTTGCGGCTGATCAAGCGGATATTGCCCATTACAATCAAATCCCATGGGCTGCTAAATCGCCTAGGCGTATGGTTTATGGGAAGGTTAATTTCTAAAGAAGCATTGGAATACATCATTCGGCACTTTCAGCTGGAATCTGCGTTGATTAATTTTGTCGCGGATAACTGTCAGTCCGATCTGGTGCAAAAAGTTGACCTGATGCCCTCGCATGTATCACAGCTTGGGAGTGTCAATGGCACCAATGCTATCGTATTGCATGATATTAATATCTTTAATCACATTATTGATACCGGGGAATCCGAAGATATTAACGTCACGGATCGTGTTGCTTTGGATCGCATGGATTTCGGTGCATTGGATCTAATGCCTATCGATGTCGAGCCGGAACGCAAGCGATTACTGAATCTTGACATAGAAACTGCTGCTTACATTATGATCTTCTTTTTAGTGCTATTTTTAAGTGATGAAGAAGCCGAACGTGCAGCATTATCGTTGCAATTAGATGAAAGTTTAATGACAAGCCTTGCCAATATGACTGGCGATGATAGCTTTAAACGTTTAAGCCCTTATCGCTACATGCACCACATTCGCTATCATGTTGATGTGGTCAATGACTTACGGGTACATATGATGAGTATCGATTATGCTTACCACAAGTGCCTTGCGTTAAAGGAAAAATCGGCTTAAAAAAAGGCTGCTCTTGGCAGCCTTTTTTGATTCACAGGGTTAATGAACCTCAACCAATTGGACTGTACCGTCATCAAGCACTTCATGCATTTGATTAGAAGGCTCATCCAGAAACTGTACCAAGACAAAACATGCAGCAGCAGCACCTGCTATGACCATAAAGAAGGTGGATGCATCAACAAACGAATAGACCGTTAAGAAGGTAACACCGCCAACATTACCGTAAGCGCCTACCATACCAGCGATTTGGCCCGTCATGCGACGCTTCACTAAAGGTACCATAGCGAATACCGCACCTTCGCCAGATTGTACAAAGAAAGAACACAACATGACCGCAGCGACAGCTAAAGGAATTGCCCAAGCACTAGTGACCTGAGAGAGAATCATATAGCCAACCGTCAAACCGGCAATCAAAATCATTAGGGTTTTCTTACGGCCAACTTTATCAGAAAGATAACCACCGGTTGGGCGAGCCGCTAAGTTCATTAATGCAAAAGCACCACCTAAAAGGCCTGCTTTAACTGGGCTTAAGTCAAAGGTTTCCATAAAGAACGCGGGTAACATAGATACTACAGCGAGTTCAGAGCCAAAGGTAACAAAGTATGCCCAGTCAAGAATAGCTACTTGCTTAAATTTGTATTTATCCATTTCATGAACAGGTTTACTTAAACGCTCTTTGTTAACGCTCCAGATTTGGAAAAACTGATAAACGAACAAAACAAATAATACCACCCAAAGAATGGTTGCTGTGGTGTCTGTTAATAGGCTTACACCGCTAGGCGATAATTTGTAGGTTAACACGGCTAGCGCGATGTACATAGGCACATTCATCGCAATATAAAACCAAAAATCTTTTTTGCTGGATACTTCAAGGCCGCCAGTTTTTTTAGGTTTAAAGTAAGTCGCACCTTTAGGGGTATTGCGTGCGCGAATTAAAAAGATAATACCGTAAATGAAAGCAACACAGCCTGTTGTCGCAATCGCATAACGCCATGCATCAGCACCTGCTGCATCCGCGTATAGATAAGTCGCTACAGCAGGTAAAGTCCAAGCAGCAGCGGCAGAACCAAAGTTGCCCCAACCACCATAAACACCTTCTGCAAGGCCTACGGTTTTTGCAGGGAACCATTCGCTCACCATACGAATACCAATAACGAAACCTGCTCCGATAAAGCCACATAAGAAGCGGAATAACGCCAGTTGCTCATAGGTTTGTGAAAAAGCAAAGCCAAAACATAAAAAGGCAGAGATCATTAATAAGAAACTGTAGACCATGCGAGGGCCAAACTTGTCTACCAGCATACCAATAACAATACGGGCAGGAATGGTTAAAGCCACATTCAGAATTAATAATGCCTTCCACTGGGCGTTAGTCATATCGAATGCTGCCATAATAAATGGCTTCATAGGAGCATGGGAAAACCACATAACAAAGGTTAAAAAGAAAGCAAACCATGTTAAGTGTAATGTTCGAATCGATGGATTCGACAAATTCAGTAAATTAAGGGTTGGGTTACTCATTGTGTTTCTGTTGTCCAAGGTTAACGTTTTAACATTGGCTCTAATAAAGCACAAAGCGTGCCAAAAATGCCTTGAAAACGTGCATAAAAAATGCGCACTCCATCAAATTTTTGCAGCTGATGCACATATTTGGCGCCAAGCATACATTGCCATGCAATTTTATGGGGGCAACTCGCTATACAGCCGTGAAAGGCCTCTTCTAAAACTGTGGGCGCTCAACTCAGGAGCAAACAAAGCCGCATTCTTTACCCAGAGCTTTTAGAATGTCATTGAATGAGGCAGCATGTAAGGTTTTATCCTTCAGCTACCCCCAAGGATTCACTCCTCGGAAAATAGTGCCTGAATTAATATGGTTAGCCTCAAGCCAACCTTTTAACGCAAGAACTGGGCAGCTATCTTGAACAAATTGATTATATGGTATTGCTCTTTTGATCCCTTCGCCTGCTTGGTCAGTTTTTAATTTGGGCAACGTGATGATCACACCTTCTGGCTCAAACCTTAGGTTATCATATGTGATGCTGACTAACTCAGAGCGCCTGAATGCACCAAAGAAGCCAATCAACAACAATGCTTTGTTGCGGACTTTTTTAAGGCTGTCGGGCATGTCGCTGACTAATTGCGGTCAAGTGAAGAAATAGGGTTCGTGGATTGAGATTTTCTGCATTTTCAGCAAGGTAGCTTAAGAGCATGGCAAATTGTATACAGACTTTATTTTGTTTTTAGAGTTCGACTTATCGCGCGATCAATATTTATTTTGCCAAAGCCGTAATAGGCATTCCAGCCACCCTCATAGGGTATATTGCCGATTTTATCAGCTGATTCTGTGAGGATTGAATAAACAGTATCCTTTGAAAGAAAAGGGTTTGCTTCAAGCATCAAAGCAATACTTGCGGCCACCAAGGGGGCAGCAGCCGAAGTACCAGCAAATCGATTAGGAAATTCTGCTAATGCGTACCCATCCTTGCCAGTATCCACCGTCGTTATGCCTAATCGGTAACCTCCTGGTGTCATTATATCAAGGCCATCACCAAAGTTACTGTAGCCAGCCCTTAAGTTATCCTCGTCTTCTGCACCCACTGCAATGACTGAATCAAGCATGGATCCACCATAATCGTCATCCAATTATCAAGAAACCGGTTAAAGATGTATCAGTGACATTCCGGGTTGTTATTAATATGACTAATTTGTGTAAAAAAATCGATCATGTCAACTTCGATGCATTTTATCATTTCTTGGGCCCAAAACTCTGTTTGATTAAAATTAAAACGGTTGGGCATATCCTGCGATAACCTGCTTGTGCATCTTTGGATGATCGCTCTGCTGGCTGTTGTACATTCATCATCTGTTAAATTTATACATTGCATAAAGCCTGGCTGATGCTTGATTTCGGCACAAAATTCATGAGGTATTTTATCCGTCAGCTCATCGATAAAACGCTCTTTAGTGATAACTTCTCCGGCTAGAAACGTATCTTTGAAGACTGAAACACCTTTAACAAAGATATAGAGAAGCAAACTGGCGATTAATGCAATAAGTAGGCAACAAACTACCATCTTTTCTTTTATGTTCATGACTCATAAGTACATATAACTTTTTTATTATTAAAGTATAGGTCGATGCTGCTTTCTCTTTCTTACACTTTCTCCATTTCTATGAAGGTGAGATATAAACGTAGATGACTAATGTGAAATAAGGCGATGCTTAGGAAATCGACAAATGAATTCACTACCCTTCCCTAACTGACTGGTAATCTCAAGAGAGGAATCATGTCGAAGTAATATTCGTTTGACGATAGCAAGCCCTAGACCTGTCCCGCCGGTATCGAACGATCGACTTTTATCGATACGATAAAAACGCTCAGTTAAGCGTGGTATGTGCGTAGGATCAATGCCCACGCCATTATCAAGCACAGAAAAATACCCGCCTTGATCATCTAGGCCAACACAAATATGAATAGAGCCATTCTCTTCTGTATATTTGCAGGCATTAATGACCAAATTGGATAATGCGCTGTGAAGTTCGGATTCTTGCCCAAGAATACTGATCGGTTGCTCTACATCAAGCGCTAACGAGCGATGCATATTATCAGCGCGACACCTTGCTCTAGCCTCTTCTAACACGACTTGAGATAAATCGCTGATACTTACCGGCGTTCTGTGTACTTCGTTAGGTTTTGTTTCAAGCTTGGAAAGATCCAACAAATCCTTAATGAGTTGCTCCATGCGCTCGGCTTGTTGTGCCATTTGATTTAATGGATTTTGAAGTGCAGGCATTTGCTCGGTCAGCAAATGAAAATTATCAATATACCCTGTGATGACGGTTAAGGGCGTACGTAATTCATGGGATACATTCGAAACAAAATCTCGGCGCATTCCTTCAAGACGCGCAATTTCCGTAATATCACGGGCAAATACTAATCGATTACCCTGGCCAAATCGGGTAATTTGGACGCGCAACACACTATTGGGCTTATGTAATGAGTGCACTTTTATTGAATCGGCATAATTACCGGAATCAAAAAATTGAATAAATTGCGGCTCTCTTAATAAATGGGTTAAGGTCTGACCATAATCCTTATCAAGTGATAAGCCTAAAATAGGCCTGGCGGCATCATTACACCATTCAATCCCCCCGAGCCTATCAACCATTACCACTGCATCATGCAACGACGCAAAAGAATCTCGGAGATAAGCAACATCTGCACGTAGTTTGTTTTTTTCGCTCTCGTTGTTATGTTGATAACGATACAGCTCATCACATAATGCACCCCAAAAGCCAATGGATTCAGGGGGTGGCGTAGACTCCAGTCGAGGAAACCATCGCGCCAGGATATAGATATTATAAAACGTCCAAATAACATAAATGCTGAGGCCTATCAGGCTACAAATTAATACGTTATTCAGCCAAAAGCCTACAAGTGCCGTTATTACAAGAATGAGTAAAAAACGGCGCAATTCAATGGAAAAACTCTTATTCACGATAGGTAGTAAAACGGGTTAGCCGAAATGCTATTATAAAACACTTCAGGTTTTTCGACTAACAAAAGCTTAGACATACGATATTTTTTAGCAACTATTGGGTTAATCGGAAGAAAACCGATAGCCAGCCCCGCGAACGGTTTGCACTAAATGGCCATATTTATTGGCATTAACAACAGAGTCTAAGGCTTTGCGTAAGCGTCTAATGTGAACGTCAACGGTACGCTCTTCAACATAGACATTACTGCCCCAAACTTGATCCAGCAGCTGGCCCCGAGTATAGACGCGATCTTGGTGCGACATAAAAAAGTTAAGCAGCTTATATTCTGTTGGACCCATTTTTACATTTTGCTCATCAACCGTCACTCGATGACTGACATTATCTAATCGAACGCCTTCAACCACGATGACATCTTCACGCGCACGTTGATTAACACGTCTAAGTACCGCTTGGATTCGAGCAACCAGTTCTCTCGGAGCAAAAGGTTTGGCAATATAATCGTCAGCGCCTGCTTCCAGCCCTTGGATCTTATTATCTTCCTCTGCTTTTGCAGTTAACATGATGACTGGGATATTTTTACAGCCATCATCTCGTTTTAATCGGCGTAAAAATTCAATACCACTGCCTCCCGGTAACATCCAATCTAACAGAATAAGATCGGGCTTGTTATCACGAACAAAGTTTAATCCGTAGCGGGTATCTTCCATTTCAAGACAAGAAAAGCCTGCAAGCTCCAATCCCATACGGATCATATCCCTAATAGCAGATTCATCTTCAATGATCAGAATTTTCATAAGTCGATTTGTCACTTAATCTTTGTTACGGGTTTTGTTTATGCGTTTCATTAGTTTATTTAATAACAATTAAATGACAAACAAATGACAATTTCAGAAGATTACTCCAAAATGACGGTTTTATTACCGTAAGTCAGTATTCTATCCTCTAAATGGTAACGCACTCCGCGAGAAAGGACTTGTACTTCAACGTCTTTACCCAAACGAACCATATCGTCTTTATTATCTCGGTGACTAACGCGAATGACGTCTTGCTCGATTATTGGCCCTTCATCCAGTTGCGTTGTAACATAATGACTGGTTGCTCCGATTAATTTTACCCCTCTATCATAGGCTTTTTGGTAGGGATTGGCGCCAATAAACGAGGGTAAGAAACTATGATGAATGTTAATGATTCGGTTTTTGTATTGATCACACAAGTGCTCGGGGATAATTTGCATAAAACGCGCAAGCACCAATAAATCCACTTGATATTGACTGAGAAACTCCTCAATCTGGGTATAGGATTTATCCTTAGATTCAGATGAGAAAGGGATATGATGAAAATCAATACCTGACCATTCAACATGCTTTCTTAGTTTGTCATGATTAGAAATGACAGCAACAATCTCACAATTTAGATCGCCACTGACTTTTTTGTGTAATAAATCCACCAAACAGTGCGAAGCAAGACTTGCGAAAATGACTACTTTTTTGGGTTGACTTGCATCAGTTACCCACCAAGTCATATCAAAGGCTTGAGCAAGTGCCTCAAATTCCCGTTTGAACGCTTCAATGGAGATTTGCATCTGGTCAGCTTTTATATCATGACGCATAAAAAACTGACCCGCCGACTGATCTGCATGATAATTAGCCTCTAGCAACCAGCCACCCCGATCACTAATAAATGCACTGACGGCCGAAACAATACCCACTTTGTCTGGGCATCGAATAAGTAATCGAAAGCGTTTTTCCAACATGTTTTCCAACAATTACTCCTCGATTTTTAACCTTTGGTTAGTTTTGTTGAAGCTACAGCACTGCTTACTCAAGGCGCAGATAACGCAGCATTGATCGCTTCGAATAGTGCTGGTACTGCCGCAAGCACTACAGTGGTAATGCCTTGTACCTATGAGTTTGCTGTCAAACTCAACGGTTTTAAAACCACAATGTGGGCATTGGATGATGATTCGACGGCTCACCATACGATAGCCATCATTGTCTATTCATAGGTGCAAAGATAAGCAACATCAGCGTCGGCTTCAACATCAAAGGTTTGATTTGCTTCAATAGTAAACGACTCAAAGGCTTTGACTGTAATGCTGCTGTCATTTTGCGGCAAATCGACTTTTAATACCCCAGAAACAACAGTCATCACTTCTTTTTGCTTGGTATCAAAGGTGAATTTTCCAGGGGTGATCACGCCAACTGTAGCAGGTAATTTTTCGCCTTGAAATGCAATTGAGGCGACTTTTCCATCGAAATATTGGTTTGTTTTTAGCATTGTTACCCTACTCTTTACCGTTGTTTTGGGCATGATATAGGGTTAGCAAGTCAATGAGAAGTCTAAGCAGTCATTTAAAGCAGCGCGTGTTATTTTATTTCTTAGCGCTTTGAAATTAATGTTTTAGGTTGAGTGAAAGCTGCCCGATGGGATTTCATGGCTTGGACAAATAGCGGTTTTTCTTGGTCATTTAATGTTCGATGGCTAACAGCCGTGGCTTTGATGGAATTAACAGGCTTACCATTCACATGAAATTCATAGTGTAAATGTGCAGCAGTGATTCGGCCTGTTGCACCGGAACGCGCAATTTGCATGCCTCGGGTAATTTTTTGTCCAGGTTTGACCAGCGCTTTACTTAAATGCAAATAGCGGGTTTTAAACTGTGGCCCGTGTTTAATCTCCACATAGAGACCGGCATATTGGTGCCTTGTGACGCGTGCAACTTCTCCATCGCCTGTGGCATAAACGGGCGTTCCGGTTGGAAGCGCATAATCAGTACCGTAATGGGGTTTAAGTTGGCCTGTTACCGGGTGTTTTCGTCGTAGGCTAAAGTGCGAACTGATGCGATAATCGCCCTTAAAGGGCTTAAGATCAAAAGATTGTTCAACATTTCTGCCCTTGGCATCATAATAGCTGCCTTTGTATAGGTAGGCTTCGATAATTTTATGTTTCTTAATGAGTTGAATGGCTTTTAACCGCGTTCGCCCAGTGGGTTCACCATCAACGAATTGCCTGGCAATCAGTACATTAAACCGATCTCCCTTTTGAATATCTTTCGCAAAATTGATTTTGTATTTAAGTAGCTGTTGAATTTCATTCACTTCCTGTGCGCTTGCACCCGCTTTAACCATGGCCCGTGAAAAGGAATGTTCAACACTATTGGTGAGTGCAATTGACTTCCAGTCACCCTTAATACTTATCGGCTCGGCAATAAAATGTCCATTAGTTTGACGTGTGTAAGCTACTTTTTTAGCAGGATTTAGAATCAACACTATCCGGCTGATGGTTTGATTGCTTTGTTCAAAAACGAGCCTAAAGCCGGGTTTTAAGCTGTCTAAGGCTAATAAGTCTTTGTCTGCTTCAAGCAAAGCTCCGTAAAGCTTTTTATCAAAACAAAATTTGGAAGTGATACGATCAAAGGTATCACCGGATTGCACCGTGTATTCAAAATTTACAGCGTCACGTGGGGTTTTTGCCTTTTTTTGAGGTGCTTTCTTACGGCTTTTTGTTTTGGGTTTATTAGCGCTAATGTCAATCGCTAAAGGCGTAATTTCAGCGGGAGGATGCAAATGAGAGAGCTCAATATACCCCAAAACCCAAGAAAAAAGTATAAACAAGAGTGCAAGCCCAAGGCCGACTTGTCCTTTTTTATCGATAGAAGCTAAGAACAATCGAATATGATAAAGAAGGTCTATTGATCGCACTTATGACTATCCATTATAAATTAGGCTTTGATATCAAGCCGTTAGACAGCAAAGTTGCGTTAAAGTTTTACAATAAAGCAGCGCCATTGGCACTGCTTTTATTTATCGAGAACAGTTGAGAGACTCGAGAGCAGTTAAAAGACCGTGAATTAACCAATCACGCGAATATTGATTACACCAGCTTGATCTTGGATTGCTGCAATAACTTCTTGTGAAGGGACTTCAGCAATATCAATCAAATTATAAGCGATATCTTCTCGGCTTTTGTTAATCATATCTAAAACATTAATGCCGTTATCACCTAACAACGAGAGGATGCTGCTCAAGGTATTTGGGATATTCTGATTAGCAATCGCTAAACGAACCGTGCCTGCTGCGCGGTCAAGAATTGTTAAAGGAAAGTTGACCGAATTTTTGATATTGCCATTTTCCAAAAAGTCTTGAAGCTGATCTGCAATCATTATGGCGCAATTATCTTCAGCTTCTTTGGTGCTGGCACCAATGTGAGGCATAGGGATAACGTCAGCGCGATTAATTAACGCAGGCGTTGGAAAATCCGTGATAAAGCGGCCCAGTTGTTCTTTATCCAGCGCTGAAATAACAGCAGATTCATCAACAATTTCTTCACGGGCAAAGTTAAGTAAGCGAAGCCCTTTTTTAGCAGAACCTAAAACGTCCGCATTAATCAGATGACGTGTTGAGTCAAGAACAGGCAAATGAAGCGTCACAAAATCTGCTTTAGCAAAAAGTGACGGAAGATTTTCCATCTTGGTAATTTGAGATGATAAACGCCAAGCAGCGTCCACAGAAAGTGCCGGGTCGTAACCAATGACTTTCATGCCTAAAGATAACGCCATATCTGCCACTAACGAACCGATGGCACCAAGGCCGACAACCCCAAGGGTTTTGCCAACAATCTCATCGCCTTTAAAGCGCTTCTTTTCGCCTTCTAGATGTTTTGCCATCTCAGCCGGATCGGTCATTTCAGTTAGTGAATTTACGTAATCAATGCCATTAGTAATGCCGCGACAGCTCAGTAGCATACCGGTAAGAACCAATTCTTTTACGGCATTCGCATTAGCACCTGGTGCATTGAATACAGGAATACCTTTTTCAGTACAATAGGCCACAGGAACATTGTTTGTGCCAGCACCTGCACGACCAATCGCAGTGACGGACTCAGTAATTTCGTCAGTCGATAACTTATGACTACGAAGCATGATAGCGGAAGCGCCAGATTCTTGATCAGAGACTTGATACTTATCTTTTGGAAAGCGATCCAGCCCCTTGGGTGATATGGCATTATAGGTACGGATGTTTAACACCAGTATTCTCCAGTCGTTTCAATTATTTTTTAAGCGGCGCATTTTATCTGAAAAGTTTCAAAAGTTCACGAAAAATGCACCACCAGAAAGCAATTATAGGGATTTTAGATATTCAACCAATTGCCAGCGCTCTTTCTTGGTTAGCGGAGGCAAAATTTCTCCCGAGGGTTGCGCGGTTCGTCCAGCTGCATATTCATGGCCGGTATTTAAATTCCCAGCTTCACTGGTATCAAATAAGAACCCTTTTTGATCCTTGTAGACATACCCTACCCGTTTAATATCAAATTCACGCAGCCCAACATAAAACGTATTGGGTCGATATTCACCGTCTTCTGGATCACCTTCGCGCTTGACGGGTAATAACAAATCGTAAAGTGAAGGGACTGAGCCATTATGTAAGTAAGGAGGCGTTGCCCAAATACCATTCAATGAACGCGCTTTATAAGCCAGCAAGGAGTTAAGTGGCTGCGCTGTCGTATCAGGGTGATAAGTTCCCTGCTTTATGCTGGATTCAATGGTGTTGGATGTTGCAGATGAGATCAGCGTATAAAGCCAGTCAACCCATCGGCGAATAAAGCTTTTGTCAGGGTCAGGCGTTGCAACAACCCCTTTGGTCGCTGCTGTCAGAGTCAAGGCAACAGGCGCATCATCACCAAGAACAAAGTCTCCAACATCCGTGGGTTGATAAGTGTATTTAAAGTTACCGGTTTTACCTGAGTGATTGACACTGTTTAAGGCCATCTGAGGGTCGGTGCCTATCGCATCAAGGTTGGATAATTGGGCAATCACAATACGATCCCAATTATCACGTTCAACGACAATATGGCAAGATTCGCAGTATTTTTCATAAATCAAACGACCTTTATCGACTTTTTTATGATCCAACTCACCAAAAATCTCTGCTGGCCATTCAGGTGATTGTAAACTTTTTAAGTGGTCTTCTAGCCTACGAAGGTTCATCAAATCAATAGAAGATGAAAAATCGATTTGTTTATGTTTCTTGGATTGCTTGGTTAACATACCAGAAATACTGAACCCTGGCTCTTTGGCGACCCAATCCAAAGTGCCAAATACGCCTATCACTTCACCGGCATTTCGGCCAATAGGGCCAACACCTGAATTACCCGCAAGACCATTCCACTGAACATAGTCTGAATGCGTGATATCCCAAAGAAATGGGTAGCTAACAGGGGCATTCGGTGAATTAAATAAACTATCACGTACCTTAAGCATTTGTTTTTTAGACAATCCCGGGTAGCCATCTTTTGCATCAGTTAAGCGGTCAATGATTAACGCAAATTGCTGGTCACCAATAATGGTTTCATCAACACCATCAAGTACTAAATCCACTTGATCGTCGGTAAGTAAAGGCAAACCCTGTTTGTTTGGAATGGATAATAATGCTTCTTTCGCCTGGGCTTTATTGACTACATGCTGTAACACCCGGTTGTAGATTCGACCGAAGGCGTCCAAGCGAGCAAAGCCATAATCTACTTCACTGTGATTAATGGTATTGTAGTTTTCAATGACGCTTGCCCACTTGCGCAAATCGCTAAAGACGGCTTTTTTGGATTGGTAATCATTATCACGCTCGATGACACGCTCGATAAATCGATTACGTTTTTCTTTATGGGTCATAGTTTCGAACATGGCGGCATACAATGCTTTTAAATAATTATCCATATCTGCCATGGCAGGCCCTCCATCAATACGAATGGCTTGACCTTGATAGTTGACTTGACCGGTATGGCAGGCAGCACAGGTATAACCTATATAGTCTTTGCCTTGGTAGGTATCTTTAACGAAGCCAACCGCCAACCCATCTGGGTTAAAAAACGTGGGTTTTTGCGGTAAATATCGGTATTGATCAAAAACTTTATTCGAGGCAAACATATCTTCCCCCCCGGCAACTTCTAGCGATAAAAAGAAGTCATAAGGGATCAGGTTTGAGCCTTGTGTTGTGTTATAAAACCATAAACTATCCGATGCACTCCAACCTTGCTTAAGATAAGTAGGTACGCTAAAGTTCTCGCCCATAAATCCATCTTTCAGTGCAATAGCGCCGCGATCAGGGTCATCATCCCAGTGTTGGTAAATTTTTGTTGCAGTGAGCGAAAGGCAAGAAACGAAAAGAACCAATAAAAACAGGATAATCAGTCGTTTTCGATTATTTTTAAACCAATGGTAAATCGAGTGAGAAGAACTCATTTGGTGCAATCCTTGGGCTGTTTATTATATTGCGCTTAAACTACGTGAATATTACGTGAATATTGCGTTGTGAATATTACGTTGTATTGTCGGCAACTTTTTAGCATTATTTTTGGCGCAATAATGACACAAGTTAAGCCTGACAACAATCGTTAGTGAATTTAATATGCGAAAGCAGTGAGCATTAATCTAGAACATTTTTTCATCAATTAGTAAGCCTCTATAAATAGTTATGAATATATCGCCAGCCTTTAACAAGCTGCAATCAGGCCTTTTAGTATTAAAGAATAACCGCTATTTCGAGTTATTTGTGATCTTTATTATCATTGTATCTGCACTTGAGATCGGTGCAAAAACATACAGCTTGCCTAGCTACCTTGCTAGTTTTTTTCATTACCTTGACACCTTTGTAACGCTGTTTTTCATGTTCGAGATAAGTGTTCGTTTTATTGCGGAACCTAACAAAAAACACTTTTTTAAAAATGGCTGGAACATTTTTGACACCCTGGTTG
>JAPOUS010000208.1 GCA_026708525.1 Cellvibrionales bacterium
ACTCAGTCTTGATCTTAACCTTAGCATTGACCCGGTTAACGACGCGCCGGTGTTTGTACAAACAAATCCGGTGTCACTTGGCGTCTCAGAACATGCTGAAAATAATACCCTGGTTGGTACTGTATCCGCGACAGATGCCGAAGGGGATAGCTTGATTTATTCGCTGCTTTATAATGCCGAAGGCCGCTTTAGTATTGATCCTTTTACTGGTGAAATTAAGCTTGTTGATAATAGTGATATTGATCATGAAACCATTGATAGCTATTCCTTGCTGGTGGGTATTTCAGATGGCTCAACGATTACGCAGCAGCTGGTTGAAGTGGCGATTACCGATGCCAATGATATTGCTACCGTATGGGGTGAATTTACAGGCACTGTCGTTGAAGATGCCGCGGATAATACGGTATCTGGTCAGGTCTTTATCACCGACCCTGATGACGGAATGAATGCGTATCAAGCAGCAACCCTCAATGGGCAGTATGGGCAATTGTCTATAAATAGTGAAGGGGAATGGACTTACACCTTAGATAATAATCATGTTGATTTAGCTGGCCTGCATAATGGCGATTCGCGTGAAGATACCATTCAAATAGCGACGAAAGACGGCCAGCTAGAGATTATCACAATTACGATTAGTGGTAATACCGATAATTATGCGCCATTACTGGATGTCAGCGTGACGCCATTGCTTGCCTTTGGTGCGGCCGAAGTACCTACTGATGGCGATACCTCAGGTAGCTTAACCGTGGCTTCGTTCATTGATAAGGCAGGTAGCTTAAGTAACTATAAAGATAGTGATGCGGGCGAGCCAGGTATTGCAGTATTTGATGCAGCAGAAGGGGTTTTTTACAGCACAGACCAAGGCGCAACCTGGATAGATTTTTCAGGCGTTTCAAGTGTAAACGGCATTTTGCTGGATAAGGATGCCTTGATCTATGCCGCCAATACGACAGAAGCAGGCAATGTGCTTGGTTTTAGAGCGTGGGATAGTACACAGGGCGTTTCTGGTACGACAGGCGTTGATATATCCGAACCACAAAAAGTCGGTGGTGGTACGCCTTATTCTATGCAGGTCGATTACATTCAATCAGCACCTGAAACCCTGGTGGCTGATAACGAAAATGGCCCTTACTACACCATTGAGCATCTGGCGAATGGCTTATCAGATACCTTAGCTGAAGATGCAGCGTCGGTTTATAACTCGCTTGAGGTGGCCGATGTCAATTCGGATGGTATCGACGATCTAATTGTGAACGAACTTGGGTTGCAGTTCTGGATTGGTCAGGAAGGACAAGATGCGCTTGGCAATTCGACCATTGTTTATAAAAAGGAAGTACCGGCTTTAGGGAATAAATTTAGCTCTGAGGTTGTTATAGTCGGCGATAGCGATGGCTTTAACGATTTAATCACTTCATCAGGTCATACCATCTATTACTATAACGGCTTGGGCGGTACAAATTTTGAAGAAGACTACACGTCCCAAGTGACTTTGCCTGTCAGTGTGACTCATAAGTCGTTAAGTTTAATGACAGTTGATCTTGATGGCGATGGAAGAACGGAAATCATTGTCAGTACACGTTATGGTGATCAGCCATGGTTTGTGTACAACATTGGTGAAACTGGCCAATTTGTTGATATCAGTGATAATTATTCTGCTATCAGAGATATTTATACACAGATCAATGGCAGCTACCGTGGGGTGGGTGATATTGCCGTTGGTGACTTTAATGGTGATGGGTTGCTGGATCTCTATACCAAAGGGCATGTCGGAGCAAACCAGGTGCTGATTCAACAGGACAATGGTACGTACTCCGCATCAAATTTGTCAGCCTTCTTAGTTGATGGTGATGGAAATGCGATCAATATGGATGATCACAAATCATCAGTTGCCTTCATGGATCTTGATGGAGATGGCAATAAAAATGATTTGTTATTGGGGCAGTTGGATGCATCCAATGGTTATACCACAGGCAAGTATTCCGCCTTTTTATGGGATGACAGTCAGAACAAGTTTGTTCGAATGGATACCAATACCGCTGCCAGCATTCAGGGAACCTCTGAAGCCGATATTGTTGAAGATACTGAAGAGGCACTCACCTTTAATGGTGCGTTAACGGTGGTGGATGTTGATGCCGATGAGAGTCGTTTTGTTGCCAATAGTTTCACCGGTACTTATGGTTTATTAGTGATTGACGAAGCTGGGGAGTGGACGTATACAGCGGATAACTCAACAGGCCAGATTGATGCACTGGCTCAAGGACAAGTGGTAGAAGACTTGTTTAGCATTGAATCAGTAGATGGCACGACGCAAAGCATCAAAATACGCATTACAGGGGTTAATGATGCACCAGAGGTTGTCGTTGAAGGCTACACCTTAGAAGCAGTCATCCCTGAATTAACCAGTAATAATGACCAGGGCATTGTTGTTACTGCAAGTAATCAGCACAGTAGTAGCTATCAAGCATATATGGCGATGGATGGTATCCAGGCAGATGTGCTCAAAAACTCCAGATCCTGGGCAGCCCGTACCAGCCAAGAAGCCTGGCTGCAAGTAGATTTAGGTGATCAAACAAACGTACTCGAGTACAGCCTCACCGGTATTAATATCGGATCAAGAGCGCCGAAGGAATGGCAATTATTAGGCTCTGATGATGGTCAGAACTTTGTTGTTTTAGATACGCAATCAGATCAAACGAATTGGTCACCTTATGAAACACGCCTTTATCAATTGAGTGAAGTAGCCAGTTTCCAATATTATCGAATCCATATTTTGAAAAATAATGGTAATGGTTATCAAGGCCTTGATGGGTTTCAGTTATTCTCATTGTCTGAATCATCGGCGTTATCGGTGGATGAAAATAGCCAGCTGACGTTGGATGTGCTCGCCAACGCTACGGATAAGGATCAGGGAGATACGCTAAGCCTTGTTAGTGCAGATGTTGTTGATTATCGAGGTGAGGTGGTTGATGGTCGAGGCGTGGTGACAATTGTTGATGATAAGCTTGTTTATCATGCCGCATCAGTGTTTGAGTCACTGGCTCAAGATGAGGAGGCGTATGTTTCTATTCGCTATGTGATGCAAGATAGTGAGGGGGCACAAGTAGAATCTAGCACCTTGATAAAAGTGACAGGTGTGAATGATGCCCCTGAATTTGAGCACCGCTCACTGTCGATCGATGAAGCAGAAACCATTGTGCTTTCTTCGGTGCATCTCAGTGTTGATGATATTGATTCCGAACCTACGGATTTTGTTTATACCTTATCGGATCTATCTTTGGTTGTTGTCACAGGTGCCAATGATCTGGGTGGGGGGCGATATGCCTTTACTCAAGCGCAATTAGATGCAGGCGAAATCAGCATCACGCACGATGGCAGTAATGATGCACCGTCACTGAAGGTTGAGGTATCAGACGGCATTGATAGCAGTGCGGTTGAAACCTTTACGGTTATCTTTGCAGCACACAATGACGAGCCAGTCACTTCGTTGGTTGATCTTGGCAGCACGGATGAAGATGTTAAGGTGACGATTACCCAAGAAACGTTACTACAAAATGCAACCGATGCCGAAGGCGATAAGCTTGAAGTTCACCATGTGCGTTTAGTTGATGATAGCCAAGGTGTGATGACTGAGGTCAGCGAGGGCGTTTGGGAGTTGACGCCAGCGGAAAACGTTAACGGCGATAATGTTCAGATTGAATACGATATTCATGACTATTCATTGATTAGTCATATGGACTTTAGCAATGGGCTTGAAGCCGGTTGGTCACAACTTGGGGGGCTCGAAATTAAAGCAGATGGTGGTCTCCTAGGGCATTCGCCTACGGGTACGCCAATCTTAGAAATAGATCATTTAGTTGATCATGACGGTATCAGCTTTACTGTCGATACAAGTCTAGGAATTGATCATCGCGTTACCTTGGTATTAGCGCAAAGACCGACGACTGATGGAGAGTCAATTGACATCGTTTGGGATGGCACCGTTATTCAAACAATAACGCCAGAATCCAGTGACTGGGAGACAGTCGTTGTTGATTTGCCGCATGTCGATAAAGATAATACAGACTTAGTTATTCGTGAACTTTCGGATCAAAATGATGGTGTTGGCGTTCGATTGGACAGCGTCAGTATTTATACAGAAGCCTTGTCAACGGTCACAGGCACAGCTGAGATAGATATTACAGCGATTGATGATGCGCCTGAGGTAGCGCCTGTCGATCTAGGCGTTACTAAAGAAGACAATCCACTGGTTTTCTCAGTGTCTGATCTTTTAGCTGGGGTGACGGATGTTGATAGTGGCGCTCTTAATGTCACCCAGGTTACTCTGGCTGATGATGCACAGGGCGCCATCAATATCATCAATACGCTGGTATTTTTAGACGACACCGATAATGCAATACAGGTTAATGGTACGCTGCCAGAATTAGATCAATTTACTATCGCCTTTGATTATATTTCTACAGGTGCCAATAGTGCTTATGATCCCTTGTTCAGTTTGGCAACACCCTCTAGCGATAACAGCCTGCTCATTGAAGCCAGTCGAGATGCCGGGAATATTAAAGTGGTCATGGGGGGGCAAAGTCACTTATTTAAAGGGCTGACCCTTAATGATGGTCAGCTACAAGTATTTGCACTCAGCTGGAATAATGAAACAGGGTCATTAAAGCTCTATAACAGCGGTGTGCTACACGAAGAGGCCACGTTACAAACGGGAGGGACAATTCCTGCCGACGGATTGGCTTTTGTTGGTCAGGAGCAAGATACCTATGGCGGTGGCTTTAATTCTAACCAAGTCATGAAAAATGCGGCCATGCACCGTATGACTTTATTGTCTGAAGAAATGCCAGCAGAGATTATTGGGCTGAATCAACCACTCAGTTTCTTTAGTGACCAGGTAGAGTTGGATATTCAATCCGCTGATGGCTTTTTGTTTGATGGTTCAGGCAAGCATACCCTTGAAAAAGCAGGTAGTATCGAGCAGGTGCCTTCTTACTATGTTTATTCGCCCGCTGAAAACTTTTCAGCCGATAAGGTAGACATTAATTTCACCGTCACAGATGGTGTGAGTCTGGTGGATGGTGTTGCCACGGTCAAAGTTGACGCGGTAAATGATTCACCTGTGACAAACCTTGTTGATTTAGGTTCGGTGGCAGAGGGTAGCAATAAAGTCATCACTGCTGCTGAATTGCTTTCACAAACGGCGGATGTTGAAGGAGATGAGTTGTCAATTGGGCATGTACGCCTACGCGATCCACAGTACGGCACAATTATCGATAATGGCGATGACACTTGGACATTACTGCCTACAGACAACATAGATGTTGCTGATATTTCTATCGACTTTGATGTTATCGAAAAGATACCGCATAGCCTAATGGATTTTTCAAATCACCAGTTTGCAGAGGGTTGGAGCAATATTGGCAAAGAAATTCATGGTGATGGTGAGGCACTAGGTTCGTCTGCGACCTCGACGCCATTGCTTGAATTAGATTCAAACAGTACGGTTCATGATAGCTTAAGTTATACGCTCGATATGAGTAACGATACGGCTTATCGATTAGTGTTATCGATGCGTGAAAGAAGTACAAAGCTAGTTGAGTCGGACACAGTTGAAGTTCTCCTTGACGGACAATTAATCGCAACCTTTGAGCCCAATACGGATTTTGACGCATTTGAAGTAGATATTGAGCCAACAGGGAACTCGCAGGCAGTAGTGACCATTCAAGAAAAAGCGGATCAGAATAACGGCGGTGGGGCAATTATTGATACCGTTTCACTCCAAGTCATACAACAAGGCACGGCCCAGATTGATATTACGCCAGTTAATGATGCGCCTGTACTCGTTACGCCTGAATATGACACGCTGGCAGCTTATGACTTTAGATCAACAGAAGAACTTAGCGGTAAAGCACAAGATGCGACTTTTGGCGCTGGTGCTGTCCATACCGAGACAGGAATCCGTTTCAACCAGGCAGGAGGGGAATTAGGTGAACTGCAACTGAGCGGTGCGCTTACGATTGCAACCACTTTTACCTATCACAGCTATCACGGTTGGGCTAGGATTTTTGATTTTGGTAACGGTAGATATGCTGACAACATTTTGATGGGTACAACGTCCAATGGTCAGATACGTGTTCATATCTATCAACATTCAAATGATGTGAAGGAGGTGTATGCAAACAATGCTTACACACTAGGGCAGCCATTTCATGCCACCATGACTGTTGATGAAAGCGGTCATATGAAATTGTATATTGATGGTGAATTAGCAGCAGAAAACCCTAATGGACATGTGCCAAGAGACATACTCCGCACGAGCAATAAAATTGGTGAAAGTAACTGGGGTGAACATAACACCAATGGCGATATGGATGATTTGGTAATTATTGATCGAGCCATCGATGCCGCTGAAGTTCAGACGCTCTATGAAGAGGTGTCGGCGAAAGATTTTTCACGTTTTAAACTGTTATCCAGCGTTGATGAGCACAGTGCAAATGGTACTGTGGTCGGTTCGGTAGGTGCGCAAGACGAAGACAGTGAAACCTTGACCTTTAGCCTTGAAGACGATGCAGGCGGCCGCTTTGTTATTGATAGTGCAACAGGTGAAATCTCAGTTGCTGATGGTACTTTATTAGACTATGAGACATCCGTATCGCATAGCGTTATCGTTAAGGTGTCTGATGGTGAATTGGACGATGAGCAAAGTTATCAAATCCATCTGAATGATGTCAACGAAGCCCCTGTGATCGCGCCAGAGTTGAGCTTGGCGGTCAGTGCACCAGTGCAGTTAGATGCTGCCAATCAGACGCAGGAGCAAAGTTATGGCCAAATCACTCAGTTGAGTGACGGTACGTATATGACCGTCTGGCTTGAAGGTCAAAACGACTGGTGGAATGGCGATCGCATCAAAGGTCAGAAACTCGATGCGTCGATGAATCCTATTGGCCCAGTGGTCACGATGACAGAGACAGATGTTGAAGGCGATGATTCGATCAGGCACTTAACTATTGAAGCCTTGAGCGATGGTGGGTTTGTGGTGAGCTATCAGCGCTTCAACCCAGGGATTGCACCAAATGGTACATTCCGTGTCTTTGATAATGATATGACTGCGATGACAGGCGAAGTCAGTTCAGGAGAATACCACTTCACTACCGGCCTTGTCGCCTTGGATGATGGCGGTTTCCTGACCTTGGGTTTTTATTCAGACAATGAAGATAATGTCCAGCTAAAACGATGGGATGCAGAGGGTGTCTGGCAGGACACCATGGTATCTGACAAGGTAACACCTTGGAAATTTTCCAATTTTTCTGGCGTTAGTCTAGGTGATGGCAAAGTAGCCGCCTTATGGCGAAGCAATAAGAACGAAGCCGATAGTATCCAGGTGTTGATTTATGATGCCGGCACAGGCACGGGTGAAACAGCGACCGTGATAGCTGAAGCCAATTTTGGTGGGCCAGCATCTAACATCCATCATTGGGCGCATATTAAGCAGTTAATGAACGGCGATCTGGTTGTTCTTTATAGCAGCGGTGATGAACTTTACCTTCAGCGTTTAGATGAGTCGGGTAATCTCATTGGCAGCGCTGTGCAGGTGAATCAGGGAGAGTTGTCTAACCACATGCACCATCTAGCCGTTTTGGCTGATGGCGGTGTTGCCGTTGCATGGAATGAAGTAGATAGTGATGCGCCAGCCAATCATCAAACGCCCTTATACCTTCAACAATTTGATGCCGCATTGAATGCACAAGCTGAACCTACGCTGATCAGTAGTCAGTTTTCACCCCGAGGAGTCGATCTTGTAGCCACAGCATCGGGTGATCTGAAATTGGTTTATGACACGGTTGAAGGCGATATCTATGACGTGTGGGTGCATGCTGTGGGTACAACCCTGATCAATCGCCTTTCAGCCAATGGTACGTTTGTCGGTCAAGTTGCCGCGCATGATCTTGAGGGCGATACCTTAATCTATGGGTTTGTCGATAATGCGGGCGGCCGCTTTGCGATTGATCCAAATACCGGCATCATTTCAGTGCTGGATAACAGCTTATTGAATGAAGACGTTGAGGCGTCATATACAGTCACGGTCAAGGTTGTTGATGAGCGTGGCTTAAGTGTTACTCAGCAATACACGATTACGCTTCAGCCGATTCAAGATGCACCTGTGATTACAGGTGTTTCTGCCGGCACGCTTGTTGAAGATTCAGCTAACCTGTTAATGACCAGTGGTGCACTCGTTGTCACGGATAGAGACGAAGGAGAGTCTAGCTTTATCCCTGAGACTGTTTCAGGTCGGTTTGGCGAGTTTACCATTGAGGCCGATGGCCAGTGGTCTTACGCTGCGGATAATCATCAGGTGGCAATTCAGAATTTGTCGGTTGGCCAAACGCTGAAACTGGATGGCACACAGCATGTAACTGTCAACGATGATCTTATCACTGCTGATAACTTTACGATTAGTTTATGGGTTAAACCGGAGGATTTGAGTGAAACTTGGACGCCACTGTTTGGATCGGGTACTTTAGGTCAAAGGGTTTCACGATCACCTTCGCTATATATTTCAAATTACTCCAATCCGGGTGGAATCAGTTGGGATTCTTATGACTCGGAAGGCGTGCGTTATAATACTCATTCTAACAATGGGGTCAATATATTCAGAGAGGGTGAATGGACGCAAATCACTTGGGTAAAAGATGGTGAGGAATACCGATTTTATGCTAACGGGGAGCAATTTGCGGCTGGGGATGCCCCTTCTGAGGTAAATTTAAATGGTTATATCCAGTTTGGCAAAGGGAATGAAGAAACATTATTTAAAGGCGAACTGGATGATATTCAAACATACAGCCGTGCACTCACAGAAGACGAAATCCTTGATGTGTATGAAGGCCATGCACAGACGGATTTGATTGCTCGCTTTGAGTTTGAAGGGGACAGTCTGCAAGAGATGCTCACCGGCGAAAAAGATGAGCAACGTCAATTAAATGACCTGGGTACACCCGCTGGTTTGGGTGAGCGAATGGTTGCTCATCAGGATCAGTCTTCACAAACGCTTCATTTGACATCGTCAAACTATTTACAAATTGAAGAAAGCCTGGTGCCTTCGGATAATTTCACCATGAGCCTATGGCTGAAACCTGACACTCTTAGTGATTCACTTATGGGCATATTTGGTTCATGGGATCTTGTGCGAGGGCCGTCTTTATTTATCTCGAATGCAGAAGGGAAAAGCATTCATTGGGATTCGTATGATGAATCATCAGTCAGGTTCCATGGTAGCGCAGGAAGCAATATTTTTCAGACGGGAGAATGGACTCATGTAACTTGGGTAAAAGATGGCACAGAATATCGCTTTTATGCTGATGGTGAGCAATTTGCTACAGCAGTAGCCCCCGATTCCGTCAAGTTCGTCGGGTTTACTAACCTAGGAACAGTCAATATTAATCCTACTGCTACGACATTTGACGGTGAATTAGATGATCTTCAAACCTACAGCCGTGCGTTAACCGCCGACGAAGTGAAACGCGTGATGCAAGGCGAAGTGGTCTCAGAGCTTATTTCGCATTTTGATTTTGAAGGGGAAGAACTTGCTGATATCTATGCCGATAAGGCGCTGTATCAGGCATCCGCAACGGAGACAGTGACAGCTGAGAGTACAGGCGTTAGAGATGAAGTATTAAAAGATAGCGTAGTGATTAAAACCGTCGATGGCACTGAACAGACGCTTGATGTCACTATTTATGGCACGAATGATGCGCCTGAGGTAGTTGTGACAACACCGGAAGATGGCTTAGTCGCGGCGTTTGATTTTGAATCAACCGATGATATCAGTCGACAAGGTCATGATTTAACGCTCTCTGGTGGTGCAAGCTTGGGTGAAGGCGGATTAATTTTGGACGGCATAGATGGCAGAGCAGAACTGAATAATCTTCATTTTGGCGGCGCAATGACGATCTCCGTTTGGGTGCGCTATGATGACCTGTCACAGAAATGGATGCGCATTATAGATTTCGGTAATGGAAAAGAAAATTACAATATTGTGTTAGGCCAGTACAACAACACAAGCAATTTAGTGTTTGATGTATGGGGTTATGGCGCGAAAGAAAGTCATATCATCGTCTCAGACTTTTTTGAAGCCGGTCAATGGGCTCACGTGACGGTGACGGTCGATGATACAGGTTTGACTACGATCTACAAAGATGGTGAGCAGGTTGCAGAGCGGCAAGGGGCTGTACCTGATGCGATGATTCGAAACAATCATTACATAGGGCAAAGTAACTGGACTCCCGATGATCATTTGGATGGCACGCTGGATGATTTTGCGTTGTATGATCGCGTCTTATCATCAACAGAAGTAGCCGATATCTACGCGAATACCTTGGCAAATAAACCTGGGCATGAAGTCATTGATCCGCCTCAAGCCGATGAGTCTGCCGTTTTTCAATTGGCTGATGAAGCGGATGTAGTAAACGCTGGGGATGACCTTATTTTGACTGGTAGCGCAAATCTTATGCCTAGCGGCCTGTTAGCGATGGATGGCACATCAGGTGCTGCTGAAATCGAAGGCTTAGAAACCGGTGGCGCAATGACGATCTCAACATGGGTTCGTTATGACAGCTTCGAACAATCCTGGTCGAGGATTATAGATTTTGGCAATGGGCAAGCCCAAGACAATATTCTGTTAGGCCATCAAGGGGTCACAAACAACTTAGTGTTTGATGTTTATATTGGAAGTACTAAGACAACGCTTGTCATATCCGACTTTTTTGATGCAGGTCAGTGGACTCAGGTTACGGCGACCATTGATGAAACCGGCTTAGTCAAGATCTACAAAGATGGTGAATTGGCAGGACAGAAGCAAGCGGTTGTGCCTAAGTTAATGGTCAGAGAAAATAACTACTTAGGGAAAAGTAACTGGTCAAATAACGGTTATTTAGATGGCGCAATCGATGATTTTGCTTATTTTGATCGGGCATTAACGCAAGAGGAAGTGACGGCGATTTATGAGTTACCGCGTGCTAACGAAGGCTTGTATCATATTGATTACACCCTGTTTGGCAATGCGGTCAATGGCGGAGGCACCGTGTCAGGCAGCCTGGCATTGCCTGATGGCTATCAACTTGGAGAGACCTTTTGGGTTTCAGTAACCAGTGGTGATCAGAAAGCCGTTCAGTTACAAACGATTGATAATGGCGATGGGACTTTCCAGCTCAAAGCGCTCCAGGCGAAATATGTCGATTCAGCCGTGTGGGATGCGTTAACAGATATTGAAAAGCAAAGTTATTTTTATAGCCATGGCCAGACGAATATTGCCTTAGTTACCGCAGAGGGTGAGCATGGTTATGGCGTTAAGGATGTAACCTTTAACGGGTCATTAGCTGTGCCGGGCATTGTCGATGATGTGACAGGCCTTAGGTTTGTACAGCAGCAGATTAGCCTAGCAGAACGGCCTACGGGTGTGATTGATGCAGCTGAGTTGTCACTGGAGACCATTACCCTAACTTGGGTCGGTGCATCAATGTCTGATCACAACACCCAAACCTTTACCTTGCCGGACGATTATCAGGTGGGTGATGAGTTCTGGATCACTAAAGCAGAAGGTCATTGGGGCAAAGGTATTTTGCTGACAACCCAAGATAACGGCGATGGGACTATTGAGCTTAAGGCGATTAGAGGTGCGGCTGATTCAATCGATATCTACAATGCCTTAACGGAAGAGGAAAAGCTCACCCATTTCTACGATAACGGCAGGTTCATCGGTATTGCAACAGAGAAGAATGGTCAGGCCTATGGATTAAGGGATGTCTCCTTTAATGGTGGCGTTACCTTGATCGGCATGGTGACCACAGAAGGCGTCACTTTTGATGGTGAGATGATCCTAGGTCAAGATAAGCTTGAAAATGGTGATTGGGTGGCCAGCTTTACAGCAAACGATGTCGATAATGACCAGCTTCATTATTCGTTGATTGATGATGCCAACGGCCGCTTTAGCATTGATCACGAAACGGGTGATGTTTTTGTGGCCGATGTCAGTCGCTTGGATTTTGAGACGCAAAGCAGCCATACAATCATCGCAAAAGTCAGTGATGGCTTTGCTGAAACCATTGAAACGTTGCAGATTACATTAACCGATGTGAATGATGCGCCTCAGCAGGTCTTTGTTGAAAAAGAAGGTATGTTAGTGATTGAGATGGAAGATTTCCATCAGATCGTTGACAGAAACGGCCCCAGCTGGGAAATGGTTGACGATATCACAAGCTCAAACCGTGCGTCTATCACCAGTGCCAATGAGGCCTATCATTTTGGCAATAGCCTTCAAGGATCAACTGCTCAGTACGCTATTCAAGTGACGACGCCTGGTACGTATTACCTTTGGCTCAAATCGATACGCCCTGAGGTGTATGACAATACCTCTGATTCTTTACATATCACGTTAAATGGTGAGTTGCAGCCGTTTGCTATGGCGGTGTCGGGTTTTGGATGGCGAAACAGCTTATTTGGGCAGGAAGAGCGTGCTCAGATAACCATTGATGAGGCCGGACTTCATACTCTGGGCGTTTGGGTCAGAGAGGATGGTTATCGCATTGACCAATTGGTGTTGACACAAGACCCTGATTTTGTGCCTGAAGGCATTGGTCATGACAGTACACCCTATAGCAGGTCGATAGACTTAGGCAGCGTCGCTGACGATAGTGCATTAACGGTAACGCGTGAGGATCTACTTGCCAATGTCATTGATGTTGAAGGCGATAGCTTATCCGTTGATAACGTTCGACTGGTCAGTCAGGTGGTGGAGTCAGGGTTTGCTTTTGAGACAGATACATCAAGCTATATTGGGCTCAATGAAGCACTGCCTGAATTAGCCGCTTTGACGATTGAGATGGATTTTCAGGCGACTGGGCCACGCCTTGGCCAGTTTGATTTTATCTTTAGTCTTGCCACTGCAAATCATGATAATGCGATCAGTATTTTTCTTGAGAACTCTGGCGGGATCAGGTTTTATATCAACGGGGTTGGATCATTCTTTGTGGGTGATGCCGGTGGCCTGTTAGATGGTGAGAAGCACCGATTGCATTTAACCTGGGATAGCACAACAGGCGAGATCATCTTCTACGTTGATGGCCAAGTTGTGGATTCCAGTGTTGTTTCGACAGGCAACGTTATCGAAGCTGGCGGCAAACTCTACCTCGGTCAGGATCAAGATAGGATTGATGGAGGTTTTCAACCTGAGCAGGCGCTGACCAACAGCCAGATTGACCATGTAACCTTGTTGTCAGAGGTACTGACGGCTGAACAAATTGCACAGTCTGTCTCTGCCTCAGATGTCAGTGATCAAGTGGTGGTTGATCTCATAAGTCATAAAGGGCAAGTGGTTGATCGCACAGGTAATTATACGGTGACTACCAACGGCACCATTGACCATTACGAGGTCATGAGTGAGGCAGCCACCCTGCGTGAAGAAAGCCAGCTGAGTTTTGGTGCAGATACGCAAAGCCGTATTATTGTCAACGAGACCTTACCTGAGTTATCAGCCTTTACCCTTGAGTTCTTTTATCAATCGACGGGCAGTCATTCAGGTTCCATAGAAAATATTGTCAGCCTGGTGAGTACTTCTGCAAAGAATCTGTTGAATGTGTTTATCCCGAATACTGAAACAGACAGCGTGAAGCTCAATTTCAACAGTAGGCTTGTTGAGTTTTCTGGGCCGCAGATGCCTGATCTTCAGGACGGTGAGCTGTACAAGATTCAGCTGGCGTGGGATGCTGCATCCGGTGAGCTGCGCTTGTTTATTAATGGGCAGTTAATGGATGCGAAGAACTCATCGAAAGGGTCAGCCTTGGAGGCAGATGGCAAGTTCGTCATTGGCGATGAACAGGATAGTCATGGTGGGCGATTTGATAGCTCACAGGCGACGACGAATGCGAATATTGGGCATGTTAGCCTCTTATCAGAAGCCTTAACCAATGAGCAACTAGCCAGTGGTTTGGCCATCGTTGATCAGAGTGACCAAGTGCTCTTTGATGTCGGCTCTAAAGGAGGGCAGCTAATCGATCGTTCGGGTAATTTCAGTCTAACGGTTCAGGATGTTGCGCACGATTCGTACTTTAGCGTGATTCCTGATAAGACGGATGGCGGTGATTCAATCGTCTTGGCCTATGAGGTATCTGACGGTGAAAAAACCACAGAAGCGCAAGCGCAAGCACGTATCGAAGCAAGAGCAGATGCGCCCAGTTTATCACTAGTAACAGAAGATAGAGTGATTCAAGAGACAGGGTTTGAAACCCCGGCCGATCCCAGCAGAGGTTGGTTCCCTGTTAACGGTGATCCAGAGGGCTGGTCAGCAGAATCAGGTACCTACGAACTTCAAACAAATGGCTATAGTCAAACGCCAGCGTATGAAGGAAATCAATTCCTGGAAATTGATTATGGCAGTCGGTTGGATATATTCTCAACGACAGTCGATTTATCCTCTGGCAAGCAAATGGCCCTCGAATTGGCATTGCATTCAAGACTCTCCCGGCATGAACCCATTGAAATCTACTGGGGCAATGACCTTATAGCGACGCTAACCAGCACGGATGAGTGGGTCGTGCACCGTATTGTATTACCACTGAAGGATCAGTCGACCGAAGTCCTTAAGTTCCAGGAGGTCGCGGCATACAATAATGGTGTTGGGCCATTAGTCGATGTGGTGAAGGTGCTGGAGCTGGGTATCAAAGAATCCAGCCTTAATGGTTATGACTATGAACTGACGAAGACCTGTGATGCAGCCTTTACGGTAGTTGTTGATGCCATGGCGACGGATTTAGATCGATCTGAGTACAGCGCGCTTACGCTTAAAGGTTTACCAGCGGGTTACAAGGTAAGCCAGGATGGTGTGGACACCTTAGTAGCTGATGTCGATACCGCTGTGGTAATTACCGCAGGTGAATTGACCATCACGCCGGTGGTAGATGCTAACGATGAATTTGTGATGAGCTTTACAGCCACGCAAACAGAAAAAGTCAATGGTCATTCGGCATCAACGACCAAAACGCTCTATGTGCATGATGGTAATGTGGCGCCGACCATTGGTGATCCGGTGCCCAATCTGCACTTTACATTAGATGGGGTTGACGCTAATACAACCGACGTAACAGAGGCCGTTAAAGGGTTAAATGGAGTGAATGTCGGTGCCTTGCAGGCAGGAACAGGCGACTCGAAAATAGGCAGCCATGCGCAATTTGATGCAACAAATAAAATCTCTGTCGCGGATACGGGATTACCGGCTACAGCAGGCGCTGTGACCGTTAGCTTTTGGATGAACTGGGATGGTACGTTAACGCAAATACCTATTGCGTTAGGTGGGTACAATCTGCTTCTGATTGAAGACAAGATAGGTTTTGATACCTTAAAATCTGATGTTTGGGGTGTGGATTTTGCAAACATGGATCTCGGCACCGATGCTTCGCTTGCCAACCATTGGCATCATGTGACAGCTGTATTTTATGATGATGACATTCAAAATAATGCCCTTTATTTGAATGGCATTAAGCAAGATCTGAGCTTAGTGAGAGGAACTTCGCACAGTGCTGCTAATATGGATATTCATCAACCCATGACGATTGGTGGTTATCATGCCAATGATTCCTTCAATTTCACTGGGGGCTTGGATGATATTCAAGTCTTTTATCGTGCCGTGAACGATCAAGAAGCCCTGTTACTTGCATCCGCAGCGGATGCATCCCAAGGGTCATCAATAGCCTTGGATCAGAACCTGATAACCGGTGGCGATTTCTCGAGTGTTGATCCTTTATGGGTACTACAAAATTCTGTTGTGTATAAAAATGACAGGCTGCAATTTGGTAATAGTACTGAGCTCACCGACGGCATTGCTGAATACCAATTTGCATCAGAAGAAGGCATTTATCACGAATTGAGTTTTGATTTTGCCCGTGTGGGGCGATTTGATTCAACGGTTATGATTAAAGTTGAAGTAATTGATGTGACAAGCGGTACCATGTTAGTTTCCAGTGAGCACAGCAATGGCGTTACAGATCTTGAGACTATCACTCATGACTTTACTGCCATCAATGATGGCGACATCATGCTAAGGTTCAGTGATATGGGGATAGAAGGGTACGATGTGACAATCGATATGCAGCTTGATAATGTCTCTGTGATTGCACCTTCTGATAAAAACTTACAGGCAAAACCTGGCATTTGGGTGAATGAGCTGGCCAGTGGGTTATCGCCTGATAGCTTGAATGATACAGCGGTATTTACGGTAGAAGCCTATGACCGTGATCAGTATGATATATTGAGCTACACACTGACTGATAATGCCGAAGGCCGGTTTACAATTGATAACCTAACGGGTGTGGTCAGTGTATCAGCGGCTGAACTTCTTGATTATGAGGCGGCGACTGAGCATCAAGTAACCGTTGAGGTGTCTGATGGCAAATTTGCGGTTGAACAGACTTATACCATTCAGGTTAACGATATCGATGATGTGCCGGTTGCCGTGGCGGACAGTGCGTCAACTGAATCGGGCATAACTATTGATAGCGAACCTTCTTTACTGGCCAATGACAGTGATCCACAGGTAAGTCATGATGAGTTGACTGTCGTATCGGTCAATGGCGAGGCGTTAGCCAATTCGGGCGAGACCATCATAGCGGGTCAGCGTGGTGTGCTTCATATTGATCAGTCAGGTGCTTGGCGTTATGAGCCAGCAGCGGTGGATATAGAGTCAAATCTCGAACTTTACTGGGATTTTAATGAGGGCACAGGAGTCACAATAGACGATAAATCCCAGGGCGGTGTAAAAAACGATATAGGCACATTGCGTAACGGCGCAAGCTTTATCGCAGAAGGGTTCAATGGCAGTGCGGTGACGTTGGATGGTGTGGATGATTATGTCTCAGTGCCCGATTCGTCTGATCTCAATCTTTACGGTGCGAACAGAGAAGTATTTACCCTGCATTTAGCCTTTAATATCGATGCTGACAATAGTCTGGCAGGCGCTCAGGTGTTGTATGAGCAAGGCGGCGGATCGAATGGTTATAATATATATATTCATGATGGTGTGCTTTATGCGGGGGCTTATACAGAAGTTGCAGATTGGAGCGGTGAATGGATATCAACCGATATCAGTACGCTGGCAAAAGGTCAATGGCATCAGGTAACTTTTATCCTTGATGCGTCAGAGACGCACATGGAAGCTTGGTTAAACGGCGAATCCTTTGGGGTGGGTAGTATGCGCTCTGTGCCTGCGCATGGCGGCAATGTGGGGCTGGGTGCGTTAGATAACTATACTAAATTCCATACAGGTGCTGCTTCTGGTAATTCAGGAAGCTTCTTTAAAGGGGCGATTGATGACGTCAGGATTTATGAGCGGGCATTAACTGATTCTGAAGTGCATGCGCTCAATGGCGTGTTTGATGATGGGTATCAAGAAGTGTTTAACTACACCTTGTCCGATGGTGACGATACGGTGTCATCTACCTTAACCATTGATGTCGCCAACCCCGCTGGGTTGGGTGGCAGCGATTATCAGATGGTGTTAACAACTGATACGCAATCTGTGTCTTTGCTTGAACCGTCGCATCAAAACGGAGAAGTCTACTACTGGCTGGATGTTAACCAGGATAATGCGCTGACAGCGGAAGACAGGATCACTCACTCTGAGTTGGCAAGCTTTATGGCGCATGATACCACTCTGTACTTTGATGAAGGGAGCTTGGCATTAGTGAATGAGATTAAGCTGGCGGAATTCCAAGCAAGCGGTGCGATTCCTGATGTACCTGCTTGGTCGGTTGATCAACATTCAGGAGAATATACGCTAGGCAGTATTGATGAGACACAAACACAAGGTTATGTCATTTACCAAGTGATTGGGTAATGATGTTTTGGGTCTTGATAAAAAGACCCTGCGCTTTACTGAGCTTGACTGTAGGTCTTCTTAAAATACTCAGCAGCCATATCGGCCGCAGCACGAGTATAAAAGGTTTCTGAGTGAAGCGCTTTACCTTGATGGTATACTTTTGTCAAAAAACGCTGTGCGGCGTCTTGTTCAATTTTAATTGAAACGGCACCAGATGGCTTTGCAGTTAACATGGTCAACGAATTTATTATTATTATATTTATGATGCTTTTCATCAGATGGCATCGTTGTCGTTGTCTTAGTTAACATCCTTGTTGAGATTATCCTTGGGCACTCGCTCTATGAGTGCTTATCCAATCAACGTCCTACTATTTAACGCTGCAAATGTTGCAGTTTGTTTTCAACGCCATCCCATTCCGCTGCATCAGCAGGTGCTTCTTTCATTTCTGTGATGTTGGGCCATTGTTCTGCTAATTCGGCATTTAATTCAAGAAAGACTTCTTGATCAGCGGGTAATTCATCTTCAGAAAAAATAGCTTCAACAGGGCATTCTGGTTCGCATAATGCGCAGTCAATACATTCATCGGGGTGAATGACAAGAAAATTCGGGCCTTCATAGAAACAGTCAACTGGGCAAACTTCGACGCAGTCAGTGTGTTTACAGTTGATACAGTTTTCGCCTACAACAAAGGTCATTGTTCGATCCTTACTTTGCTAACTCACTATCAATAGCTAATAAATAAACAATAGAGCGTATTGATAGTCTTGGATGTGTTAATAAGAATAAATCCCATTAACAGTTGTCATTAATTGTTATTTTGTAACGTCAAAATTCGCCGTATTATAACAACTCTGCACGTAATTGATAAACCAAATCGAGGGCTTGTTTCGCAGTTAATTCATCAGGATTGAGGTTTTTTAACTGTTTTTCAACACTTGATTCGGACGCGGCAAAAAAATCGGCCTGTAAAGGAGAGGTGTTCTCATCTGTAGGCTTTTCTCGATTGTTAGTTGATCTTGATGGGTTGTTGTCATTTGCTGGCTTAGGGTTCTGATTTTCAGATTCCAATGCCACTAATTTGCTTTGCGCCTTACTGAGAATCTTACCGGGAACACCAGCTAAACGTGCCACCTGTAACCCATAGCTTTGATTGGCTGCGCCTTTTTTAATGTGGTGTAAAAAGACAATATCACCGTTATGTTCTTTCGCACTTAAATGCAGGTTTTGAATAGCGGCATGCTCCTCTTCAAGATGCGTTAACTCAAAATAGTGAGTCGCAAATAATGTGAGCGATTGTATGTCATTCGCTAAGGCTTCAGCAAAGGCATAGGCTAACGACAAGCCGTCAAAGGTGCTGGTACCACGGCCAATTTCATCCATTAATACTAACGATTTGTTGGTGGCGTTGTTTAAGATGTTGGCAGCTTCTGTCATTTCTACCATAAAAGTTGAGCGGCCAGAGGCAAGGTCATCCGAGCTGCCAATGCGGGTAAAAATTTTGTCGACAATGCCGATGGTGGCTGTTTTTGCAGGGACAAATGCACCAATCTGAGCAAGTAGTGTGATTAATGCTGTCTGTCGCATAAAGGTGGATTTACCGCCCATGTTTGGCCCTGTGATAATTAGCGTTTTGGCGGTGGCGGAGATATCGGTATCGTTCGCAATAAATGGCGTGTTAAGCACTTGTTCAATCACAGGGTGACGCCCAGCTTCAATATGGATGCCGGGAGTCGTTGTCAGCGCAGGTCGGTTGTACTGGTATTTATCCGCACAGATGCTGAGGGAGGTAAATACATCTAATTCGGCAATGGCGGCTGCGGCTTGTTGTAGCGCCTGATGATGCGTATTTAGCGTATCTAGCAGGGCTTCATAAAGCTCTTTTTCACGTGCAAGCGCTTTAGATTTCGCACTTAAGGCTTTATCTTCAAATACTTTAAGCTCTGGCGTAATAAATCGTTCCGCATTTTTTAGCGTTTGTCTTCTGACGTACTCTACCGGTGCTGATGCAGCCTGTGCTTTTGAAATTTCAATAAAATAGCCATGCACACGGTTATAGCCGACTTTTAAGGTGCTAATACCGGTTCGGGTTTTTTCTCTTTCTTCGAGTTCTGCTAAAAATTCACCGGCATGTTGACTTAAGCTGCGAAGCTCATCGAGAAGTGCATCATAGCCGTCATTAATGACGCCGCCTTCACGAATAACTTGTTGGGGGTTTTCTAGAATTGCCCGATCAAGTAAATCCGCTAAGTCATCAAAAGGTGGGATGTCAGTTAAAAGTTGCTGTATTTTCTCACTACTTAGCGCACCAAACCCTTGCAGTAAGGTGGGTATTGTCGCTAAGGATAACTGTAGTCGGGTAAGATCCCTAGGTCTAGCGGAGCGAAGCGCGATGCGGGTTAAAATTCGCTCCATATCACCGATCGATTTCAGTGGTGATTGAAAGTCTGTCGCAGCAAGGTGTTCAGTGATACTTTCAATCGCATCCAGTCGTGCATTGATGGCCTCAAGATGGGTTAATGGGTGGTTTAACCAGCGCTTTAGTGTTCTTGCGCCCATCGGGGTTGATGTTTGGTTCAATGTCGAAAAGAGCGTATGAGTCACACCGCCTTGTAAATTGGTGTCTATTTCCAAATTCTTGCGGGTGGCGGGGTCAAGCTGAACCAATTGCTCAGGGTTTTGGTGGCTGATGGATTGAATATGTGGCAATTCACCGCGTTGCGTTTCTTTGGCATAGCCGAGCAGTGCGCCTGCGGCACAAATACCCGAATGGAGAGCATCACAACCAAAACCTGCAAGGTCTTTAGTTGCGAATTGGGCGCATAGCAAGCGTTGGGATTCTTCAAAATCAAATTGCCAAATGGGCAACGGACGAATGGTTAATTCGGGTGCTAGATTATCAAGCAGCTCACTGGCATCCGAGAGCAGCAATTCCGCAGGTTGCAGTCGGTGAATATCATCAAGGGCGTCAGAGACACTGCCTAATTCATAGACAGTAAAACGTCCTGATGCCATGTCTAATTGCGAAATACCTACGCTGTTATCAAACACACAGACGGCGACCAATAAATTCTCTTTGTGCTCGTCCATTAAGGCTTCATCACTTAAGGTGCCGGGGGTGATGATGCGAGCAACTTGCCTCTCAACAGGCCCTTTGCTAGTGGCAGGATCGCCGACCTGTTCGCAGATTGCGACAGATAAGCCAGCTTTTACAAGCTTTGCTAAATAATTATCCGCGCTATGAAAAGGGATGCCTGCCATAGGAATCGGGTCACCACCTGACTTGCCCCGAGCGGTTAAGGTAATGCCTAAAATGTCAGCAGCTTGCTTGGCATCATCAAAAAACAATTCATAAAAATCTCCCATGCGATAAAACACTAGCGAATCGGCATGCTGCGCTTTGATCTTAAGGTATTGTTGCATCATTGGGGTGTGCTGAGAAACGGAGGTATCAGGCATAAATATCAATGAATAGGGGTTGCGTAAAAAACCCAATAGTAGCAAAGACCTTAGGTGTCTGTTAAGGGCCTCACGTAAATAGTGTTCTAGTCAAGTAAAACTGGTTCATTGCAGATTCGTGAATTTTGATGAATGAAATAAGATATGACGTTTAGTTAGGTAAGCGTTCAGCCAACGACATTTAGCTTTAAATCTTCACATTCCACGGCAGTAAGTCATCGTCGATTTTTCGCCTACAAAGTTGGTTGAGTAAATGGGCAATGTAACTTTGTGGGTCAAGGCTATTAGCGATGGCAGTTCGAACAATGCTGTAAAGATTGCAGCTAGCATTCGCGCCATTG
>JAPOUS010000113.1 GCA_026708525.1 Cellvibrionales bacterium
GTTTTTTCGATCTTGAAGATAAATTCAAAAAGTTAGATGAGAAAGACCCCCTCATAAAGCTAACACAATTAATCGATTGGGAAATGTTCCGCAGCACCTTAGAAAAGGTTCGTGAAAAAGAGAGAAAAAGCAATGCGGGCAGAAAGCCCTATGACGTTGTCCTGATGTTTAAAGTACTTATTCTTCAGCACTTGTACAACCTATCAGATGATGAAACGGAGTATCAGATTAGCCCTTCAATCAGGTGCACTTCATCTGCAAAGAAAGGCAAACCGCCTGGTATGATTCGCAGCTTGCAGTATTTTTTCCATATACCAAGCATCGGGGGGTTACTGTTGTTGCATTGGTGCCAGTCGATGGCTCAACACAGCTACCTAACATTTTTTTATGCCGTAAACCGGCCACCTTCAATCTGCTGAGGGCAGATAAAATGAATGTGTGCATCCATGCCTCCCGCTGTTAGAATATTGCCCTCACCCGCTATCACATCCGCCTCAAGGCCGATAATCATATCGACACCGGCTTGCTATCTGGGTTACACACCTTACCAATGCTCTCAATACGTCCACCAATGACACCGACATCGAACAAGGGGGCGGGGCGAATATTTTTAAGAGGCAACAGCTCGTCAAATACAATGTTTAAATTGCCATAAATGTTACCAACCAAGAATATCAGCTGCGTCAACAAAGTCTCCTAGATCGTTTAATTCTCGTTCGAAGTCTTCTTTGCTTAAATTGCCTCCTTGAAAATCAAAAATAAAATTTTTAGTCTTATTAAGTTCATCAAGTGCTCTATCTCTGAGGTCAATTGTCTTTCTAAAATCATCACCGCTTTCTTGCTGACGACGAATTCTTTCCTCATTTTTCAGGCACCAACCCACAATATTATCGAAGTATGGTACATCGTAATGAGCCCTATGCAATGAACTGAAATAATATATATTACCTCTACGCTCGAAAAATCTGCTATCATATAAACTTTTAAAGCAAACAGAACAGAGAGCCTCAAATAGTTTAAGTTTTTTTTCAGAATTTTTTGCTTTATCTTTTATAACGAATGAATTTTTTTTATCAATGGATACACGATTATTAAAAATATACTTTCCTTTATCTCCATCTTCATCTTCATCATAGCCATCTCCAAAATCACTAACTGGGTCTGCTATTAAAGAATCTTTATTGGTTAAATATAATTGCGAAGATTCGTAACAAATAGCGCATTCCTCTCTATCCTCTCTATTTACAGAAAGTCGGTTATCTGGCAAGACAAACAATAATGCACCGTCAGTTATTAACTCTATGCCAGCTAGAGTAAGCTGGCAAAATAGACTAGAAAAAAAAAGTACTGTTAATCTCATGAACTTTACATCCAATAAAAATTTAGAAAACGCCCTCGTTAGCAGATCAATGCATTGCATCTATGATGTTTTATTACACTCGTAGACATAACTCAGAGTAAACGAATGGAGGCTTTTAAATTAATCAACGGCTCATTCCCCCCTCTTGACTTATCGAAACCAAAAAAAAACCGAAAAAGAAGGAAAGTTGCTTATATTTCTACGGCTATTAAACTATATTAATATAGTTGACTTTCAGAAACATTTTCTTAATCTTCAGAAATAAATAGTTGACTTTCAAAAATATCCGGGTCAATTTGTGTATTTGGATACGGTTTTTTTTCATCTATAGCATCATATGCTTTTTTACCGTCTACAAAACAGAAGTAATTTTTGTAAAACGTGGCCTGAAACGCTTTTTCTTTTATACATTTTTTAAAAGCTGCATCATTATCGTATAATTCTTTTAAAGGATGCGACTGATACTTAATTGTAAAATTTATGGTTTTGTTTGATGGCATAACCCCAACTCGCCTCACACCATCCAGAAACTGAGTACTTCTCGCACTTTTATTAGCTTCCCTGCCATCATGCTGAAGAGTACGTGAGCCATCATGCTGAAGAGTACGTGAGCCATCATGCCCACGCATAGAAAAACCTGGGCAATCATTAGCAACACGTGGGCCATTAGAAAAGTCTAAGAAATTATGCCTAGGGACACGCGGACTAGAAACACTATCAACTTCACTATAATGGCCATCACGCTCATTAGAAACACGTGGGCCATCAAAAACATCTGCGCTATCATGCATTGCGCTATCATGCATTGCGCTATCATTAAGGACACGCGGACTAGAAACACTATCAACTTCACAATAATTATCTTGGACATCACGCTCATTAGAAACACTTGGGCCATCAAAAACATCTGC
>JAPOUS010000228.1 GCA_026708525.1 Cellvibrionales bacterium
ACGGCATTAGCGCCATCTTTTTGGTAGCTTGTATATTGATTGAGAAAATGATTCCCCAAGGGGTCAGTACTATTTGTAAGTCGACCTAACGCATCATAATCATACAACCAAACTTCATTCATTGCCGTAATAGTTTTAATCTTATGGTTATTTCGCGTATCAATGACATGCTTACTTTTGGAACCACTGGGCTTTGTCGTTGATACCGTTAATTGACGACTCACAGTATCGAATTGGTAATGGGTATTTTTCCACGTTTTTTTTGGCCCAGACCAGTTATCAGTTAACCACTGCCTGCTATGATGTATTTTTCTGCCTTTTTTATCAAAAACATAATTTTCATTCTGCCAGGGGATCCAAGCCGAATTATCTTCTCCTCGAGAAAAAGCAATCTCTGCTGATTGTATTGATTTTTTATCTTCGGCCAACTGATAGGATTTTTTTATGCCTAAGCCTGTGATGCTATCTTTCTTGATTTCTGATTGCTTCAAGCTATATTCAGGAAAATAAGTGAATGCTTTTGTAAGTATTTCTTTCCAATACCAGAAAACACGATCAAAATATTCATGCATTTCTAATGTCTTATTTCCATATCTATCGTAATTATTCGTATGTCTTTCCGTTTCAACAAATCGATCATGGGCTTCACTCCAAAGTGATTTCACTATTTTTTGCGGTTTATCATAATTCGTCGAACGATTATATTTAAACGGCGATATCATGTAATGATAGTCTGCTTTAAGATAAGGCTTGCCTTCTTTAAGCGTGTGTACTTCAATCGGTAAGTGTAAGAAATTGTAGTAAAATACCTGACCATGATAATTGGGCTTCTCACTTAAATCACTTCGATTGATTCTCACCCAGTATCTGTATGATTGATCTTGACTATCCATCAAATCATCTGTATCAGAAGACAAACTATAATTTGGATACCCGGTAAAATTATTCTCGGATGAATACTCATATATCGTCTGTTCTAAAAGGTTATTAGTGGCTTCATCTATTTTTTCAAAAGAATTAACCACCGGCATCAACTTCGTTTCATTGCGACTTTTATACGTGATACTGCCATAAGCCAACTTAATAAATAAGCCTGAGGGTGATACTATCGATCGCATAAGATTATGGCCAAATGCTTTGATGTAACTGATTTTTGTGTAAAGGTTTAATGGATTAACGATTTTAATAACGCCCTCTTCATCATAATAAATCACCATTTCTCGATGATCAGGCATCACCAGACGCATCTCATTAGGCGCATAAATAAATTGATATTTGTTGCCATAATTATCAACGATCGAATCTAAACGCGCAGCTTGAAGAGAGGTAATAGGATGTTGGTATTGGAATTTAATGGCATTATCAAAACGATCAACCTTTAATACCAGTAACCCTTGATGAGAAAAATAACTTAAACTGCCATCTTTATGCCGTAAAATATAACGGTAAGATTGATCAGTAAATTTAGGAATAGGCGTCGTGGTTATTTCATCGGTGAATTGCGTGCCGTGCTGATTGTAATACCTAAGCCCTGAGGCTGTCAGCGTTTCATCACGCCACTGTGGGTCAATTATCCACTGCTGACCATGAATATTAGCTGTTTTACCGTCAATATAATCTAAATCAAATTCCCAACCTTTAGGTAAGCCTAACAACCCTTTACGGTTGAATCGATAAACTAGATTCAATTCAAATGGCTTTCTATTACCTTGGGTCGAAATCAAATTATACGAAAAATCAAAAGCGCCTGTCGCCGCATTAACAGATGCCTGCTCATGTTGCGTTTTATTATAAGCATGTGACCCAGAGTAACTGTGTGCCAAGCTACTGAATGCCAGAATAAAAAAACACAGCCGATTAACCACCTGCATCTTCATTCGTTGCCTCCTAACGCTTACCGTATCTATAGAAAGTGTGTGTCGCCCTTACCTCTTAGAATTAATCCATGATAATCAATGACTAAATAAAAATCGCAACCTATCAACCAAATACAAAACATCAATGTTAAAGCATATCTTGTCGGAATTAGGCTTGATACATTGTGACTGAATCAAAGATTATCCTATTACCTTTATTTTTTACTATTTTAATAGCACCCTTAGCCGAACACAGGGGAAACGTGGCGCGCCAAGCGTTTCATTGCCTCGTAACTATGCTCGGCATGACAAAGCATACTTAAGGGCACCTCTAAAAATTGCTTTCGGGCTCTGTAACGAAATTAAATAACGTG
>JAPOUS010000310.1:0-1274 GCA_026708525.1 Cellvibrionales bacterium
CAATATTCTTTTCAATTTAAAGTGTTTATGCGATTTTTTACGCTAAAAGCAAATAAAATCACTATACATTTGGTATTTTCTCGCGCGACCACAAAGTAGCTGCGAGTTATTTCACAATGAGAACCCAAGAAAATAGATAATTTCATAGCTTTATGAAATTATCACGGTCTGTAAAAAGCAGAATAATACTTTCTTTTCCGTCCTATTGCCTAACTACAATAATGATAAAAACGCTCAAGGACTTGATTAATCTTCTTGATCCTCATCAAAAAGCCCACCTGTATCGCCTGCAAATACTTGTCGTTATTATGGCTGTGCTCGAATTGATCGCTATCGCATCGATTGGCCCCTTTATGGCAGTTGTAGCCAAGCCTGAGATTATTCAGGATCATGTCTATTTTCAACAAATAACAAACGCTATAGGCACAAAAGATTATTTAAAAGTACTCACCTATATCGGTGCAGCAGTCTTATCTTTATTATCATTTTCTTTACTATTTTCATTGTTTGTTACAAAAAAACTATTAACATTCGGTGCAAATTTAGGCGCTAGCCTTAGCACTAGACTGTTTAGATACTATATGAATCAAGGCTGGCTATTTCATTCAGAACGAAACAGCGCTGAACTTACAACACGTATTTCGGCAGAAACCTACCGAACAACTCAAGGCATTATTCAACCTCTACTTAACTTAGTCTCCAAATCTGTACTTGCTCTATTCATAGCGGCTTCCATTTTTCTTTTAAACCCACTGGTTGCTATAGTTGGCCTGCTTATATTCGGCACAGCATACGGAACCATATACACATTGACCAAGAACAAGCTAAAACGTAATGGTGAGATAATATCCAATGTCGCCGTGATACGCTTTAGAGCAATGTCCGAGGGATTTGGCAGCATCAAGGATACGCTTTTACTTAACTTGCAAACCAAATTTGCCGACCAATTTGCTACAAATAGCCAACTGGTTGCCAAAGGTCAAAGCGAAAATCAATTCTACTCTAGCGCACCACGCTACATAATTGAATTAATTGCATATGGCGCAATTATTGGCTTGGTTATGTATTTAATCATTACTCGGTATGGGCAACTAGATCAAATTTTACCTATCATTTCAATATATGCTCTTGCAGGGTTTAAGCTCATGCCAGCTTTGCAAAATATATTTTTTTGCATAACGCAAATTAAAGCCAATAAAGCAGCCTTTGAGAATATTAAAGAAGATTTACAACGTAGCGATATATCTATCGTTCAGGGAAATGAAGCCATCTCA
>JAPOUS010000310.1:1284-2228 GCA_026708525.1 Cellvibrionales bacterium
ATAATTCAATGAATCTATTAACATACAAAATATTACTTTCAAATATCCTGGAAAATGTGAAGAAGTATTAAGCCAAATAAACTTAACCATTAAGAAAAACCAGTCTATTGCCTTAGTTGGCAGCTCAGGTTCTGGTAAATCAACATTAATTGATATTTTACTTGGACTCATTGATAGCCAATTCGGCCAAATTGAAGTGGACGGTAAAGCCATCAACACGACAAATAAAAACGCTTGGCAAAAAAAAATTGGCTATGTACCTCAACAAATATTCCTTTCAGATCAAACCATCGCTGAAAACATTGCGTTTGGAGTGGATCTAGAAAACATATCGCAAGAAAAATTATCGAAAGCTATTAAACTGGCAAAGTTAAGTGAATTAGTTAATTCATTAGATCAAGGAGTTAACACCCCTGTAGGTGAAAAAGGGGTACAGATGTCTGGAGGACAAAGACAACGAATCGGCATCGCTCGAGCGCTCTATAACAACCCTGAAATCATTGTTTTTGATGAGGCTACCAGTGCGCTTGATGGAATTACCGAAGCCTCAATAATGGACGCAATCAATGAATTATCGACAGAAAAAACTATTATTATGATTGCACATAGACTATCAACTGTTGAGCAGTGTGATGTCATCTACATGTTAGATAAAGGCAAAATTGTTGACCAAGGAACATTTCACGAGTTAATGAAAACCAATACGCAATTTAAAGGTATGGCATCAAATAATCAAAAACAAAGCCTTTCATTAGAAGCTTAACCTTTTAAAATGCCTCATTAAATCAAAACAATTCCCGTAATCTAAGAGACGGCAATGCCTAATAATAACAAGCCCTATTCAACATATGCATGCTTAGCACCAAGAATTGGTGTGATTTCAGGGCGTTATCCACAATCTACCTTTAACTCACATATAAACCACAAAGCCTATTGCGAAAAAC
>JAPOUS010000224.1 GCA_026708525.1 Cellvibrionales bacterium
GCATTTCGTGTATTGATCTATCTTAGCAGTACGCAAGAAGATAAAAGTAATATTCAAGCAATAGCCGACACTTATGATTTATCCAAAGCTCATTTAATGAAGGTAGTGAATCAATTGGCGAATAAAGGCTGGATTGAAAGTATCAGAGGAAAAAATGGCGGGATACGGCTAAAGGTAGAACCTATCACACTGAGCATTAGAGAAATTATTGAAGAAATGGAAAATACATTAGCACCAGTAAACTGCTCAGAGCCTATGTGTTTAATTAGCCCTCAGTGCAAATTAAAAAGCATCTTATTTCAAGCTCAAGAACAATGGCTGATATCGCTTGAGAGATATACCTTGGCTGATCTAATTTTAACGCCAGAGGCTTTTTATTCAAACCATTCATATTGAAGAGTACCCTTTTCTCCTTGTCCGCGACTCAAAGGCTTTACGCAATTTTGATAGCAATGCTCCCCGCTCTTGGCTATCTCTTATCGCCTTTTGGCTATCTCTTATCGCCTTTTGGCTATTCCTTTTCTCACAGAAGTTACAGACAATTAACCACAGACCTAAAATAAGTCGATCTGCTTGGGCTATACTATTTCCACCAGGAGTACCCTCAATCATGTCTCCAAGATCATGTGCATATTCAAAATGATCAGGTTTTTTTATTTCTATTGGTTCGTAATCTTCGTTATTTAATCCGAATTGATTGAAATCAATATATTTTGGCTCTACGTAAGCTATCGAGCTACAACCTGCTTGTGTACCAACAAACTTCTTGGCTTTCTTCTGCCAGCTTGGGGGGCCTGTACGGAAGCGTATGCAAAACTTATCTTTCTTGATTGTTTCTGTAATCATATCTATATGAGTTTTTGGCGTGCCAAGGTGTGACGAAATTCTTGTAAATTCATGATCGTAACATCGGTGGTTATCCAAAAGTTCGAACTTACGATAAACGTCTAGTCGATAGTCATGCTCAAAACTTTTACCACGTGCAACATAATCTTTCCACACCAATGCGTTTTTATGATCTTTAACCTTTGTTGGCTGGAGGCTTGTTGTTACTATTTTAAAAATAAATGTTTTTAAAATTTCTGATTTTTCATTATTTGGAACTAACTCGGCTAACAGGGACACTCCCGATAAAAATGGCCTCATTGCATAAACATTAAAACAGAAAAATGTCATTAATAAAAAAATAAAGTGTAATGTGTTTTCAATTTAATATTAAACCCATTAGAAAATTTATATATTATGCTAACAATATTCATCATTTATCACTATGATATTGCCAGGAAAAGAAAGTTCATAAAAGATCTAAACAGTAAAAAATAGGCAGGACAAACCACACTAAAAGAAAGAGAAAATTCAATAACATAATCTGTAATAAGAATTTAGTCTGAAGCTTTCAAGGTATTCCATAGTTAATCTGAGCCAGTTGCTCAAACAAACAAAAGATTTTTCGCATCTCTTTGTTCATACTTGTGATGATGTTTTTCAGACCTTCATTGGGGTGGACAAGTACGCTACCGCCCTCTATGAGCTGCAATATTGGCTCTAACGGATGACATGAAGATGTCGGCGCTGGACTTTTTTTACTCAGGGCAGCTTTACTATTTTTAATTTCAAAGAATCTGCTGTGATGGAAGTCCCTAATCATCCAATGTGTTGATGACCAATATTAAACAGCCGCGACTTTTGCTGAATATATCCTCAAGATTTTCCAGCAAATGCTTCTTTACGTGTTGATCTGTATTCCTATAGCGCACCAAACTCTGTGACTAACGCGTTGATAGTTTTGCACACCTTGATTGTTTCTATAGTGACTTTGAATTTGAATGCTTAACTGAAAGATTTGCGATCCATGATTACCCTTTGAGTTAGTGAGTTTGAATACAATCACTGACTCCTTTATAGGGATCACTGTTCCGGCAGACTAAATCACTTGCTGCTTCAAAGGCTCATCTATAGACAACAGCCGTATTTCTTTAAAGAGATAAGCGGCTGGCGTGTGATCGGTGAGTGCATCGGCTGCCAATAAAATCGCACCTGCCGTCCAAGTAGGTTTTTCATTGGGCCACAACAGGTTTTCGGCGAACTGGTAGCCAGTCCAGTATGAGCCATCGTCTAAACGCCATTGATGCAGCCAGCTATAAACATTCACGGCGCGTGACTCCAACCAGTCCGGTGTTGCCGCCTTGGGGAACCAAATGCACGCCTTCACACTCG
>JAPOUS010000271.1 GCA_026708525.1 Cellvibrionales bacterium
AGATAGCACCCCCTTAGAAACGATAAAAGCCTGAAATCACAGGTTGTTGAAAATGAATACCCAACCAAAGATCCTTTAGGCCAAATAATTTATTCGTCATAAAGCCCAAATCAAGAAAAACCGGCATATCAATATCATCTTCCGTATGATGATAGAGCGGCCGATAGTAAGGATCATAAAAAACTTCGCCGAGAACTTTGATATGCTCGTGCAAATCCATTTCAACAGCAGCGTAGACTCTTGGCATCATATCTTCATCGGGATAATAAATGCCACTGGCACCTAAAGTGATATTCATACGCCCACCCGATTTTCGCTTAAGGCTCCAGGTGTAAGCAGCAAAGGCTTCGCCCCAAAACTTAGAACCGCTACCCTCATAAAAATAGCCTTGCTCTTTTTCGCTACCGACTCTCACCCATTCAGTTGCCATGACTGTTCGCTCTTCATCGACAAACTTATCTTGTTCCGGGCTATAATAGCCTTTTTCAATCCGGTCAAAGGTTTTAACGTCATACTTATCAGGCAAAGACCCGGTGTGGAGATGCACCCCCACGGCAAAAGCTTGCTGACTGGAAAAGCTTCCACGCTCAAACACTTGGTATTTGGTACGTATATTTAAATCCCCATCAAAGTATTTATACCATGCCGTCGTAAACTGTAATTTGTCGGTGTAACCGTACCCCCATGACAAAACACTGAAATAAAATTCGCCTTCATCCAAGGTATAACCTGTTGGATCAAACCAAATATCGATCAACTGTTTGTTTTTTTGTGGCAGGTTCCGCTGTTTTCGTTTTGTCGGCAGTAATTTACTTTGGTAGCTGATTTGGCTGATACGTTCTTTTTCTACACGAATTTGGCCATAATCTGTTTTAATAACCAGCTCTTCGGACGTTTCAGATAACTGCTCACCATTAATCACTTCACCTGAATCTAAAAGCACAGAAACAACTTTTGGATTTATAGCTTCTGAAAATACATTGATACAGCAAAACCCGCAGGCCAAGAAAACGAAAAATCGAGAATAGACTAAGAGGGTTGCCTTACATGGCATAGCGCATCATCCTTGAAAAATTTCCGTTACCTCAAGTATTTGTGATAACGAATGAATTTCAAGCATTCACGTCAATAGAATTCAAACGCCTGAGAGAAAGTAAAAAAGGAAGGTAGCATTCCCATGCAAAGCATGGGATTGATAAACAAGAAACTAATTAAGCAAATACGTCTCGCTTAATAATGGTCTCATTCCGGTCTGGCCCTGTTGAGATAATGTCCACAGGAATACCGACAAACGACTCAACAAAGGCAATATAATCCAAAGCTTCCTGTGGTAAATCATCAATAGACTTCGCGCCAAAGGTCACCGCATTCCATCCTTTTAAGGTTTTGTAAACCGGTTTGATTTGATCAAATAACGCCACATCGACATTTTCAACAACTTGACCATCCGGCAATTCATAGCCGACACAAACATTAATGCTTTCCAGTCCATCTAAAACATCTAATTTGGTTAAGCACAAACCTGAGACACTATTGATTCGAACCGCATGCTTGAGCGCAATGGCATCCAGCCAGCCACAGCGACGCTCGCGACCTGTAGTTGCCCCAAATTCATGGCCTTTTTCACCAAGGTGTTTACCAATATCATCAAATAATTCGGTAGGGAAAGGCCCAGAGCCTACACGCGTTGTATAGGCCTTAGTAATACCTAAAACATAATCAAGATACAACGGCCCCACACCCGTTCCCGAGGCTGCGCCACCAGCTGTGGTATTGGATGAAGTCACATAAGGATAGGTACCCAAATCGATATCTAACAAGGTGCCTTGTGCACCTTCAAATAAAACATTTTCGCCATTTTCACGTGCTTCATGCAAGGTTGAAGTCACATCACTAATCATCGGCGCGATGACTTTTTTCACCTCAAGCGCTTTCTGAATGGTTTCTTCAACATCCACAGGCGCTTGCTTGTAGTAGTTTTCTAATAAGAAATTATGATGCGCCATAAGCGTGGTGACTTTCTCACGGAAGGTTGTTTCATCTAAAAGATCACCCACACGGACGCCGCGCCGAGAGACTTTATCTTCGTAGGCAGGGCCAATACCACGGCCTGTTGTACCAATCTTATCATTACCACGCGCGACTTCTCTTGCGACATCAAGCGCCACATGAACGGGCAAAATTAATGGGCAAGAAGGGCTAATTTTTAATCGCTCACGAACAGGAACGCCTTGTTTTTCCAGCTTATCGATCTCAACTAGTAACGCCTCTGGCGATAGCACAACACCATTACCGATCAAGCAAGTAACCCCATCACGCAAAACGCCTGAAGGGATTAGATGCAAAACAGTTTTTTCACCATCGATGACTAAAGTATGGCCCGCATTATGGCCACCTTGGTAACGGGTTACCCACCGGCATTGCTCCATAAGCAAATCGACGATTTTCCCCTTACCTTCATCTCCCCATTGTGTCCCTAGGACAACAACACTTTTTGCCATGTTTTTCTTCTCTCAATTAAAGGTCAGTGACTATCCACTGCCCCTCTTGCTTACTTAATTTTTTCGTACAGTGGGCAGGTAATTCCTCCCCTAACTGATAAATTACACGTTGGCCATCAGCTCGCAATCGCGCAATAACCGCTTGTAAATCACCATCCAATTCCAAAAAGCCCGGCGCAAGAATACTCGCTTGCTCTTCTCGACTAACGATAGAATCAACCAAAGAATTTACATTGATGGTAAAGCCTGTCGCAGGGCGATCTCTACCAAACAAAGCGCCTATACCATCATAACGACCACCATTTGCAACCGCATGGCCAATACCCTCTATGTAAGCTGAAAACACCATTCCAGTATGGTATTGGTAACCACGAAGTTCAGCCAAATCAATCATGATGGGCAAGTCAGGCTGATTGGCTTTTAACTGCTCAACCGTTTGCTTAATGGTCGTAAGTGCTTCCAACACTTGTGACGGGGCATGGGCAAGTTGGTTCGTTGCTTGATCTAAAACCGCTTCGCCACCATTGAGGCCGACTAAGGATTTAAGCATTTGTGCAACCGGCGTTGTCTGCCAAGGTGCGAGTATCTGATCTATCTCAGGCTCAGATTTTCGATCAAACGCACCAAATAATTCGGATTCGGTATTTTCTGGTAAATCGAGTTCACCAACTAAGGCGCGGTAGATACCGACATGTCCAATATCCAAATGGATGGTGGATTTTTCTGTTAGTCGAAGCGAGGCCAACATAAGCTGAATGACTTCTAGATCACTATTAATCGAGTCATCACCATAAAGCTCTGCGCCTATTTCGATTGGCGTTCTTGACGCTAAGGCATTTTTTGGTCGAGTATGAAGCACTGTGCCACTGTAGCATAATCGCGTGACACCTTTTTGCGCCCAGCTATGTGCATCAATTCGAGCAGCTTGCGGTGTCATGTCTGAGCGTACCGCGAGTGTTCTACCTGAAAGCTGATCGGTTAATTTGAAACTTAATAGATCCACATCCTGACCAAGACCGGCCAGCAAGGATTCCTGATATTCAATAAGAGGTGGAATCACCAACTCGTAACCCCAAGCATGATAAAGATCCAATAAGGATCTTTCGTATTGCTTTATCAACCAAGCTTGTTTTGGGAGAATTTCTTCAACCCCTTTAGGAAGGAGCCAGCGGTTTAAGGTTTTCATCGTTTAGGGTCTATTGTCTGTGCGAACAAGACGCAAGCTTGAAATACATACGCGCTTATCAAAGCCAAGTCACTCCACTGTGCGTTTTTCTTTTCTTTTAAGCGCAAAAAAGCCGACAATACTGCCGGCTTGCGGAATTATACCTGTTTATTCACAAAGGTTCGAGTCTTATTCAAACCTTTATCTTAGCTAGCGTTATTTGCCTTTTTTATCTTTGAGATAACGGAAAAAGTCGCTCTCAGGCTTCACCAACATCACGTTATCCGTACCTTTAAAGCTTTCTTCGTACGCTTGCAAGCTTCTCCAGAACGAATAAAACTCAGCATTTTTCTGATAGGCTCCAGCATAAATCTCAGCGGCTTTCGCATCACCTTGACCTTTTATCACTTCAGCATCTCGGTAAGCTTCAGACTCAATGATGACTTTCTCACGATCCGCAGATGCGCGAATACCCTCAGCCATTTCGCGACCTCGAGAGCGATGCTCTCGCGCTTCCCGCTCACGCTCGGTATTCATTCGATCAAACACTGACTGCCTAACATCTTTTGGAAGATCTACTTGCTTCACTCGAATATCAATTACCTCAATACCAAACTCAGCTAATGCGACCTTATTGATTTTTGTAGTTAGGGATTCCATCAATTCATCACGTTTACCTGAAACCACTTCGTGCATATCCAACGCGCCAAATTCATTTCTTAGGCCCGCGTTAATGCGCTGTGCTAATAAGGCATTCGCGCGCATCTCTTCACCATTGGTTGTGGTGTAGTATTTTTGCACATCCTTAATTCGCCACTTGGCATAAGAATCCACGATCAACGATTTCTTTTCAATGGTCAAGAATCGCTCAGGTGTCGCATTCAGAGTTTGAATACGGCCATCAAACTTACGAATTTGGTTGACCAGTGGTATTTTAAAATGCGGCCCAGGTGGCACATCTGCCTCAACGACCTCACCAAACTTAAGCTTCACTGCACGCTCAGTCTCATTCACAATATAAATGCTACTGGCAGCGCCCAATAAAATAACTAAGACGAATACAATAAAGGCTGTCACTTTTCCCGACATTATCTTGCCTCCCTGGAAACACTTCGGTTCGAACTACGACTGCTAGGCGCTTGCGTCTGCGATTTTGGCAAGCTTAATTCTGTATAGCTCGACTTAGCACTATCACTCTTTTTAAGTGACTGCCCCATCATTTTATCCAAAGGCAGATACATAATGTTGCCGCTGTCTGCATCCATCATGACTTTTGACGTCCCCCCTAAAAGGCGCTGCATGCTATCAAGATATAGACGCTCTCTTGTCACTTTAGGTGACTTCTCATACTCCGTTAACAAGGATAAAAAGCGCTGAGTTTCACCGGTAGCTTCTGCAATCACCTGACCTTTATAGGCATTTGCTTCTTCCATCTGACGCATGGCATAACCACGTGCTTCAGGTATCAAGCCGTTACGATAAGTTTCTGCTTGGTTCTTCAAACGCGACTCATCTTCTTTTGCACGAATCACATCATCGAATGCGGCCTGCACCTGCTCTGGCGGCTGGGCATCATCAATATTGACCTTGGCAATCAAAATGCCTGCACCATAGGTATCAAGGTAGGCTTGTATACGCTCTTGCACTTCTGTTGCAATGGCCATACGCCCTTCGGTTAACACTTGATGCATCTCAGCACCACCCACCGCATGACGCAATGCACTTTCAGCCGCATGCTTTAGCGACAACTCTGGATCACGCACTTTTAAAAGGAAATCTTTCGGGTCTTTGACTGTCCATTGAACTGACATGGCAATCTGAACAATGTTGTCATCTTCCGTAAGCATCATGCCACGCCAAGACGTCGAACGAACGCGCGTAATGTTGACTTTTTGTACTTTATCAACCATCAACGGGTGCCAATTCAGACCCGCCGGCACTGTTTGATAATATTTACCCAAACGGAGCACCACGGCATTTTCTTGTTGGTCAACCTGATAAACACCTAATAACGCCCAACCAATGGCAGCAATAATCAAAACAACCGCCAACATCTTACCGTTAAATGAAGGCAAATCTGATTGGCTTCCACCTTTATTATTTCCGCCACCGGCACCAAACTTCTGCTTAAATTTACGGAAGGCCTCATCCAGATCCGGCGGCCCTTGGTCACCATTGTTCCAAGGGTCTTTTTCTTTATTACCTCCAGGCTCGTTCCAAGCCATTGGCTTCTCCTCTATATAAAACTCAACTTATTTGCAGCCAAAGTGCACCACAAACAATAACTGATTAGATCACCCCATTCAGGTAACATCATCACCCTTGGGGCTTCCATTATCAATGACTAATGACTGCCAATCAACTTTTAACTGCCGCTCAATTTTAGAAAGCTCTTCCATACTAATCGACACCTGACAAACAAATTGCCCTTTATCATCAAATGATTCTGCCTCTATTGCCTTTTTATCATAGAGGCGTGCACGCAAATCCCCCATAGACGCAGGCAAACAAACAGAACCACGCCACATTTTTTCACTCAATCGTTCAGCAATTGTTTCAAGAAGCAACGGCAACCCTAAGTCTTGTTTCGCTGAAACCCAAACCGAAGCCGGTGTTTCTTCGTCTGACTGAATCACTTGCGGGCTAACGCTTTCGAGCAAATCAATCTTGTTGTAAACCATAAGCTGACGCTTATTATCTGCGCCAATTTCCTTAAGTACTTCGTTGACCTGGTCAATATTATCCAGGCGCTCCTCCGCTGCCGCATCCACAACATGCAATAGCAAATCAGCTTCGACAGTTTCTTCAAGTGTCGCCTTAAATGCATCAACTAACCGGTGCGGAAGGTGCCTTATAAAACCTACCGTATCAGCGAGGATAACCTGCCCCACACCCGGCAGAACAATTCGCCTTAAGGTAGGATCAAGAGTTGCAAACAACTGATCGGCTGCATAAACATCTGATTCGGTTAATTGATTAAATAACGTGGACTTACCCGCATTGGTATAACCAACAACTGCCACAGTTGGCACACCTGCTCGATCGCGGCCTCGTCTACCTTGTTGGCGTTGTTTTTTCACCTTCTCTAAACGTCGCTCAATACTTTTAATACGCCCTCGAATCAAACGCCTGTCGGTTTCCAGCTGGGTTTCTCCGGGGCCCCGCAAGCCAATGCCACCCTTTTGGCGCTCAAGGTGAGTCCAGCCTCGTATCAAGCGGGTTTGCACGTAATGCAACTGCGCCAACTCAACTTGCAATTTACCTTCATGGGTTCGGGCTCGTTGAGCAAATATATCGAGAATAAGACCTGTTCGATCAATGACACGACAGCTCAGAGCCGCTTCAAGATTGCGCTGCTGACTAGGTGAAAGGGCCGCATTAAACAGAACGACCTCCGCGTCAAATCCTAAGACCAGACTGGCAATTTCTTCCACCTTTCCTTCACCCACGTACGCCTTAGGGTGTGGTGCTTTGAGCTGAACATTCACCACATCTAAAATAGCTAAACCTGCGGATTCACAAAGCAAGACAAATTCTGTTGCATCTTCATTTTCGTGAATATTTAAGGATTCAATATGAACAAGCAGCGCTTTTTCACCACCTTCGGCTCGCTCAAAAAACAAGGACATCTCCAACCATCAAAAAAGGGATCATTTTATGCGAACACCTTAGCCTTTGTCACAAGAAAGTCTTATAAAAATATTTATAACAATGAACAAAAAATCTAATTAAAACCTAAGAGGTTAAAATATTCAGAATGGGTAAACGTTGGAAACTTACCATGAGGGTTAAAAAAATCAGAACAATAACTCAACAATCGCTTACTGACATATTACTCGTGTCGAATGCAGCAGCAAGCCATTATTGAGCTAAGAAAGGAAACAATAATGGGTTATTCCTCATCCAGCCCAGACTGCTCTGGAGGCGGCATACGGATAGGTCTTGAAGGAACAACTGTAGAGATAGCATGTTTATATACCATCTGACTAACAGTGTTTTTTAGCAAAACAACAAACTGATCAAACGATTCGATTTGGCCTTGCAGCTTGATTCCATTTACCAGATAAATGGAAACAGGTACGCGCTCTTTTCTTAACACGTTAAGGTAAGGGTCTTGTAGCGATTGCCCCTTTGACATCTTTGTTCTCCTTATTTTGCCTTATCAGGCGTTAAATAAAGCCAAGCCAAGCTAAATTATTATGGGGTGTTATATCAAACGCCCGTTAAAATAACTCTTTAACAACGCCAAAGCTTCACGTTCTATTTTTTTTAAGTGCTTCTGTTTATTCATCGAGCAGTCATCTGCATCAGTATAGAACCAATTTACATTCTGCCAACTTTTCAGCCAAGTAAATTGCCTTTTCGCCAGCTGCCGTGTCGCAGCTAACGATTTTTCCTTCATTTCCTGATATCCGTATGCACCTTCCTGGTACATCCACATCTGACGATACCCAACGGCTCTCATCGAGGGTAAAGCAAGGGTTAAATCACCCCGCGCTCTAAGCGCACGAACTTCATCCTCGAAGCCGTTTGACAACATTATTTCAAATCGTTCAGCAATTTTTGCATGTAATTGCGATCGATCGACAAAACCTAAAGCGAGCTGGCACACATCATAAGGAAACGAAAAAGGGGTTTTATGCTCTTCGATTCGGTGTTCTGTCATACTTTTCCCTGTAATTCGGTACACTTCCAACGCTCTTTGCAGGCGTTGAGCATCATTGGGATTCAATCGTTCAGCCGATTCAGGATCCACTGCTTTTAAAAGTTCATGAACTTTACCCCAGCCACTTTCTTGCGCAATTAAATCAATGGCCTTTCGTATTGCTGGGTCTGCTTCAGGCAGTCGACTCATACCTTGCAACAAATGTTTGAAATACATCATGGTGCCTCCGACTAGAATAGGCAACCTAGAACGCTCCGTGATCTCCTTCATCAAAGCCAATGCATCCTCTCGAAAATTTGAGGACGAATAACTCTCCGTCGGATCGATAATGTCAATTAAATGGTGAGGACATATAGCCAACTCTTCGGCAGTGGGCTTGGCTGTACCTATGTCCATCTCACGATAAATAAGTGCAGAATCAACGCTAATGATCTCGCCGTTCAATTTCTCTGCTAAAGCTAAGGCCAAAGCCGTTTTGCCAGAGGCAGTCGGCCCCATAATAAATAGCGCTGGCGGCAGCTGTTTATTCACTATCACTGACCTCTCAAAAAGAACTTATCTAACTCAGAGAGACTAAAAAATCGCCAGGTTGGTCTACCATGATTGCACTGCCCGCTACGTTCAGTCTGCTCCATATCCCTTAATAAAGCATTCATCTCACTCAGCGATAACTGACGATTAGCTCTAACAGCACCATGGCAGGCCATCGTCGACAATATTTCATTCAGCGCTGATTCGATGCGATCACTCATGCCAAACTTAACAAAATCGGCAATCACATCACGCACTAACTGTTCCGCTACTTTGGTAGGCAGAATGGCAGGAATCGCCCTGACCATCAGGCTCTCTTCGCTCACACGATCAATCGAAAACCCTAACTGTTCGAAGTTAGCGCATGAATCTTCTGCAATTTGTGCTTCTTTTTCGCTCACAGAGAGGCCAAGCGGAACCAGTAACGGCTGCGATCTTATGCCTTCATTTGCTAACGCGGCTTTCATCCGCTCATACACAATCCGCTCATGCGCCGCATGCATATCCACCAATACCATGCCTTCTTTTGCCTCAGATAAAATATAAATACCGTGTAACTGCGCAATTGCAAACCCCAAAGGCGGGATATCTTCTGGCGCTTTTTCTGGGATACTCGGCTCGTTCATTTTATAAAAGCTTTGCGAAAGCGTTGCCTGTTCATGAACCGGCACATTTGCTGAAGGGACAAATGCCGTTGCCTCAGGCGTTAAAAAAGAGAGGTTTCCTTGAGCATGACTCGATGTATTAATGCTCGGCGCACTCACAACCGATTGAGCATTTGCTTGAGCAAAGGGCGGCAGCTGAGAATTGCCGTCACCCTGAGTTTCAGGTCTAACATCTGCCAGGGCTTTAGTAATACTGCTACTCAAAAAGCCATGCATGCGTCGGGATTCACGAAAACGCACTTCGTGCTTAGTGGGATGCACGTTAACATCGACTTCATCCGCATCAATGCTCAAATACAATACAAAAGCTGAAAACCGCCCATGATACATGACATCACTATATGCTTGCTTTATCGCATGAGCGACTAAGCGGTCTCGTATCACTCGGCCATTAACAAAAAAATACTGTAAATCACTTTGACTACGTGAAAAACTGGGTTTGGCTATCCAGCCTTTCAGCGTCATATTGCCCGATTCTCGTTCAAGATAAAGCGCATTTTGCATAAATTCAGGCCCCAATAATTTGGCGACGCGCTGCTCTTTCTCTTGAAGCGTATTAGCTTTTTTTAAATTTTGTAATGTTTTGCCGTTGTGGGATAACTGTAAACTCACATCAAATCGACTCAAGGCTTGGCGTTTAAAGACCTCTTGTAAATGCCCAAGTTCTGTTTTTTCCGTACGTAAAAATTTACGGCGAGCAGGGGTATTAAAAAATAAATCCCGCACTTCGACGGTTGTCCCTTTGGGGTGGGGGGCTGGCTTCACCTCAGCTTCCATCTCTCGCCCATGCATGGCCACCTGCCACGCATCCGATGGGTCATCACTTTGGCTCGAAGTAAGTACCAAGCGCGATACCGATGCAATACTGGCTAACGCCTCCCCTCTAAATCCAAGCGTTGCCACCATCTCCAAATCATCGAGCGTTTTAATTTTGCTGGTAGCATGACGACTTAACGCCAAAGGTAAATCATCCTTAGCAATCCCAAAGCCGTCGTCTCGAACTTGAATCGCTTTTATTCCGCCCCCTTCAAGACTGACATCTACCTGCTGACTGCCAGCATCCAGGGCATTTTCTAGAATTTCTTTTAAGACAGAAGCAGGACGCTCAACCACTTCACCTGCGGCAATTTGGTTGGCAAGCCTTGGGCTAAGTTTTTGAATGGCAGACATCAGGCAAGCATTCTCAAGCAAAAAGTTGTTAATTATTGATAGGGATTTGTAAGGTTTGGCCTATAGCGAGGTTTTTTGTCTGCAAGCGATTAAATTCCATCAATTGATCCAGATGCACATCATATTTCATGGCGATCTGGCTTAACGTGTCCCCACGCTCAACCACATAAATCACTGCTCGATTATGCCTGAAGGCAGATGCAATGTAAGTATCTTCCGGGGCTTTTTTCTTAAAATAATTATCAACGCCATTAAAAATGGCACGCGCAATCTTACTTTGAAACCGACTGGATGAGAGGTTTTTTGCCTCTTTAGGATTCGACATGAAGCCTGTCTCAACCAAAATAGAGGGAATATCCAAGGATTTCAGTACAGAAAAAGCCGCATGCTCTACTCGATTGCCATGAAGTGTCGTCACCTTGCCAAGCTCTGACAACACTTCTTCAGCGACATCAACACTGGATTCCATTTTATAAGTCATTGATAAATCAACCAATACCGAAGATAACACATCATCTTTGTCTGCAAGACTTACGCCACCGACTAAATCTGCTTTGTTTTCACGCTCTGCCAAAAATTTCGCACTAGCAGAACTAGCCCCTTTGGTCGATAAGGTAAACACACTGGCGCCGTGTGCCTTTTTCTTAGTAAATGAATCGGCATGAATCGAAATAAACACATCGGCATTTTTTTGCTTGGCTATATTTCGGCGCTCCGCCAACGGAATAAAATAATCACCGGTTCGAATCATGATAGGCTGATAGCCTTTTCTTGCTTCAAAATATTTTGCCAACTTTTTTGAAATGGCATAGACCACGCGCTTCTCATGCATGCGATTAACCCCAACAGCTCCAGGGTCTTCGCCGCCATGCCCGGCATCAATGGCAATAATTAAATCACGCTTTACCTTTTGCACGTTTTCAATGGAAGCAGCCACTTTTTTTTCGGGTACAGGATGCTTAGGCTTATAATCCAGATCTATCACTAAGCGACTGACACCTTGATCATTTTTTGGCAGTAAAAAACTTTTAGCCTTAAGCGGCGAGTCCAAATCAAAAACAACGCGAATGACGTTATTTCGCTTTTTGGCAGTACGACAACGTTGAATAGGCAAATGGTTGAAGGTTGTTGAGGTAATGTCCTTATCTAGCGACGCATTTTCTATATCCAATACCATGCGATCCGGGTTTGATAGCATAAAGAGCTTATGATCAGAAGCTTTATTCAAATCAAACACTAATCGTGCGCTGCCTGAATCTGATGAAACGCGCAACCCGTGAATGTTAGTCGTTTCGGCGCACGCAAGCCCAAGCAAACTTAACAGCATATACACAGCTAGAATGTTGAATGCCTGGCTTATCACCTTATCGATCCTCTTCTTTTACTCGCTTTTGCATTATTACTATGGCCGTAAAAATTCTTATAAGTTTAGACTATCAGCCAGAGCCGATGAGCGCATCGATAAATAATCCATCGATAGCGAGCGATGGTCACCTGAATAGGCTAACCGAATAATCATATCAGCTTCTGGTAGTAAACCTTTCCCTTTATCAGCCCATTCAACAAGCCACAGAGCTGCATCAATATAATCCCGAATACCAATAAACTCCAGCTCTTCTGCATCCACCAACCGATATAAATCAAAATGTAAAATCTTCGAAAAGGGTGCATCTACATCGTATTCTTCAAGCAAGGTATAGGTAGGACTTTTTACTGAACCTTTAACACCCATAGACTGAATCAAGGCGCGACAAAAAGTCGTTTTACCTGCACCTAAATCGCCTTCTAAATAAATCACCAAAGGCGAGGTGATCATTGTTGCCAAACGACTCGCAAGCGCCTGCATCGTCGGCTCATCAAGATTTGGATAAGTTTTCGTTGTTATTGGTTTTTTCACGTATTCATTAACTCTTTGATCGTCAAACACATATCTTGTGGCAGCAGGCCAATTTGCCCAAAACGCTTTACTTGTAAGTCACCTGCTTCAGCATGCAACTCAACACCTAACTTTGCCGCAAAAAAAGGGGCAAGCCCCTGTGACATCAATCCTGCGATTAGTCCAGTTAAAATATCGCCCATACCTCCGACCGACATGCCAGGATTGCCTTTATTGCATAGCCATGTCTGGTCAGCCGTTGCATTAGAAATTAAACTGCCGGAACCTTTAAGTACCGCCACGCAATGATATCCTTCTGATAATGATTTGACGGATTTAAATCGATCTTGCTGCACATTCAACGTATCACTCCCCAATAACATCGCTGCCTCTTTAGGGTGAGGAGTGATTACCCACTCAGGTTTTGCCATTTTTTTATCGTTACCTAGAAGCGTTAATGCCCCGGCATCCAAAACAACAGGCACAGCCAAACTTGCCACCTTGCCCAGCAGGTCTTTCGCCCATGCGTTAATAGCGAGGCCTGGCCCAATGCCAACACAGGTTGCACGGCTCAACGCCTGATCGATATCATTGGCATGAATCGCTGTCATTGCCTCAGGCAAACGCGCATTCAATGCAACAGCTGTTTGCGGCTCGGTAATCACTGTAACTAAACCTGCACCTGCCCGATAGCAAGCTTCAGCCGCTAAAATGATAGCCCCCGACATCCCAAGGCTGCCGCCAATTAACACACAATGCCCATTATGGCCTTTATGTGAATTCTGTAAACGTTGCGGCAAATTGTGCTTTAATTGATCCAAAAATAAGACCTCGACTGGGCGCTTAAGTTGCGCGACTGCCTCACGGTATAAGGGCAGCTCGGCATCCGTTACCAAAGCATCAAATAACCGCCTGCCTGAATAGTCCGCACCATTTGCGGTATACAGCCCACGTTTCTTAATAATGAAACTGACAGTAGCTCGAGCTTTGATTGCAACAGACTGAACAGCACCAGTATTCGCATCAAGACCCGAAGGGACATCCACAGCAACCACTTCACAAGAAGATTGATTGACCCTCTGAATCAATGCGGCAAGGTCTTCACGCAACTCACCATTAAAACCTGTCCCTAATAACGCATCCACCACCAAGGCATCATTAAAAATAATCGCATCATCGAGTAACTGAAAAGGCACATTAGCCGCTTGGGCTTGCGCTAGTGCCTCTTGGCTTTCTGGGGTTTTCATCTCCAAAGGCTTAAGGCTTATCACCGTGACTGGCATGCCACTATTCATTGCCATTTTGGCCACCAACAAGCCATCACCGCCGTTATTGCCCGAGCCGACTAATACTAAAACCTTCGACTGAACAAAACGATCTGACTGCATCTCCTGTAGTTCTTCAAAAACTCGCTTGGCCGCCCGCTGCATTAATTCAAATGCCGGAATCCCACCAGCAATTAATTGCGCATCGCATTGCTTACTGTCTTGTGCTGTATATAATTGCATCATTCAATGTAGACCCTCATTAATGCAGCAAGATCATCTCAATCAACTCGCCAATCACATCCAGGGCTGGGCGCAGGACTCGGGCTTTCAGCAAGTCGGTATCACCGATTGTGATTTAAGCCATTATCGACCTTATGTCGAGCAGTGGCTTGATGCGCATTATCAAGGTGAAATGGGCTATATGCAACGAAACCTTGATAAACGCCTTGATCCATCAAAGTTATTGGAAGGCACGCTTCGTGTGATTAGTTTTCGCATGGATTACTTGCCCGAAAATGAAAAGCAACGAATGCCGGAAGTGCTGGCCTCAACCAATAAAGCGTATATCTCTCGATATGCTTTGGGGCGCGATTATCATAAGCTTATGCGTAAACGACTTGCCAAAATCGCCGGGCAGATTGAAGATTTTAGTGAGCAGCACCTTACCCAACGAGCTTTTGTCGATAGTGCTCCCGTACTTGAGCGGGCCTTGGCAGAAAAAGCTGGCCTTGGCTGGATTGGCAAAAACACCATGCTGATCAATAAAAAAGCAGGGTCTTATTTTTTTCTTGGCGAAATTCTTACCGATATCCCGTTACCGCTCACGGAACATCAAGACCCGGCACTTCACTGCGGCAGCTGTACTGCCTGCTTGACTGCCTGTCCCACCAACGCCTTCACTTCGGCGCACAAGTTGGATGCAAAAAAATGCATTTCTTACTTAACCATCGAATTTAAAGGCAGCATCCCTAACGATTTGCGCAAAAAAATAGGCAATCGGGTCTATGGCTGTGATGACTGCCAAATCGTCTGCCCATGGAATAAATTTAATCAACGCACACAAGAGAGAGATTTTTACGCAAGGAATAACTTAGATAAAGAAGCATTACTGACCTTATTTTTATGGTCAGAAGCCGAATTTTTGAGCAGGACAGAAGGCTCGCCTATCAGACGAATTGGCTACCAACAGTGGCTAAGAAATCTGGCGGTAGGACTAGGTAATGCAGATACCTCAAAAGAGATCATTAACGCACTCACTCAGCGCCTGAGTGAGATAGCGTTATCAGACATAGCACGCGAACATATCGAGTGGGCGCTTAAAGAGCAGCTTAAAGCACCGCAATAAGTGCATCCAACCCACAATCAGTAAGCGAATAATCCGCTTTTGCTTTCACGATAGGTTTAGCCCAAAACGCGACACCTAAGCCTGCCTCAGCCAGCATTAATAAATCGTTAGCACCATCACCTACCGCTATCACTTGATCAGCAGAAACACCTAAGCCATCTGCCTTTTCATGTAACAACTGGGCTTTCTTTTGGGCGTCTACAATTTCACCTTGCACTTTACCTGTCACCTTGCCGCCTTCAATTGCCAGATTATTGGCATCAATGCTATCAAAGCCAAATCGCGCTTTAAGGTGTTCAGCAAAATAAGTAAAGCCTCCTGAGAATATCGCCGTTTTAATGCCTTTCGCTTTAAAAGCGGTCATTAGCTCCGACAAACCTTCCGTAATAGGCAAGTCGCGAGCGATGCCCTGCAACACATCTTCGGATAACCCTTCAAGAAGCGCCAAACGCTCCGTAAAACTTGCCTTAAAATCTAATTCACCTTGCATGGCACGCTCAGTAATATCAGCAACCTTATCGCCAATGCCCCAAGCTTTTGCTAGCTCATCAATCACTTCGCATTGAATCAGCGTGGAATCCATGTCAAAACATGCAAGCTTCCATTGGGTATGAAAGCTGTCATTAGATTGAAAAAAGCCATCAAACTGATGTGCTTCAGCGACCTTAAGTATCCCTGTTTTTAACGCCGATAAATTTTCGCACTGCCCTGATAATGCAAATATCAACACATCATACTTATCTGAAACAGCCGTTTGTTTAACAACGATTTGCTCAGTCGTTAAACCTTGCTCAGAAAGAAACGCCACCGCATTTTCTTGTTGCTTGGATACGCTGCTTAGAGCCTTTCTTGATACCAGGGTAAAGTAATAAGGCGCATCAGCCTTAATAATCTCAAGATCGACAGGAATATTATCTGACATGGTACTGTTTCTTTATTGTTAATTTATTCGTCGATGAATATCTCATCCACTTTTTGGAAGCCCCTCGGCAGTTTGTTGCCTCGCCTGCCTCGCTCACCCACATAATGCTCAAGCTCGCCTGCATTAAGCTTTAACTTACGTCTTCCAGCGCGAACAATCAGCGTTTGGCCCTCAGACAACAACAACACACTAATCATAAATTCATCCCGCGACTGTACTCGTGCAGCGGGAATATTAATAATTTTGTTACCTTTGCCTTTACCTAGCGTGGGCAATTCATCCGCTCTAAATAGCAATAAACGCCCCTCGTTACTGACCGCCACCACATATTGCTCTTGATCTGCATCCACTTTAGAGGGCGGCAGAATTTTAGCACCCTTAGGAATACTCACCAATGCCTTACCGGATTTATTTTTGGTCAACATATCGGCAAACTTGGCAAAAAATCCGTAACCGGCATCCGTTGCAAAGAGATAATGTTCATCATCCCCTGCCATTAAGGCACCAATCACCTCGGCACCTGAAGGAATATTAATGCGGCCAGATAAGGGCTCGCCCTGCCCTCGCGCCGAAGGCAGGGTATGCGCCGGGATACCGTAACTTCGCCCAGTCGAGTCAAGAATAGCCACTTGTTGATTCGACTTACCTTGGGCTGCGCACAAGTAGCCATCACCTGATTTGTAGGATAACCCTTCGGCATCCACTTCATGACCTTTGGCTGCACGAATCCATCCTTTGCTGGACACAACCACAGTCACAGGGTCAGCACTGATCAAATCGGCTTCACTGATCGCTTTAGAATCTTCACGCGCAACAATTGGCGATCTTCGAGCATCGCCATAGTCTTTAGCTGTTTGCTGGAGTTCTTTTTTAACGAATGTTTTGAGTCGGCGCTCAGAGCTTAAGACTTTTTCAATGCCAGCTTTTTCTTCTTCAAGTTTTGATTGCTCGTCTTTAATTTTCATTTCCTCAAGGCGAGCTAACTGGCGTAATCGAGTATCCAAAATATAATCGGCTTGCATTTCAGAGAGATCGAATTGAGCCATCAACTCTTCTTTGGGGTTCTCTTCCTCTCGAATGATACGAATCACTTCATCCAAATTTAAGAATGCAATCAACAAACCTTCTAACAAGTGCAATCGCTTATTAATTTTATCGAGACGGAAATTCAACCTGCGCTGAGTTGTTTCAATCCGAAAACCAACCCATTCGTTTAAAAGCAATTCTAACCCTTTGACTTGCGGTTTACCGTTAAGGCCAATCATATTGAGATTAACACGGTAATTTTTTTCAAGATCTGTGGTAGCAAACAAATGGCTCATCACCGAATCAGCGTCTACGCGATTGGATTTAGGCTCAATCACTAACCGAGTAGGGTTTTCATGATCGGATTCATCCCGAAGATCGCTCACCATCGGCAATTTTTTGGCTTGCATTTGAGCTGCCACTTGCTCTAACACCTTTGCTCCCGAACATTGATACGGCAGGTCGGTAATAATAATTTCACCATTTTCAACGGTATAAACGGCGCGCATTTTGACCGAACCTTTACCGGTTGAGTAGATACCCTTCATTTCTGCTGGCGTTGAGATAATCTCAGCTCCCGTCGGGTAATCTGGCCCTTGGATATGCTCCATCAAATCATCAAGGCTTAATTTTTTGCCACTATCTAAAATTGCAATACAGGCATTTAATACCTCGGTGACATTATGGGGCGGAATATCTGTAGCCATACCCACAGCGATTCCCATGGTGCCATTGAGTAAAATGTGAGGCACTTGCGCGGGCAATACTTTAGGCTCTTCTAGTGTGCCATCAAAATTTGGCTGCCAATCAACAGTACCTTGCCCTAATTCACTTAATAAAACCTGAGAAAACGGCGCCAAACGAGACTCGGTGTAACGCATGGCGGCAAAAGATTTTGGATCATCCGGCGCCCCCCAGTTGCCTTGCCCATCAATTAAGGGGTAGCGATAAGAAAAAGGCTGTGCCATCAACACCATCGCTTCATATGCAGCTGTATCACCATGCGGATGAAATTTACCAATCACATCACCGACGGTTCTTGCTGATTTTTTGTGTTTGCTATTAGCATTAAGCCCCAATTCACTCATCGCATAAATAATACGCCGCTGGACGGGCTTAAGCCCATCAGCGATATGCGGCAATGCACGATCTTTAATGACGTACATTGAATAGTCTAAATAGGCACGTTCTGTATATTCCTTAAGCGATAATTGCTCAATGCCATCCGCGCTCATATCTACCATCGACTCAAACCTTTTGCATGCAAGTAAATAAGGCAGTGTACTTACTCAATGCCTTTCTTTCCAGTTAAACCCCATTGGCATTTTCCACTCAATTTGTACCTTTATTTGCACGCACGAAGCCTGCGGTGCAAAATAGCCAATATCTCTTAAGATTCACTCTATAATAAGGAATCATTGTGGCTACCCTTCTGGAAACGCTCAAAGACATTGAACAAAATCCGGCTTTTATCTCTTCACTGGCCACCCAATTTCGAGGAATTGAGCGCGAATCTTTGCGCACGGCTGAAGATCACTTAATCGCTCAAACCCCACACCCCAAAAGCCTAGGCTCTGCGCTAAGTCACTCGCAGATCACAACCGATTTCTCCGAAGCGCAATTAGAATTTATTACGCAAGTCCATCCCCGGATTGATACCTGTCTTTATGACCTTTATAAAATTCATCAATTTGCCTATATGGGCATTCACAATCAAAATGAAGTACTTTGGGCGGGCAGTATGCCTCCTGAACTGCCAGATAATCGCCCGATTCCCATTGCGCAATTCGGCACATCCAATGTTGCCAAGATGAAATCAACCTACCGCGAAGGGTTGAAAATCCGCTATAACGACAAGATGCAAACCATTAGTGGCATTCATTATAACTTTTCATTAAGCGATAAATTTTTTGTGCATTATCAAAAGTATCTGGGCAACACAGATAGCGCCATGGAATTTAAAACCGAACAATATTTCGGGTTGATTCGAAATTTTCAGCGGGTTGCGCCTTTATTTGTTTATCTTTTCGGTGCAACCCCTGCCTTTGATGAAAGTTTTTTACCTAAAGACCATTACCTGCATTCCGATGTCTTAAAGCTTAACCATACCTGCTATTTACCTTATGCAACGTCTTTACGCATGAGCGATATTGGCTATACCAGTGAAGCGCAAAAAGGGCTCTATGTTTGCTACAATCACTTAGATAACTATATCGACTCCCTTCGCCTGGCCATAAAGGAGCCTTACTCACGCTATGAAGCACTGGGCCTTTTAAACTCTCAAGGCAACCCCCATCAACTCAACACCTCCTTATTACAAATCGAAAACGAATTCTATAGCCCCATCAGGCCCAAACGCGTAACGGCCTCCGGCGAGGCGCCTGTCAATGCATTAGCCCGAGCAGGTGTTGAATATGTTGAAGTGCGATGTGTTGACATTGACCCGTTTAAACCCATGGGGCTTGATGAAGAAACGCTGATATTTTTAGATTTATTATTGCTCGCCTGTGTCTTGATGGACAGCCCAGACTTCTCCCTAGAAACCTGCCAAATGACACAAGATAATTTGCAACGCATTATCCATTACGGCAGACAGCCCGACTTAACCATGAGAGATGCAAGAGATAATGGCCTTGAAAAACCCTTCAAGTCACTCGCAATGGAACTTATCGACATGCTGGAACCACTTGCTCAATTTTTAGATAAACTACAGGCAAAATCCCCCTATCAAGACAACCTTAAGCAGCAACGACAAAAAATTGACAACCCTGAGCTCACGCCATCAGCGAAAACCATAGACGCACTAAGGGAATATGGCGACTACACTACCTTTATTCATAAAAAAAATGCACAATGGCACGCGTATTTTTCGCAATCAACGCTGTCAGAGATTAGCAGAAAAGCATTTGAAGATGCTGCGGTTAATTCATTGGTACAACAAAGCATCATAGAAAAAAATGACACCGTTGACTTTACACATTACCTAGAAAACTATTACTCACAATATTAATTGCTAACAAGATCAAGAGGTATTTACGCCAATGATTGTCCAAGGGCTTAATCACAAAGCTGGCTTTCTTCTTCTATTTATCGTTACAACAGGTCTTCTAGGATTCGGATATTTTTTAGAATATTATTATCACTTAATTCCATGCCCTCTGTGCATGACACAACGCATCTGTTTTGGCATCATTTGCATGATATCGTTACTGGGTTTATTTTTTGCAACTCCCGCTAAAATGTACCCTAAAACCTATCTTGTTCTTTTTTTAACTGCACTTTTGGGTGCGCTGCTAGCAGGGCGTCAAATATGGATTCAACACTTACCTGAAGATAAAATTCCCGCATGCGGGCCAGACTTAAGTTACCTTATTCAAGAATTTCCTTTGGCGGATGTCATCAACGCGATGTTTGCAGGCGATGGAAACTGCGCTGAAGCGGTATGGTCATTCCTGGGGCTTAATGTTGCCGAGTGGTCCTTATTATGGTTTATTATCATCGCCTTTTTTACCTTAAAACAATTATTCAAAAAAAAGCCAAAGAATACGTTTTAACGATGTTAAATAAACAAAAGAATAAGTAATTCGCGCTTATTCTCTATTTATCTCTATAATGACTGGAAAATTTTTTTTGTACTGGCATGATTTAAACAGTGGTTATCTATTAGCTAAAATGACAAATGGACATGTCATTGCTTTTTTAACCCTTTACGATTTGCCAAGAAGGAATTTGCTATGACGCCGAATGAGCAGCAAAAGCAAGCCATATTTCTCGAAGTTGAAAAACTGGTAGAACAATGGCTCAAATCACGACAAGCCCTGATGGTTGAATTTTTTC
>JAPOUS010000120.1 GCA_026708525.1 Cellvibrionales bacterium
GCGAATCATCGTCATTTATTTTAATTCGGCAATTTACCTATTATTCGAGGTGCCCTAAATGCGGCAGGTTTATAGCGCTGTGTATTTTCTAAACGGCTAAAGTCTTCATCTGACATTTTCTTTTCTTCAAGGTTTGCTTTTTTACTCTCCTTTTGCATTATCTCGTTTTCCCATTCTTTCATGCTGGTTTCGGCATCATCTTTAATACTACAGTTTGCTTTTCTGATTCTTGTCATTTCGTTTGCTCCAATACGTCTTAACACCTTTTGATATTCGTCGATTATGTTCATCGGTGTTTGTATGACCTAATCGATTGCGATTGCCTTTCATGCCATCGGATATTTTATTTTTGGTTTCGTTGGTTCTTGGTAAGCCAATTTTGCCTTCTCGAACATTGTCAGAGTTCGTGATAAATCGACACGTTTCCAGTGTGTAAGGTAATGAACTATCAATTATGTATGCCTTGTTAGTGCTGTTGGTTCGCCGACCGAGGCAGTACTGATCCTTTCTTCTGCCAACATCACTGAAGTTAATCCCTGCTTTTTGGAGTAGGGTGCAAACATCCTGAACTGATAGCTCGAATCCGATACCTTCCTTTTCGCATTTGTTCTTTTTGGTGTACAGGTATTGTTTAATTGCAGCAATGGTTTGCTTATCGGGCAATTCGTTGTTTTTGGTGTTGGTGTAATTGGCATCGATGGTTTCTTGCATTCTTGCTCCTTGTAATTTCTTACGCGGTGTTCTTAACAGCATTGACTCACATATTTTGAGTACTTTGTTTAGAGGCTTTAACGATAGTTAAACGCGCTAAAAGGTACGTTTACCTTAATTAGCGTTACGGTTAAGCTAAAAGTCGTTTCTCTTTAGAGATCCAGCTTCTTAAAGAGCCAAGATTTACATCAAACCGTGTACAGGCTGTTTTATATGATCCACCAGCTAGCACATAGTCTATTGCTGCTTGTTTATCTGATTTAAATTTTTCTGACTTTACATTTCTTAATGGTCTGCCTTTACCTGAATCTATTGGCTTACCTGTTAATGCTAAATGCGTTAAAGCATGTTGTGACTTCGCGCAATCTGGTTTGTCGAATAAACGATAAGCTTCTTTCAGGTACTGTTCTGACAAAGGGTAAATTTTGCTTATGGCAGTCTCGGCAATATGCTTGCAGTGGATAGTTGATTTTTGGATCTTACCGTGAACAATATCTGTTACTAGTTGGCTTTGTTTATGCACTACTGCATATGAGCGGTGCGAGCTGTTCGATTGATACGTTGTTTTCATACATTTGTCCTTATGTTTCGTTTGTATGGTTAAGTGGATTTGGAACCACTGTGGTTTAGAGGGTTTAAGAGGGTACGGTAACGCTAAAAGGTACGTTTACCTTACTTAGCGTTACAAGGTACGCTCAAGATGCTTTAATCCACTTCTGAATAGTCTTATTTCTATACTCTTGCCGTCGGTATTTTGGCAATAAGCAACAGGTGGTTTTAAACACCTTTGACAATGCCTTGTGAGCTTCCTGAACACAAGTCGGTCCCAAAGCTTCGAGCAAGTACAAATAAAAGTTGGATAGTGATTTGGCTGAATCTGCATCCATTTTCTGCATAATGCTCAATAGTGCTTTATCGTTAATATTATTAGGGGTTAACAATATAAATGGTTGTCTGATGTTGTATTGCTTGAACAGCTTGAATGTATCAGCAGCATGGCCGCTAAAAATAACTCGTTTAAGGTAATGAGTAAGCTTATTAGCATTTATCTTAATGTTCGCGTTACGGCGAATAGTACGGATAGTGCAGCTTGTTTTATCCTCAATGCTGAATCCTGTTTTTGCTGATAGATGCAATGCTCTAATAATCCTGATTGGATCGGTTGGCACTATATCGTGATCAATGAATCGAACTATCCTGTTCTGTATGTCACTGTATGCGTTAAGAGGATCTAGTAACGACTTAGTCAGCGGATTAAAATACATCGCATTGATTGTGCAGTCTCTACGAAGGGTATCTAATAAAAACGATTGTTCATGATTGCATGGCTTATCTACGCAACTGATCTCAATATCATGACGCCCAATGCGTAATATATACACAGGATGTGATGCATTTATGTATTTAATCTTGTAAGCTTTTCTTAGCTGTTTGGGTATCGCAGTGGTTATAATATCGTAATCCCTTGGTTTTGCGCCAAGCAGCAGATCCCTTACTGCACCT
>JAPOUS010000342.1 GCA_026708525.1 Cellvibrionales bacterium
GCGTAATTCTCAATCATGGTTCTAACCGCAGCATCTTGAAATTTAAATTGAGTTTTAGTGAGGTGTAAGTCATTCAAGTTTTTAGGGATAAGGTGTTTTTTAGCAATGGCGATTTTTTCTTCAAGAATGTAGCCGGATAAACGAATAACATCCATTCGATCCAATAGCGCAGGGGGTATGGTATCTAGCTGATTTGCGGTGCAAAGAAAAAGGACATTGGATAAGTCTACTTTAACATCCATAAAATGATCGACAAACTGGCTATTTTGCTCAGGATCTAACACCTCGAGCAAGGCAGAAGCCGGATCTCCATGATAGGAATTACCAATTTTATCTACCTCATCTAGCATGATTACAGGGTTGTCGACTTTAACCTCTTTTAACGCCTGAATAAGCTTGCCTGGTAAAGCACCTATATAAGTGCGTCGATGACCTTTTATTTCAGCCTCATCACGCATGCCTCCGACACTGAAGCGATAGAAAGGCCGGTTTAATGCACGTGCTACCGATTTGCCAATGGAGGTTTTGCCGACACCTGGCGGGCCAACCAATAGTATAATTGACCCTGAAACCTCCCCCTTGTAATGGGCAACCGCTAAAAATTCAATGATACGGTCTTTGACATCATCAAGCGCATCATGATCAGCATCCAGAATTTTTCTAGCATTAATAAGATCAATCTCACTTTCAGCGCTAATACCCCAAGGTAACAGTGTAAGCCAATCAAGATAGTTTCGGGTAACGGCGTATTCAGGCGACCCGGTTTCTAAAATTGCCAGTTTATCCATTTCTTCCTGCAATTTATCCTTGGCCTCTACAGGTAATACTTTTCCTTCAATACGCTCACTAAAGCGATCAAGGTCAGCTTGGCGATCATCTTTGCTAATACCAAGCTCTTTTTGAATCACTTTTATTTGCTCTTTTAAAAAGAATTCTCGCTGGTGTTTGTTAACTTGCTCATTCACCTCATCGGTGATTTCGTGTTGAAGCTTTGCAACTTCAATTTCACGTGTAATTAACGGCAAAACCAGTTGCATTCTAGGAATTAATGCTACCGTATCCAGTACTTGTTGAAGATCATCTCCTTTAGCTGTGGTAATTGCCGCAGCAAAGTCAGTCAATGGCGAAGGGGCGCTGGGATTAAAGTATTTAAAATATTGTTTGAGTTCTTCACCATACAAAGGATTAAGAGCAACCAATTCTTTAATGGCGTTGATGATAGACATGCCATAGGCTTTTAACTCATCTGATTCATCTTTTGGCTCTTTCGGGTAAGAGACTTCAACAAGGTAAGGCGGCTTTTCAGAGAGCCATTTAGTAATTCGAAATCGGTTAAGGCCTTTAGCGACAATCTGTACATGCTTATCATCTTGTACTGGGTTCATCATGCGCACAGCACACCCTGTGTAAGCAAAGTGCTCGTGTGAAACTTTGTTTTGTTCATCATCTGCTGAATAAATCAACCCGAATATCATCTGATCATTATCAATAATGGCTTTGAGGGTTGACCCCCATGGGTCAGTATTTACCAAAATAGGCTGCAACTGACCGGGGAAAAAGGGGCGAGAAGGGGTGGGAATTAAATAAAGCTGCTTAGGTAATTGTTGTTCTGGGGCCATTAAGGCATGTGAGTGTTGATCATCTTTACTGATAAATTCGGCCATAAAACCCTTCATTCTCCTACGGATACTTTGGGTTATAATAAACCGAATTTAGTTGTCTATGTCAAACAGTTTACGATAAATAAACGCATTCCGTTTTTTGGCATGGTTTTATTGTTTTGACTCAAATTTCTCTAGGTGTTTTTTTAACGACTGTATCTCTTTGACTAATTGTGCATGTGAGATGTCTTCGGTATTGGCTTCTTCTTCATTGGATTTGTTTTTTTCATCTTCCATGACATTCACGACGATGCCTATCACCATATTCAAAAAAGCAAAGGCTGTGAAGAACAAAAAGCTTAAATAAAAGATCCAGCTGAGAGGGTATTCTTCCATCGTTTCGTACATGATATCTGTCCAGTCCTCGAAGGTCATAATACGAAAGAGAGTGAGTAGCGATATGCCAATATTCCCCCAAAGCTTGATATTAATATCATGAAAAAACAGGCTGCCAATGGCTGCATAGATATAGAAGATAATAAACATCAACAAGCATACGTAGCCCAACTGAGGCAAGGCTTTAAAGAGGGAATTGATGAGAATGCGTAATTC
>JAPOUS010000209.1 GCA_026708525.1 Cellvibrionales bacterium
GGATACTTATCGTGTTACTAACCGATATAATTATGCCAAAGGTAACCCTGTGTCTTTGATTGATCCTACTGGGCATAATGCTGAACAAGGATTAAGTTATGGATTGGGTTCAGGGTTCACTGTGTTGGGTATCATTGGCGCTATTTTTGCGGTGCCAACAGGTGGTGCATCGTTAACCCTTTCGGCGGCAGCAGGTGTAGGGGCCGGAGTTACAACCTCCCTGTCTGGCATGGCGATGATGGGATCTCAAATGGCACTGGATTCTGGCAATAAAGAAGCTGCTGAAGCCTTACATATTACGAGTATGGCGCTGGGTGTGCTTGCTATGGCAGATGGCGCTGTTGCTGTCGCGCCAAAAGTTGCCACTATGGTTGGCCGGCTATCTAAGTTTATTGCTGCATCGAGTGATTCCAGCCTAGCAGCTATGGTAATCTCATTCCCTCAAGAGGGTGAGGGTACAGTAGACTCTTCTATTGCAGTCGCAGGCAGTCCTGTGGTAACTAATCCAGAGATGGCGGCATCCACTATGACAGAGGAAGTTGTAGGTTCGATGTTTCATAATGATTTAACGGAACATACAGTCGGCGACATTATTGAGCGTTCGGTGGAAGAATCTCAACATAGCTTGGTGGCTGGCTCCGAAAAAGCCCATCAGTTAATCAATGAATTCTCAAAAGAGCAGCATACTTGGATCCAGAAATTTAGAGCTAGCCTAATCCCTGGCATGAAAGCGGAAGAGATTTTCTCTGTCATCCAAAAAATGCAACCTGAGTCGGTTTTTTCGCCACAGGAAATAAAGTATTTAGGTCATGATGAAGAATTTTTTGGAGCCAATGGCCTCTCGGGTAGAGAGGCAACAGATGCCTTTTATCAATACGTAAACGAAGATGCTGAGGCTACCTGATAACCCTCAGCGAATCTCGGAAAATGGAGTTTTTGAGTAATGATTAGCTTTTAATTGCTTTCTCGCCAGCCTCTACTGATTGCAGGATTAAGGTATTGATGGTCATAGGGCCAACGCCGCCTGGAACGGGAGTATAGGCTTTGCAGCGATCTTTAATGCCTTCGATTTCGATGTCGCCAATGCCGCCTACATGGTAACCGGCATCGACGACGATAGCGCCATCTTTAATCCAGTCAGCTTTAATAAATTCAGGTTTGCCTAGGGCACCTACGACAAGATCGGCCTGTTTTATTAGCTCAGGAAGATTTTTTGTTCGTGAGTGGCAGACGGTTACGGTGGCATTCGCTTCAAGTAACATAGCAGCCATAGGCTTACCAAGAATAGGCGAGCGACCGACAACTACGGCATGTAACCCTTCAAGATCCATATTATAATGGGCTAAAAGGCGCATAATGCCCTTGGGTGTTGCACAACCGTAGGCTTCTTCGCCCATAGCCATACGTCCAAAGCCTAAACAGGTGACGCCATCAACATCTTTATCAAGGTCGATAGCATCAAAACAGGCTCTTTCATCAATTTGAGCAGGCACAGGGTGTTGCAATAAAATGCCATGCACGTCGGGATTGGCGTTGAGTTCGTCAATTTTCCCAAGCAATTGGTCAGTGGTTGTCTCTTTTGGTAGTTCTACCTTGAGTGATTGCATGCCGACCCGCTCACATGCATTACCTTTCATTTTCACATAAGTGGCAGACGAAGGATCATCACCGACTAAGATAGTGGCTAGAATAGGGGTGCGACCTTGACTCTTCTCTTTGAGTTGTTGAACACGCGTTTGCAGGGCTGCTTCTGTTTCTTTGGCAACCGCTTTGCCATCCAGTAATAGACTCATAGGATTCTCTAGTTAGGGCTCTCTAGTGTAAAAACGCAGCATTTTCTCATAGAAGCTAAAGGGTAGTCTATTTTAAAACAGACATTCTACTTTTCTTAATGATGATAAAGGGGGGTATTCATTCTTGGGGTGTTGCTTAACTATTGATCAATAAAAGGTTTTATCTTAAATTGACCATTTTTTTATGAAAAATAGTTGACTCAATTCGTTTTGATCCTTATCATGCAGCGCTCAATTGATGAGGCCAGTTTATCTGGTTGAAATCGGGGTATAGCGCAGTCTGGTAGCGCGCCTGCTTTGGGTGCAGGATGTCGGGAGTTCAAATCTCTCTACCCCGACCAAATCATCAATTTACTAGTAAATAAATAGTCGTTTTTGCTAGTCGCTAAGAAGTGTGAATAATATAGCGCTCGTAGC
>JAPOUS010000161.1 GCA_026708525.1 Cellvibrionales bacterium
AACCTTGAAATTTAGCGCAGAACCTCAAAATCAATTATTAGAGATGCCCTTAATTAAATCATTATTCAAAACGTAGCCATGCTTACATAGAGCATAAAAAGCGCCTAGCTCTATTTCTAGAATACTATTGACATCATGTGCAGGATAGATACTAATAAACAACCTATGTCATTGTTCAAAAATAAAATGCTGCATAGATTCTTGGTTTATCCGGTCTGAGATATAACGATACGTTGCTGTCGTAGGATGTGTAACGCCCCAAAAGATATATTTATCTGCACCATGGAGTTTACAGGCATCAGTCAAATCGTGTTCTGACAAATAATCGATTGGATCATCCCTATGAATATCCAAGCAGGGCTCCTTGACATTCACAAAGCCCTTTTCAAGTGCCTGATCAATTAAATCCGATAGCACTTTAGCGGTATCAAATAACTCAATATGTACTTTTTCTCGATTATAGCGTTTGACCGTTTCTTTGATAGTCATATTAAAATTTTCTATCTGACTTCTAATTCGATTCTTTTTTTCTAACGTCTTATATTGAAATTGAGGCGCAACAGTTGCGTCAGGTAAAGTTAACAGCAGTATATTTTTCGCACCCGCCCGAATAATTTCATTCAGCGCATTAGAAAAATCTTCTTGCACATCCGAAAGCTCACGATCGTAATTCATGAAATCATTTAAGCCAAATTCCATAGTAAAAAGGACGCTTTCATAGTTAAAATTCTTCACAAAATGCATATAATCTAAATAAGATTTTACTTGGGCATGGATACCAGTAATCAAACCATATTCATTTCGACCGGCAGCGCCTCCGACTGCCCAATTATAAAGCGGTATGCGACGACTGAGGGCTAGATATTCAGTCCATACGCGACCATTAGAAAAGTGGCCGACAAACCAAGAATGTGGATTTGGAAAATCCCAATCGGAGGCATTAAACATATTACCTGTGTCTGACAGACTATCGCCAAAAGACACCATCTTATTAATACGGCTGACATTTGCTTTATCATTAAACCAAATAGTATCATTATAGGAATAGTGATGATCAGCCGCGAAATAAATAATATCTTGGTGATTTACCCATGAAGGAACAGCATTAATGCAAGCGCTTTCAACATCAAGCCTTGAGACATCCGTGTAAAACATATTTTTCGATTCAACCGCGTTGTACCAGTAGCCTGTCAATTTATAATATTCACCTTGACTATCTCGACCCCATACCCAAGCGGTTGAAGGGTCATTATGGCTACCCCCTGTTCGATACCAGCAACGTAAATAGGTCGTTGAACTTAAGCTTAACGCCTTTAAATAATATTGATCAATAGCATCGACAGAAAACGAGATATCGTGACGTAATGTAGGAGAAATAGAAAAACTAAACGATATGTGTAGGCTATAAAAGATAACCAAGGCTTTAAGCAATATAACATAGCAACATGAAATTATATACTTAGCAACCATATATCAATCCAATAGAGAAAGAGAAAGGGTCAATATCCTATCAACCCTTTTAAAGATCAGAATAAACGCTTATAGGTTCCTGAATGCATGTAGTAATTCTTTTTCTTTTTCTCATAAATGCCTTTTTTACTTGGGCATAACTTAGTTTCTGGAACAACAGTTTCTGGGCCACTAGTCTCTGGACAACGAGCCTCTGAGCCGGTCATTGCCATTATTTCTTCAGGAGAAGGCAGGTTAAGGCGACTATTGATATCCATCCCATCTTCTTTATCGCATTCCGGTTTACTATAACCTACCGCTAGATACACCCCAGACATACTATCGTGGGGAACCATTAATAAATAAAATACTTCGCCTTTATCGTCTACGTTGATATTGTGACTTATAATACCCCAAGGAAGACCGTGGTAGCCTGTTTTCAGAAAATATTCGTAACCACCTTGGTGTAGGTTATCTGTTCCTAAGTGCATCATAAAATACTCATCAGCTGAATAAGTAACTAAGTATTTTTGATCTTTTCTTTCTTGTATATAATTTTTGCCTGCCATATCCTCTTCGTTAGAGAAGAAAATATAGACTTTTTCTCTCATTGTTGATGGCAATATATCTGCTGAATAACTAAGACAGGACAACATCATAAATATGATGAGCAACAAGGCGTTATTTCGGAATTTCATTACACACTCCACCTAATCAAATTTAACCACTATTTAGGTATTCGATATTAA
>JAPOUS010000027.1 GCA_026708525.1 Cellvibrionales bacterium
ATTATTCATTGGCTGCCCATCGATAACCTCACCACGCGCATCCCGGCCAAACAAGGTCATACTTGGCTAAAGGTAACCTTCACAAATTTAACCCATGAGCCTCAAACCCCTTTAGTTGAGTTTGCTTTTCCTGTCACCTCTATGGATATTTATGCCTTAATTGATGACCATGGTGTAGAACCGCAAATTCTTGATATTGGTACAAACCATGAATTTGCTAAACGCCCGATTAACTATCGACGCATTATTTATCCTGTCAACCTCGAACCCGATGAAACTCTGACTTTATTGTTTGATATTGATCATTCTTATACTCGAGTTCTTAAGCTCAAACTCTGGGATCGTCAGGAGTTGCAACAAGCAAAATCCAAAGAAATTGTCTTTTTCGGTATGATTTATGGCGCACTGTTAATGATAGTGCTTTATAACCTTTTCATATACCTATCAATCCGCGAGCGCAATCATTTACTCTTTGTTTTGTTTGGCTCGTTTACTGGCTTATTTATCTCCATGCACGAGGGGCATTTCTTTCAATTTGTTGCCAGCGAAAGCAACTGGCCTAAAACGCCGCTTTATGCCTTTGTCACCGCCTGTATGTGCTTGTGCTTATGTTTTTTTGCTATCTCATTTCTTAATATCAAACGCTGGTCGGTCGCGCTTCATCGTGCGCTCTTGGGTTTTGGTGCCTTAGCATCATTGGCTATTTTAGTCTTAGGTGTGAGCGATGATCCTATTATTTTTTCTCCACAGCTGATGTTGATCATCATTTTCTTTTATTTCTTTGTGATTTTTTGTGGCTTATTCATTCGTAATCACGGGGTCACTTCCGCTGGATTTTTTTCGTTAGCCATCTTTTTATGTACGTTGGGCTTTATCTTTGATTTCGTCTCAAGCGTAGGGTTAGTCTCTTGGAACCGATGGGCATTCAGTTATGCTTCTATTGGCAATGCATCCATGATTTTGGTCTTTGCATTTGCCCTAGCTGATAAAATGCGGTTATTACACAACGAAAAACTAAAAACCTCACACCAGCTCATAAAACTCACAGAGGAGAAAGCACAAACCAATATTGAGGTTTATAAAAGTAAACTCAATGAAGTGCAGTTAGAACAACAAGCCGACGAAGCCAAAATTGAGAGCCGAGCCAAAAGTGAATTTTTGGCAACCATGAGCCATCAAATTCGCACACCGATGAATGGCGTCTTGGGAATGACAGAGCTACTCGAAGACACCCAGCTAGATCAACACCAACACCATTTGGTGTCCTCCATCAATAAATCAGCAAAATCACTGCTTAATGTGATAAATGACCTGATGGATTATTCAAAAATTGAATCCGGCAAGATGGAGCTGGAGTCAAAAATCTTTAACCTTGAGCGTATTATCGATGACTGCATTACCATCTCAGCGCTTAAAGCAACCGAATTAAAGTTAAATTTTGCAGGCTATATTGAACCCGAGACACAACTGCAATTAAAAGGTGACGCTCCAAAAATACGACAAGTGACCATTAACTTATTAAACAACGCCTTTAGTTTATCTAAAGGTTGCAGCGTATTGCTTCATGTTTTCCAAACTGGTAAATCAACGGTTAACAGCCTTGAGATTCGGATCGAAATCATTAGCAAAGGGCTATTAATGTCTGAACAAGAGCGCGATAGCCTGCTTCAACCCTTTCATGAAGAGCGCACCAAAAAAAATAAGGGCCAGGAACTGGGGCTAACACTTAGTCAACAACTGGTAGAGTTAATGCAAGGCGACTTTGGTATCGACATCAATGAGCAACAGCACAGCACAACATTTTGGTTTACAGCAAGATTGCTAAAACCCCACAAAAAAGAATTGGTCACACTCACCGATCGTTCAAAAATTTTATCCGGTAGACGCATTCTTCTGTGCGACAATCACCCGGATTATATTCACGTGGTTAAATCCTTAACCGAATCCTGGGGCATGATCTGTAAAATTGTCACCTCTAAAGAAAAAGTTGCAGAGATCTTACTCAGTGATAATAACACGTATCAAGTACTATTAATTTCTGAAGACATGTTAAGCCCTGAGATTCAACTGGCGGTTCGCAAAAGTAATCTAGACCATAACTTTGTCACCACAGTCACCTTACTATCTAAATCACGCTTTACCATGACCAAATCTGAGATGGCTAAACGCGGTATTCATACAGTGCTTGAAGTCCCATCCACAACGTTACAGTTGTACCGTAGCCTTCTCAAATCGATGGGTATCGAAAGTGATGAGCCACATGATCAGAAGAGCAATTTATTAAACATCATCATTGCTGAAGATAACACGGTCAATCAAATGGTGATTGTAGGTATGCTGAAAAAGCTTAACTATCTCCCTAAAATCGCCAATAATGGGATAGAAACACTCAATATTTTTAAATCCTCGCCGACATTTATTGATTTGATTTTTATGGATTGCGAAATGCCTGAATTAAACGGCTACGAAGCGACTAAAGCCATTCGTAAAAAGCAAGAGGGGCAAGCCGACCAGACGGTTATTATTGGGCTTAGTGCGCACTCTAACCCTGAGTATAAAACCCTTGCCTTTGAAGCAGGCATGGATGATTTTATTACTAAGCCACTCACCATCGAAAACATCGAAGAAATTATGGAAAAAATCAATAAAGGCTTTTATAAAAAAGAATCCTTTAATGATGATGCTGACTTTATTGACCTTGCCGATGATTTCTCATGAACATTGATCTGTTAATTGTTGGCGGTGGTATCGCAGGTCTATGGACATTAGCCAAAGCAACAGAAGCGGGTTTTTCCTGTGTATTGCTTGAAAAAGATGCCTTAGGTGCAGGGCAAACCATCGCATCTCAAGGGATTATTCATGGCGGACTGAAATATGCTTTAGGTGGCAAAATTACCAAGGCCACTGAGCAAATTCGTCAAATGCCAACCCTCTGGCAGCAACATTTAGCAGGCAGGCTTTCACCCGCACTGACTGAAACCCATATTTTAAGCAAAGCCCATTATTTTGTACCCAGCACTGGCATCGATAGCCAATTGGTGAGCTTTTTAGGATCAAAACTCGCATCTGGCTACTCTTCTGCCGTGCGTCTTGATGCACTGCCTCCTGACTACCAACGCATTACACAAAAAGATTCCCTCTACCAATTACACGAATGGGTGTTAGATATTCCCAGCTTGCTGACTAATTTTAAAAGCCGTTATGGCCATTTAATGACTAAACACCGGTTTTTATCTGATCACTTAGCCGCTACCGACCAAGGCTTTACTTATCAATTGGACGGAGTAACGATCAATACGCGCTTTGTTTTACAAACGGCGGGAGCTGGCAATGAAACTTCTACCTTCAACAAAACTAAAAAGCAACTGCGCCCTTTACACATGGTGATGATTAAAAGCGATTTACCCAAGGTTTATGCACATTTTATTGGGGCCGGCAGCAAACCTCTGATGACAGTAACAACCCATCAGCTGGCGAATGAAACCGTCTGGTATATTGGCGGTGAACTTGCCGAATCTGGCAATGCGCTTTCTAGTATTGAGCAAAAGCAAAAAGCCATTCAATGGCTTAATAAAGCTGTCCCCGCTATTGATTGGCAAACACTCCCTATGGCAACCTTTCGGATAGATCGAGCTGAGGCAAAACAATTGACCCTGTTTCGCCCTGATGATGTTTATCTTGATAATCAGAGAGGATTTATTACAGGGTTTCCCACCAAATTAGCCTTAGCTCCGCGCTTCGCAGATAAAGTGTTAGCACTTCTCAATCAAACAAACGCTACTTCACAGGCTACCCCACACACCCAAATCAAACGTCTCGGTGACAGCCTGCCTATCGCCTCACCACCTTGGGCAAAGGTTGCTTTCGAAGCAGTAAACCCCACATAAACGCGTATACATGATGTTAAATAATCTTCTCGCCCAAACTGATGTTGCACTTTCTGCCCTTGCCCTTGGCACCGTGAAATTGGGGCGTAATCAATCGGTTAAATACCCTAACGCCTTTGAGCTACCCACAGATGATGAAATGGCGAGCTTATTACAAAAAGCATTAGCGAGTGGCATCACTACGCTAGATACAGCACCTGCTTATGGGCTTTCAGAACAACGCTTAGGTGAATGGCTTAAAAAAACTCACAGCCGCCAATCGTTGACCCTAATCAGTAAGGCCGGTGAATCGTATAATAGTCAAAATGACACAAGCCAGTACAATTATCATCCTAGAGCTCTTGAAAAACAGCTTGAAAATAGCCTACGTGCGCTTCACACAGACTATTTGGATATTTGGTTAATCCACTCCGATGGCCAGGATATTACGCATCTCAACGATGAGGTGTTAACCTTGCTGGATAAGAAAAAACAGCAAGGCTTGATTCGTGCAACAGGCATGTCCACTAAAACAGTGGAAGGCGGACAAAAAGCGCTGGAACATTTAGATTGCATTATGATGGCAGCAAGCCTTGATTACACAGACGAAAACAGTCTATTTGCTTTTGCCGAACAACTTGGCAAAAGCATTCTTTTGAAAAAAATCTTTAATTCAGGCCATGCATTAACGGCAGAAGCGGGCAAACAGGCAATGCTTGAATCCACATTTGAGAGCCTATTCGCGCATAAAAGCCTGTGCTCTGCGGTGATTGGGACAACTAACCCCATTCATTTGCAGGAGAACATCAATGCGCTGACGAGGGTACAGCGATGAACAGAGCCCTGTTTCTCGATCGAGATGGTATCATCAATGTGGATAAACACTACCTCTATAAACCTGAGGAGGTCGAGTTTATCCCTGGCATTTTTGAATTATGCCAATTATTTCAAGACAATGGATTTATCATTATCGTGGTTACCAACCAATCCGGTATTGCTCGTGGATACTATACCGAAGAGGATTTCCAACGATTGACCCAATGGATTACCAATGCATTTACAACCCATCACATCCACCTTTCCGCCACTTATCATTGCCCGCACCACCCCAGTATCACAGGCGAATGCGAATGCCGAAAACCGAAGATTGGCATGCTAAAACAGGCCATCAAGCGCTTTAATATTGATCCAAAACAAAGCCTAATGATCGGAGACAAGCTCAGTGATATCGAGGCAGCGAGCAATGCCGGGCTTAAATTACCCGTTTTAGTTAATGAAAAGAGTACAGTTGAATCTTTACAACCGGCCACGCAAAGCCTTATAGTGCCTAGCCTTAAGGCAGCACTGCCACCACTCAAACGCTGGATTAACGACCTTGATTGAACAAATAAAGTCGCACATCGCTGAAAGCATTCATACTAAACAAGCGTTACTGGATGACCCGGATTTTATGCAAAGCCTAGCGGCCGTCGCAAAAACCTGCCGAGATGCGTTAGATAGCGGCCATAAAATCCTCATTGCTGGCAATGGCGGCAGTGCAGCAGATGCGCAACATATGGCGGCAGAATTGGTTGGCCGCTTTGAAAAAGAACGAGCATCGCTGCCTGGCATTGCCTTAACTACAGATACGTCAGCATTGACAGCAATTGCCAATGATTATGGTTATGAGCACGTGTTTTCAAGACAACTTCAAGGCTTAGGGCAAGCAGGCGATATCTTTATTGGGATTTCCACTTCAGGTAACTCGGCAAACATCATTAAAGCGGTTGAGATGGCAAAATCTAAAGCGATTAAAAGCATTGCCTTAACCGGTATTGGCGGCCAATTAGAAGCCTTGGCCGATGTGACTTTATCTATTCCAAGCCCTCGAACGGCGATTGTTCAAGAAAGTCACATCATGATCGCGCATCTTTTATGTCATTTGATTGACAGCGAGTAATCTTTTTAGGTTGAGTTACATGACGTCTTCTATCGATCGGATCGATCTTACCCAATGTCAATTTCCATCCGCCAAACTCTTGTTTATTGGCGATGTGATGCTAGATCAATACTGGACTGGTAACACCCAGCGTATCTCACCTGAGGCACCTGTCCCTGTTATTAATATCCAACACAACCAAGAACGCTTAGGCGGTGCTGCCAATGCCGCTCTAAATGCTCGCACCTTAGGCGCCAAGGTTAGCATTGCAGGTATCTTGGGTAAGGATAGCAACGGAGAAATCGTCAAACGCTTATTAGATGATGCAGGCATAACGCAAAAGCACCATGAAAGCCTAGACGAAAAAACCATTACCAAACTCAGAATTATCAGCCAAAACCAGCAAATGATTCGAGCCGATTTTGAAACCCCTTTTTCACAGGCTAACAGCGAATCAATAACCGACGCATTAATAACCCAGTTAGACACCTACCAAGCGATTGTCCTATCCGATTACAACAAAGGCACGCTAGCAAACTGTGAACGCATTATTCAGCGCGCTAAAACCCTAGACATCCCTGTCATTGTTGACCCTAAGGGTACTGACTTTTCACGATATCACGGGGCCACCCTACTCACTCCCAATTTAAGTGAATTCGAGGCCATAGTAGGCAAGTGCCAGGATAAAGAAACCTTGATTGATAAAGCGCAAGCGCTTATTCAAACACTTGATCTTGAGGCCTTGCTTGTTACGTTAAGTGAAAATGGCATGATGCTTTGCCGCAAAGACGGAGGAAACCATCATTACAATGCGCTCGCTCGAGAGGTTTTTGATGTAACAGGTGCAGGCGATACCGTTATTGCCACCCTTGCAACAGCCATAGCTGCTGGCATTGAGCTTGAAAAAGCCACTGCCCTCGCTAACACAGCAGCTAGCATTGTGGTTGGCCGGTTAGGCGCAGCGCAAGTGTCATTATTGGATTTACAGGTTGCCTTAGATCAACATCAACACAGCCATGAAGCCATTATGGATGAAGATGAATTACTGGCCGTGGTCAATTTTGAAAAAAGCCTAGGTAAAAAAATCGTGTTTACCAATGGCTGTTTCGATATTTTACATAAAGGTCACACAGCTTATCTCAGTGAAGCCAAAGCGTTAGGTGACCGACTCATCGTTGCAGTGAATGATGATGACTCTATCCGTCGCTTAAAAGGTAATGATCGACCGATCAACCCACTTGAAGATCGCATGAGTTTATTAGCAAGCCTTGCTTCCGTCGATTTTGTTGTGCCATTCAGCAAGAACACACCTTGCGATTTATTGACTAAACTAAAACCCGACATTTTAGTCAAAGGCGGTGACTACACCTTAGACGAAGTTGTTGGCGGTGACATTGTGTTAGCAAATCAAGGTCAGATTAACGTGTTATCTCTGCAACAAGGTCGATCCACGACCCAAATTATAGACACCATCATTAAGCGCCATCAGGATATCGATTAATGCTTTATTTTTTACGCTTAGTTGTGATTTATGCTTACTTTATCTTTTTTTTAATGCTGGCGAATATTATTGCGCTATTTCGCCCTTTTCATCCCAATAACACCCACATCATCTTAAAATGGTTTAAGCCGGCATTTTGGCTCGGCAAGATTCGTATCGACTGTATTGGAGAGGTTCCCGAACACCCAACACCTGCTATTTACCTCTGCAATCATCAAGATTTACTGGATATTTTTTATTTTTCTCAAGTTTGGCCTAAGCGTACAGTGATTATTGGTAAACGTGCGCTGCTTTTTTTCCCATTATTTGGCACCGCTTTCTGGTTAGCCGGAAACTTATTCATCAATCGCAGTAACAAAAAACAAGCGTGGGGGCTGATGGAGCAAGTCGCTCATGCCTTGCACACAAAAAACCTCAATGTAGCTTTTATGCCGGAAGGCACAAGAAGCCGAGGAAAAGGACTCTTGCCTTTTAAACTAGGTGCCTTTGCCGTTGCCATCAAAGCGCAAGTTGACATCATCCCAATTTGTGCAAGCTCAACACACCTTATAGACTGCGGCAAACTAACGCCAAAGCCTGGCAAAGTGATGTATTTACCGCCTATCTCCACTAAAGGCATGACACCAGATGATGCCGAAGCCTTAGCACAAAAATGCCACGATGAAATGAAAGCAGCAATTGCAGCCATGGATGCTTCAATCTAAGGATAATGCTGCTTTAGCTTTTCCTGTTCACTTGTGGCTTTTTTCTGCTGTTTGATAAATTGTAATACCTCATGCGTCGCCATGGACATGGCGATTAACCCTGCACCACAAATTGTCAAAGAAACTACAACGCCAGTAGGATATGACGACTCATCGTCTAGTTTTGGGGTAGAGGTAGTAGCAAAATACTTATTATAGCATTCCAATAATTCGTTTAGCGCTTGATTACAGTTTTCATCATTTTTGTGCAGTATTTGATTTTCGATAGCTGCCTCATTTGTAGCCTGGCTTAGATTATAACGACCTATCTTATTGGCTCCGTTTGCATTAGCTCCCTCAGATAAACCCGCAGTCAAAAATGGCAAACAAAATTTACTTATAACAGAAGCATTAGAGAGAATATTATAAGGACTAAATGTAATCTTGTTACCTAGGATACTAACGCTTGGCGCTGCCCGCCCATGAAAGCTCATCACCAACAAAACGGCAAAAGCAATACTCTGCGCACGACAAAACACACTCAAAGGGATAGATAGAAGCATCATTCACCTCCTAAAATACCCCTAATAAGACAAGTTATAGGATTAAAAATTCAAGATATTACACAATTGGTGTATCAGAAATTACATCCAAGTTTTGTGCACGATGCCTAAGCGCATGATCCACTAGGACTAAGGCTAACATTGCCTCCGCAATGGGTGTTGCTCGAATACCTACACAAGGGTCATGGCGACCTGTGGTAATCACTTCTGTCTCTTTACCTGCCTTATCAATACTCTTACCCGGCAAACGAATAGATGATGTTGGTTTTAACGCAATATGCGCAACAATATCTTGTCCTGAAGAGATACCACCAACCACCCCCCCTGCATGGTTACTCATAAAGCCTGTGGGTAATATTTCATCTCTGTGTTCTGTGCCTTTTTGTTCAACCACAGCAAAGCCATCACCGATTTCGACGCCTTTTACCGCATTAATCCCCATCATAGCTGAAGCAATATCGGCATCGAGTCGATTAAATACTGGCTCACCAAGACCAGGAAATACGCCTGTTGCCACAATGGTAAGCTTTGCACCAATAGAGTTGCCTTCTTTATTAAGCTCCGCCATGTACTTTTCCATCGCTGGTACTTTGCTGGCATCCGGGCAAAAGAAGGGATTGTTTGGCACTTCGGCCCAATCAACTTTATCAATCGCAATTGGCCCTAACTGCGACAAAAAGCCTTTTACTTCAATGCCATAGCGAACCTTTAAGTATTTTTTAGCAATGGCGCCAGCAGCTACCCGCATGGCTGTCTCTCGGGCAGAAGAGCGGCCTCCGCCTCGATAATCACGAATGCCGTATTTTTGTTGGTAAGTATAATCGGCATGATTAGGGCGGAAGGTATCTTTGATCTTTGAGTAATCTTTGGATTTTTGATCCTGATTTTCAATCAATAATCCGATGGGCGTTCCCGTTGTTTTACCTTCAAACACACCAGAGAGAATTTTGACTTGATCCGGCTCTTTTCTTTGCGTCGTAAATTTAGATTGACCCGGCTTGCGTCGATCTAATTCCACTTGAATGTCAGCTTCAGAAATTTCCAACCCTGGTGGGCAGCCGTCAATAATACACCCTAAGGCTAAACCATGGCTCTCACCAAAGGTAGTTACCGTAAACAATTGCCCAAAAGTATTACCCGCCATAGTGTGTTTCTCTTACTCTACAGTTATATCGTTAATTCAATTTCCGGCTTCATTAAAGCGAAAGTCGTGATTCTAATAGTGGCATCAAGGCCTCAAGCTCTAGCTGAGAAATGGCCAGTACACCATGCCCGCCTTCATGCAACTCTACCCAATGAAAATCAACATCAGGGAAAATCGATGCCAAATGCCCTGCTGAATTCCCTACTTCCATGATCAATAAGCCCGTATCCGTCAGAAAACGATGCGCTTCACGCAATATTTTTAATGGATGATCCAGGCCAAGCATACCAGATGCCAGAGCGATTTCTGGCTCATGGTGATATTCTTCAGGCATATCACCAAGATCCTCTGCATCAACATAAGGTGGATTGGTCAGGATAATATCAAATGTGCCTTGAATATGCTCAAATAGATCACTTTGAACCAGATGAATGCGATCATCAAGTTCATAATCCGCCACGTTTTTAGCGGCAACCGCTAACGCTTTATCTGAGATATCTGACAAGGTCACCTCTGCTTGCGCAAAATAGCAAGCAGCACTGATACCAATACAGCCAGATCCTGCACATAAATCTAATACCTTGGAGGGTTCTGGCCCATAATAATAGGGTTTGCACTGGTCTTTAATTAGTTCAGCAATGGGCGATCGAGGGATTAAAACATCGTGGTTAACATAAAAAGCCAAATCGCAAAAATACGCTTTATGGGTAATATAAGGCACAGGGATTTTCTCGATCGCTCGTTGATTGTAAAGCGCAAGAATGGCTGATTTTTCATGATGTAATAATTTCGCATCATAAAAAGCAGGGTCGATCAATGCGGCCTGAGCACCCAGAGGAAGATTTAATGCATGGGCGATTAACACACTGGCATCTTCAAAAGCGGTGCTTGTGCCATGACCGTAAAACAGGCCATGTGATTCAAACAAGGTCACACCAAAGCGCAGAAAATCGCGAATACTGGATAGATCGTCTCCAGCGTTTTTTGGTATACCCATCTCTCTGGCAGCCCTTACAAAATTTTGCTATTATCCACGCCCCATTGCATTTGTCCAGGTGAATCCATGAAGCTCGAAGATGCCTACGCATCAATTATCCAAGGTATTGGCGAAGACCTTGAGCGCCCAGGATTAAAAGACACTCCTCATCGAGCAGCTAAAGCTTTCAAGCATTTAACGCAGGGCTATGAACAGGATGTAGACTCGGTAATCAATGGCGCACTTTTTCCTTCGCAATGTGATGAAATGGTTATCGTCAAAGGCATTGAATTATTTTCCCTTTGCGAACATCACCTCTTACCTTTTATTGGTAAAGCGCATGTTGCCTATATTCCGCAAGGCAAGGTATTGGGCCTATCAAAAGTTGCACGTATTGTTGATATGTTTGCTAAACGACTACAGATTCAAGAAGATTTAACGCATGAAATCGCCCAAACAATCATGCGCATTACGGATGCCGAAGGAGTTGGTGTTGTTATTGAAGCTAAACATATGTGCATGATGATGCGAGGCGTCGAGAAACAACACTCAATCATGAAAACGTCAGCAATGCTAGGCTCATTTAGGCATGAAGCAGCGGTAAGACTTGAATTCCTTTCATTAATTAAGGATTAGCACCCGTAGATCAACACACAGCATTTATCGGGCATAAAATAGTGCGTCTTGCTCTCATGCTCGAACGTAGCAATGCATTTCACAACAAGACAATCGCTGTGCACTATTTTATTAGCTCATACACCGCCAGATACAACTGGCCCGTTGGCCTCTCTACAATATATAAAACCACTGTCCCTTTGTTTTTGCTTGCCACACTTAAGCTTTGACGCCCTTTCAAACCGTTTAACCGTTTATTTTTAAAAAACCGGTTAGCCCAATCATTACTTTCACCGCACGCACGTCGTTCACAATGAAAACGCACATGCCATCCCGGCTGCTTGAATACCACCTGATAAAATTTGATCACCTCTTTCAACCGACTAACAGGGTGGATTTGATACAGATGATAATGGAGAGTCCCAGAGAGAAATTCTGATCGACTTAATCGCCACTGACCATCAATCTTTTGGTATTTGGATAACGGCAGCTCCCAATTCTCTACGTCACTTTGGTCACTTTCTATTAGCTGCGCACCATCGATTAACGGCAGTTGTTGTAGCGACGGCTTAACAGAACTCGAGAAGCTTGATGCAGAGAAAAAAAGGCTTTGAATAAAAACCACTAGCCATAAGCGACAAAATGCGCGCGACAAAATTGCTGACATACCGACAAATCACCTTCCAAATGCCAATGATGGCTTCCTTTAACATGATGCAGATGAATAGGTCGCTCAAACGCCTGTATCTGAGCATCAATGCCAGGCATTCGCCCAAACCCCTTATCGGCCAGGATAAGCGTTGTCGGAGCGATGACTTTGGCAATCATAGCGAAGACCATTTCTTTTGTCATCTTGATCGCTGAAGGGGTTTTTAAACGCGCATCTGAGCGCCAATAAAATCCTTCATCTGTTTGATGAATGGAGCGAGTGGCTAACACCCTTGACGCCGCATCTGACAAACCACTCGCTTTGACTCGTGCCGCCAAGAGTGATTCAAAATCTGGGTAGTAGCGGGTTTTAGCAGGTCGGCTATTTTGAGAAAGGAAACCTGCCAGTTGCTCAGGTGATTTTTCAGGCGAAACGGGAATCGGCATCAGCCCATCCAAAAGGATTTGCGATTGCACGCGCTTAGGCAAACTGGCACTGAGCAACATGGAGAGCATCGCACCACGAGAATGGCCAACCACATGGAATTGATCCCAACTCAAGGCATCAGCAATTGCCAGACAATCCAGCAAGTCATCCCATAAATGATAAGTCGATGACGCAGGCCTAAACTCTGAGCAACCATTTCCTGCTTGATCAAATGCAAAAATGGTGCACTCAGGCATCAAAGGGGCAATCGCATCAAAGCTTGCTGCATTATCTAACCAACCATGCAGTGCCAACACCTTGACTTTAGCATCCTTATGCCAAAGCTTACCTTCAATTTCAATATCTCGAATCGATAATCTTAGGGTATCAAACATCACAGTGACTCTGGATGAATAGCCTGTCGAAGCAACCCGCAACCTGCGGCAATGACCGTCAGATCAATCACAGCATAAGACCCTGGATTCATAGGATATTGATATGAGGCAGCGGCATTATTCTCAAGAACAACCCCCATGAAACGACTAATCAACGGCTGATGGGTAATCAAAAGAAAATTGTTGCCATCAAGCAATTCTAATTTTTCAAGTAGTTGCCCAGGCGTAATACCGGGAATTAGGGACTTATCTAAAACAACAGGATCCGTAAATTTTAAAATACTGCCAATAATTTCAGCCGTTTGCTGGGTTCGTTTGTAAGGGCTGGCATAGACGGCATCAAAGCGAGCGCCCTCTTGTTTAAGATACTCCCCAACTTTCTGAATATCAGCCTCACCCTTAGGGGATAAAACGCGTGCCTGGTCATCTGAGCCACCGAATAAGGCATCACCATGACGCAAAAGATGCAATCGCATAAGGATAATCCAATGAACAAAGGGTTATTATTCATGAATCGCAAAAAAATCCAAGCCCTACGTTAAGGATCTATTTTATTCGATCGCATTTAACCCTGAGTCAATTCTAATTCAACTCTGGTTTAAATCGCGAATATACCCATTTTCTTGCATCTTTAATTGCCGATTAACTTTTATAAACTCTCGTACAAAATCATCACAGATAGATTTACTTGCACCGCAATGAATGCTTGTTTTTATGTCCAACAAGCCATCAATTCGAGAGAAAACGCGTTTAACAACAGAAGGATAAGCAGGATGATCAACTGGAGGGAACGTCCAGGTCGTTTTTTTACGCCCAATGATTTTTGAGGCAATCTTCCAGCCCTGTGTATGCTTTAAGACTACTTTGGGGTCAGCCATTAATTCTTCAAAAACAATATTGGCATGGTACTCGCCGCGAGGAATAACTTTTTCACCTTGAAATCCCAAATTTTCTTTCTGCACTTTTTTCGAGGCGCATGCGGAAAATAAAACAACAAGAAAAAAAATAAAGAGCTGCTTCACGATCAATCCTTTTTGCGAACTTAGCATCTATGTAAAAAAATATAGTCAAGGACGCTATAAATGCCACAGCAATTGTTGGGTGAGATATTTTTTCAAAGCACCCTCTCCTCGTTCCCATATTCTGCGAGGGAACGAGTTTTCTAACTAGACCATGACTGTAAATCAATCTATTAGTTACAAATACACTACAAATACCTTGGTTAAAACCTGTCTCTAAAAAATAGGTTTTGCGCCCAAGCAGGATTGATTTAAGATAAAAGACTGTTTTTTTCTATCGTTAACGCAGGGAATTGAATGAGACAAAATCAACCTTTGTATTATCTAGGCATTGATGGCGGTGGAAGTAAGTGCCGTGCCATCATCCAAAATACCGAAGGCGAAACGCTGGGAGAAGGACTCTCAGGCACTGCAAACCCTGCCTATGGTATTCAAGCAGCGCAGCAATCTATCGTAGAGGCAACCTATTCCGCATTATCCAATGCGAACTTGCCGAGTAGCACCATCAATCAATTAATCGCAGGAGCAGGATTGGCCGGCGTTGATATTCAACGGTTTCTTAAGGCAATGCAAGACTGGCAACATCCATTTCGAGCGTGGTTTGTCACCCATGATTTACCTATCGCCTGCTTAGGCGCACATCAACAAAGTGACGGAGCTGTCATCATCACAGGTACTGGTTCCAGTGGTTATGCCCGTGTTAATAATAAAGAAATTTGGCTGGGAGGCTATGGTTTTCCTCACGGCGACCAAGCCAGTGGCGCCTGGTTAGGCTTAAATGCATTAAATGCCATTTTTCTTGCTAATGATAACCTAGGACCCAAAACACATTTGACAGAAGCCATTGCGCAACAGCTCAAGATTACTACCACCAATGAAGCCTTGGCGGATTGGTTCGTTGGCAAATCGAGCCGTGTCTACGCAAGTCTTGCCCCTATTATCATTGCCGAATACCAACAAGATAGCGTTGCCACCGCAATAATTAATGAAGCCATCGATTACCTTAAGCAACTGGGCAGTGAATTACTTGCAACATCACCAATCGCCCTTGCCCTTATCGGGGGGCTAAGTCATTTTTATTATGACCACCTAAAACCGACGTTTGAGCATAGGCTCATCAGACCTAAAAATAACCCTGAACAAGGGGCCATTGTATTTGCCTTACAAGAATATAAACAAACGAATAAAGAAAAAAAGCAATAGATGATTGCTTTGGCATTAACCCCAATCAAACCACAAAATCTCTTGGCGTTTTAAACTGCCCGGCATCACCAACCAATGATAGGAAACCTATAGTCTTTATAATTCCAATACCTGGTAAATCCATTAAATGTTTGCCTGGGGCATCCTGGCTCCGATGGGGAGCCCGCATCACTTGTCACGCTGAGTACAATGCAACTCGCAGGCCTAGACTTCTTACCTTCTTCTATTAGATCCTTCCTCGTCTGCTCCGCTCCATTTTTGCAGTCTTTGCAGATAGTCTCTCCTTTTTGTTTCCCAGTTACGGATTGCATACAATTATCGCAAACCCAGCATGAATCAACAGGATTGAATTGCCAGTTTTTATTATCTTTCGAACTCTTGAAAATATCCGGCGTTAGGGTTTTCCATTGTTTTGAATTCTTACCAGCAGACGGCTCTTTACCAGCAGACAGCTCTTTACCAGCAGACGGCATTGTGGAAAATCTCTTACTAACATCTGCATTGGAAAACGATATTGGATTCCCCTTTTGTAATTTAGATGGCATATGAAGTGCACATTTAACCAGTGTACTATTTATAAAACCTTTCAATTTTGCACCCACCTTTTTATCTACAGGTTTATCTACAGGCACAAAATCAATACCAGGGAAAACATTCTGAAAGTAAACGATAGTAACTACTAAAATGAAATGTTTAACCCACTTACTAACCACTAAAAACATACTCAACATCTACGTAAACTCATGATTTCAAACTTTTTTAACATCAATCTTATCAAGCAATTTTGCAGCGTTTTTATTTCATTTTTCCAGCCTCCTAATTCAAGCACACACCCGGTTAGACAGTGATATTGCAATCATTCGCTGATGATATGTATGCATCATGCGAGTTGTTTTTCCTCCCATCATTTTCCAGTCAAGCGCGATCATGTCATCTGCCTTTTTTCAAGATTTGAAACAAAGGTTTTAATCTCCTGGGAGTAGTTAATACAAACCAATAAATTACAAACCAATAAATAGTGAAGGCTTTCTAAACAAGGTAATGAATCAATATTTGTATGCATTTCTAACCATGAGAGTTTTAATGCGGCAAATTCATACAGACTGCAAGGCATATCTTAGCCGCTGATAACTGAACAAGAATAAGGCTCTACAGACTATATATCAGGCTTTTTGATTGACAAGGATATCTAATTGATTCAATGCAAGCTGATAAATGCAAAAGCGCTACTCTATCAAATAATCGTTAGACAACAAAATCAGCAATTAATTATTTTTAATTAGGAGGCCCTAACTTGCATCACCAGCCGAGGGTATTACTAGTACCTCAATGCACAGCATTTGTCGGGTATGCATAAAAATTCTCGTTCCCATGCTCTGCGTGGGAACGCCTACAGTTTAAGGATTTTGTTTCAGATATGCATTCCCACGCAGAGCATGGGAACGAGTTTGTAACATGACAATCGCTGTGAAATAGACTACTAGTTGCAAAAGTATTCGCAGTATGAGCTTTTCATATTTTCATTGATGTATTTGCTCTCATCCATTTTTAAAAAAAATTTTAATTTTTTAGATCGCTGTATAGAGCGTGCATATATGCCCTAAAGGCAGAAGATCCAAGTTTTGACGTTCTCCTTAATCCACTTACATGGTTCAATGAACAGTTATATATAGGCAAGCCTTCATTGAAATGAATCTGAAAACCTAACAGCCCTTTTTTATGCACCTTAACAAACCCTAATGTATGCCTTCTGCGTGTACCCTACCAAACTGTCATATGAGCATTTGGTCATATGGCTTACCGCATGAAATATAATCAAAAAAAATAACCTTACAATTTTTATTCCCTTGGATAATTGAATTTATCTCAATGACTTCTAGATTTATTCATACCTATGAAAGAAAAATCTAGATATACATTAACGCATGAAAAAAACAAATAAAGCTATCGATAAATCATCTGCCTCCTTACCTTCCATTGTTTTATCTGCATTGCTCTTAACAGGCTGTTTTGAAATCAAATTAAAAAATAATGATGCCCTGAATCAATCTATTGAATCCCTTAGTGGTCAGTTTGAAGGTCGATCAAGCGATCGCAGCCATAAAATAGACGAACCAACGCATCATGGTACAAACAAAAGCAAAGACATAAGCACACACAACTCTCACAGCTACTCGAATAAACGCTCGTACCTTACAGATTTTTCTTCCAATCCTTCATTAATTAATGATATGACTTACCGTTTATCAACCTGGGTTAGGGATTGGCAAACCCAGAATGGCTTAGATGATGCCTATTCGTACGAATCAAGCAATCAAGATGACGTTTTAGAAGACGATACGGCGAATCACGAAGCCACCGATGAAACTGATGAAAATGCCATAGAAGAACAAGCCAGCTCAGAGGAGCAAGATAGCGAAGGGTTTGAGCTGCCGGCAGACCCCATTGATGCCAGATTTCCTGATCAATATGCTTGTAACAATACGGTAATTCTCCTGGCTGAATCCATGAGCACCAGTCTATTTGAAACACTCTGCGGTTCTTTAGATGAAAAAGCCACACATTTTCACGATGCCATGCAAACCCACTATCAAGTCGTGGATGATGATTATAATGACCAACTAGAAATACGCATTTTTAACTCTTATGCCAGCTATGTCGAAAAGATTAAAGACGTATCCGGCCTCAACTACACCACAAGCGGAGGTTTTTTCTATGAGGGCAATCCAATGCTTGAGAGCAATGTTGCAAAAATTTACGTCTTTGAAAAAAGTCTGTCCAATGGGGTTTGGAACCTTGATCATGAATTTATTCATTACCTTAACGGCCGCTACATCAAATATGGCAGTGTACGTACGAAAGCTTACTACCTATTTTGGGAAGAAGGGGTTGCCGAATATTTTGCCAATCCCGAGGGCGATGCAGATGCGCGATTTGCATTGATAGATACCTTCACCATTGCCGACATACTAAGTGTCGATAGCAATGATAGCCAAACCAAAATTTATTCTTGGAGCTATTGGTTGATACGTTATTTAATTGAAGAACAACCCAATACCATGTACACATTAAGTTACCACTTAAAGCAAGGCCAGTTTGATGAATACGAAGATCTTCTTGACGAAATCAGCTTTGATTTTGAAGATGACTTTCAATATTGGTTAAATCAGCATTAAATCATAGCTAACAGAGACACTAATATCTCTTTATTAGCCCACTTCACTTTCCCCCAGCAGGCCAGATATTACTAATTGCGTAAGTAACCGCAGCGTTAATGCCTTGCTCACCACGCAGACACCTAGGAACGGGACTGGCCACTGCGAAAACTTATGGGAAGATTAATATCTTGGGCTTTCTAAGCCTTTCTTCTTTGAATAGACGATTTCTGTGAATACCCCCCTTTCCATAAGGGGCTTAATCGCTATAATACGCTCATTCTAATGGCACCCACAAAATCTCACGTCTTTTCTATGAGTACCTTTTTTGATGAGTAAAAATACCGTCGGTTTTATCTCCTTAGGCTGCCCCAAAGCCCTTGTTGACTCTGAGCGCATACTGACCGAACTTAAACGGGATGGCTATGAGATTGTCAATAATTATGAGCAGTCCGATCTTGTCATCGTCAACACCTGTGGGTTCATTGACGATGCTAAAAAAGAATCCTTAGAAACGATTCAAGAGGCGATGAATGAAAATGGCAAGGTCATCGTCACAGGTTGCATGGGTAAAGGCAAAGATGCAGAAACCATTAAAGCGCTCAACCCCGATATTCTAGCGGTGACTGCACCGCAAGCCTATGAAGCCGTTATGGATGTTGTCCATTCCCATATTCCACCCACACCTTTGCACAACCCGCATATTGATCTGGTACCACCGCAAGGCGTTAAGCTCACACCTAGACATTATTCGTACCTTAAAATATCTGAAGGTTGCAATCATAGCTGTAGTTTTTGCATTATCCCTGACATGCGTGGCAAGCTAGTCAGCCGCCCAGTTGAAAGTGTATTACAAGAAGCGCAACGCTTAAAAGATTCAGGCACGAAGGAATTATTAGTCATCTCTCAAGATACCAGTGCCTATGGAGTGGATAAAAAATATCAAACCGGTTTCTTTAATGGACGTCCAATCAAAACCAAAATCGATGCGTTAAGTGAAGCGCTGGGTGAATTAGGCATATGGGTGAGATTACATTACGTCTACCCCTACCCAAATGTAGATCATCTTATACCATTAATGCAGTCAGGGCATATCCTGCCTTATTTAGATATTCCCTTTCAACATGCCAGCCCCAGCATATTAAAAGCCATGAAACGTCCTGCTCATGCAGAAAACACCTTGGCAAGAATTCACAAGTGGCGTCAGGAAGTGCCTGATATTACCCTCCGATCCACCTTCGTTGTGGGCTTTCCCGGTGAAACCGAAGACGACTTTACTCAATTACTCGATTGGCTAGAAGAAGCACAGCTTGATCGCGTCGGCTGTTTTACCTACAGCCCAGTTGACGGTGCGAAAGCCAATGACTTGCCCAATCATGTGCCAGAAGACGTCAAACAAGAACGCCACGCCCGTTTTATGGAGGCGCAGCAAAAAATTAGCACTAAAAAATTATCCACCAAAGTGGGTAAACAAATACAGGTGCTAGTTGATGAAGTAGATGACGAAGGCGTGGTAGCGCGTACCCAGGGCGACGCACCAGAAATCGACGGACTTGTCTATATCAATGACTTTCATGACACTAAACCTGGGGATTTTTTAGAGGTTACCATCACCCATTCCGATGAATATGATCTGTGGGCAACCCCAGTAAATAAAGAAAACTAAGGTTACATAATGGCTATTGAAAAACTCATCCAGCAAATTAACAATGATCCTGATTCGACTGATTTTAAAGAAGTTATTGCTACCATAGAAGCCAATTATGCGTTCACACCCACAGCCTTCAAAAATGGCTTGGTAAATAACAGCGCCGACAAAAACCAGGGTTCTTGTAAAATTTTTGCCTTTGCCAAACTCAATGGCTTAACCAAAGAGCAAACCCTCCCTCTCTTTGGCCAATACTATTTTGACGAGGTTCTCAAGCATCCCGACACTGATAACCATAACAATATTCGCCAGTTTATGAAAACTGGATGGGGAGGTATTACATTTGATGGCATTCCATTAGTAAAAACTTAGCCCTCTTAATGAACTTTGTTTCTTAAACGCAGCTCAGAATAATCCAAGCTTGCTTAACGAGGAACATTGAATGACTAAGTATTTAACCGTGGCAATTTTTTGCCTACTCATAATGATTAACATTGCACACAGTGGAAAAAACCAGGGCCCCCCACCGAAGGGCGTTGGCTGGTCAACCTTTGGGGCAGAGATGCTTAGGTTATTCAATAATAAATTGTTCATCAAACAACGCATATATCCTTCAAAGCAAGACAAAAATCAAATTATAGCGAAATTAATCGAGTTTAATTTCTCTGAGGCCGAACGTATAAAAATTCGTACCGCACTTGAAGAAGCAACTAATCCAGATTCTACAAACAAGTTAGAGTTTGTAAATAACAAGAATAAATTTGATGTCGGTAAATTAATTGAGGGTATAAACAGGGTCGTGACTAAATCTATGTCTGAACAAACTTCTACTTCTAAATAAGCTAAAGAAAGTATCTAGGGAACCTCTGATTAAGTCCAAGTGATATCAGCGCGAGTCCAGCTTTATTAGCAAGGAAGGCTTTGCAGTTAATGCTTATTGCCTTGACAAAAAGTCTGACGCAGTTAGAAAGTATTTTGGCCGCGCCCTTC
>JAPOUS010000092.1 GCA_026708525.1 Cellvibrionales bacterium
GATCAGGTTTACTTAAATCTGCCTTCGGGTTTACCAAGAGCTGCATAACGCTGTGTATTTGTGGAAAAAATTGCTACGCAATTATGCTACGCTTTGACCACAGACCCACAGTACAACAATAATAGATGAGACATAAATCCTACTGAGGTTACACTTATAGATTAAAGTCTGCTTAGCAACTTTTAGGATCCTCTTTACCCGCAACTCGTCTGAAAGCTAAGTTTGCTAAACGAGTATATGTTAAAGGATCACTATAACCTGGCTCTTCATCGCAATACTTTATGGAATACTGGTAACAATAATGACGTATGCCGTCATCAAACTCTTCCGACGACGACCAAGGCCTCTTGACTTCAACTAAAGCTTGTCCAGCAGAAAATACAATCTTTGTAACGATTTTATTTAGAACAGGATCCGTTTCTACGGCTTGTGATAAAGTTGATTTAAAAAAAATAATGGAATAAACATTGAAATAAGTAATGTACGCATTTAATTACCTTAGATTGAGTTAGTTGGGTCTGTCTAACAGTAAATCATGGGTTACAATTTTATAGACAGAATACTCTTATTTAAGTTCCTGCACGATAAAACTAGTGTTGCTGCTTCTAAGTCCCTTCCATCTTTTTTGCGCACTTCCATAAACTCAGCACGAACGAGACGAACCACTGAAAACCTTGTCACCTCTCATCTTGAGCTTTTCGAAAGATGAATATATTTCAGAATTAAAATATGGAGCGCATCTAGTGTTAACAGCACTAGTCTTTGCAGTTAACGCACGTGTCACGCGGAGGAGTGTAGCGACGATCGCGTGGACGCACTTGTTATGTTGATATTATCTTTGCTGCCAACCTTCTCTCCATTTACCACTATATACTTTTCTTGCAATATCAATAGCCAAATCCAATTTTTTCTCATCGGAATCGCTGTCTGACGCCTTAACTAAAGCTTCAAATAGGACTTCTTGATCAATTTGATAATCAATTAGCACTTTATCAATTCCGCCTTGGCTTCCTTGATATGTCCCCAGCACACATTGAACTATAAATAGAAATGGGCAGCCATACAACTCTTTTATCGACCTGCCTTCGATAAACTCTCCAATAGATTGCTTAGAATGTATAGAATACTCATAAATACCCATTGAGCTGGAAAATTGACAATGCGTAAAAGCAATTAACATAAAACAAAGAAATAACTTACTGATAAAAAATTCTTTTGCATTTTTTATACAGATAGAGAAATATGAAAATAGTTCTCTTATAAGTTTTCTACATCCTGCTATAAATTTATAACATTTCTGATATGCTAGACAAGCAATTCAACATAACGCACGTGTCACGGGGAGGGTGACCCGTGGAACGAATCCAATTGCATGTAGTCTTATTTAGTTCTTGTAAATTTTGAGTGGCTAAATTATGTTTATATTTTGATCGCCACTTAACCTTTTGAGCTGCAAATAGAGTTCATTAGTGGCAAATGAGCTGTTTAAATGCTCACACCCCAACCATATCTACCCACTCGTTTTTCAAAAGAGCCCTTATTTTGCATTTAATAGCATGAAAATTACGTATTTACTATTCTTACTTCTACTGTATATTTATTGTGCACAAAACCATTCTCAAGCGCAATCAATTAATGAACATATTATTAGGTTTTGCCATGCTCTTATTCAAAATCTTCAGCCAAACTTTACGCCAACTAAAGAATACATACCCAATGATGAAAATACTTTAACGTTATTAAATACACATATAGTAAATATACTTCACTATGGCTCAGTCATAATCTTAAAAAAAAACATTTACAGTCCAGGGGAAAATATCTCCTCTTATAAAACAAAAAATGCAGACGTTTTTTTCATTGAGGCATGCACCTCAATAAGGACTTATTCATCAGACGATCTCAATTCTCTTAGCCAAACCATCTCTGATAGATACCGCATCCAGCTCAAGACAAGTAAAAACTCTTTGAATAGAACTTTTTCATTAAAAAGAACAAAGTCTACGAAGAGCAGTAAAAATAAAGATCTAACTATAAGAAATGATAATTTTATAAATATATTCAAAGAATTCGAAAGAGTATACCAATCGACATCACATTAATAATTTCCTGTAGGCTAACCGTAACACATTAACGCACGTGTCACGCGGAGGAGTGTAGCATTGACCCGTGGACATATATGGA
>JAPOUS010000352.1:0-12600 GCA_026708525.1 Cellvibrionales bacterium
AATAGTCACTCAGGTTATCCCAATAAAAAATCGCACTACCACCATGAAGAATTTCGGAGTCACTCTATAGAAATTTTGAAGAATTTTTTTAAGCTTAATAGCAATCAACTTATGATGAAATCGTTAATTTTACTATTCTTTTTTTTTCAAAGCTCTAAGGTACTTTCAGGAAGAGAAGATAATAATAAAGTAAAGCAAGAATTTGAAGAAATTACGGCTAAATTAGAGAAAACCATAATTGATTGTCAAAAGTTGCTAGATGAAATCTCAGACACACACAAAAGCAACCCAAATATTGATCTATTCCCAAAACGGCCTGAAACGGAAAAAATGAATGACACAGTAAATAATTGCATAACGCGGCAAAACAAAAACTCAGAAACACAAGAAGACAAGCCACATATTGATCTACTCTCAAATACGGCTGAAATGCACGAAGCGTTAACTACTTTCGAAAACTTGATAGCCAACTACTCAAAAACACAAGAAGACAAGCCACATATTTATCAACTCCCAAATACGGCTGAAATGGACAAAGCGGCAATTGCTTTCCCACTATGGATATATAAACAATTAAAAAAACCAGTAGAAAAGCCAAATATTGATCCACTCCCAAAACGGTCTAAAATGAACGACATTAACAACCCAGACACACAAGAAGAGGAATTCACTCCACAAGTCAAAGGTGATGATGATTTAACAGATGGTGAAGTATTCTATGATCGACGTCCGCTGCGAAACCCAAATCCAAGCCAGGCTACAAACCCCAAAAGAATTGAAGCCATTCCTTTTACTCCCCAAACATCAAATCAAGAAAATATTCAAGGATCACAGATTTCTATACGCTATAAAGATTCGTTGAGCAAGCCAAAAAATGATTCACAAAAATCTAAAACACCTAGAAGGAAATTCACGTTTCGTTTGTTCAAGTGGATTAAAAATCCAAAGCCCGCGAATTTCTCTGGAAAAGATCGTATTCTAAGGACACTCCCTATAGATTCAAACAATAAGTGCACTTTTGTTCCGGAAATTGATGAGTGACCTGATGTGTGATGACTTCTCTTTTCCGCCAAGATAGGAGCTGCCATGCGGGATATTGGTTTCAAAAATCTCATATCGCAGACCATTTAAATCGCCACGTAAGCACTATCCGACGTGAGGTTCACCGCAATTCAGGCCTTAATGGTTACAATCCAAAACTTGCTCAAAGAAAATCCGATTTCCGACGCAAGACAGCAGCCAAACATAAAAGAATGACACCTGAAATGATCAAATGTAATGAAGTATTAAGCGTACCCACGGATCAATGCTGCGCTCCTTGCCTGTGATACATACGTTAGTTATTGAGTCGCTAAAATCAACTAACAAATTAATATCGCATCCTTTCAACTCATACAACAGAAACCATCATAGCGCTATCCAAAAAACAAACGTCCTAATGTGGTTTTCCACATAAAGTGCATCATCTTTTTCATATTTTCAAAATCTTTTTCGTTGTGAGGATAGCCAGAATCCTTGCCAGAATAACGTCCGACAAGAATCGGCATGGCATGACAATAACCCCGAAGGCCATGCTTACCATTCACGCTACCTAGGCCGCTTTCTTTCACGCCGCCAAAAGGGGCATTAGCTATGCCATACATCATGCCTATATCGTTGATAGCGATAGAACCTGTTTCTAACTGCTTGGCAATATCAATGCCTTTTTGTTTGTTTTTCGTCCAAACACTACCATGCAAACCATATTTAGAGGCATTCGCTTTTGCAATCGCCTCTTGATCTGAGGCCACTTTGATAATTGGCAGCACAGGGCCAAAGGTTTCTTCTGAAATAAGTGAGCTAGACTCGTCAGTATCCACTACAACAGTCGGCGGATAATACAAACCTTGTTTATCAAGGCGTTTACCACCTGATAGCACCTTACCGCCTTTATCTACCGCATCCGCTACATGACGCTCAATAATCGCCATTTGCTGTTCGCTAAACACGGCTCCCATATCTTCATCTACACCGTATTCACTACCAACACGCATATTATTCGTCATTTCTACAGCTTTGCTGACGAAATCATGGTAGATGGATTCATGTACATATATTCGTTCAATACCACAACAGTAATGACCAGTATTGACACAACTTCCCCACACCGCAGCATGCACAGCATCGTCAAGTTCGGCATCCGCACAGACAATCATGGCATCTTTGCCGCCTAGCTCCAAAGTATAAGGGGTCATGGTTTCTAAGCAGCGGCTGGCAACCTTTTTGCCCGTTGCGACAGAGCCTGTAAACGATATTTTATTGACACCGCCTGTAATTAGCGCATCACCCGTTGCTCCATCACCTATCAATACTTGGCATACCCCTTCAGGGATGCCTGCTTCAAGACATAACTCTTCAAGAATTTTGGAACAAAATGGTGTGATTTCTGAGCCTTTAGCAACCACTGTGTTACCTGCCAACATGGCTTGAATACAAGGGTTTGCCGTCAAAACAAATGGGCCATTCCAAGGGGCGATCACACCAATCACACCTAAGGGCTTATAATGCACATGCACTTTTTTGGTAAAACCCATAATGCCAGAAGCACGACTGGTTTCAGGCTTCAAACTTTTAGCAGCCTGTTTACACCAATAAGTAATAAATGCTGCAACGGTATATACCTCAACCATTAACGCATCTTGCTTTGCCTTACCCGTTTCATTAATGATGGTTTCCATGATGCGGTCTTGTTGATCGACAATCACATCCCTAAGATTTAATAAGTGTTTGACGCGATCAGTCACTGGCAATGCTGCCCATGCTTTTTGTGCTTGCTTTGCCTTTGCGATTATCGCATGCACTTCGTCTTTGGTTTGACAAGCTATGTCGTATAACGGTTTTTTATCTGAAGGTTTTGCCAGGGAGAAAACCTTTTTGCCTTGGTTTTCAGAAACAGATTCAATGATTGCCATAAGATTTTATTATTATTTTTCAAGCTCAATAAAAAGCCCCCTAAAAAGGAGGCTTTGGGGATTTAAGGAATTATTGTTGGCGCCTAAACATTAGACCTAAGCCAAGCAATGAGAGAAGTACCAACATGTAAAGCGGGGTTTTGCCAATGCTAATTTCAATATTTTCAAAGCCTGGTGCGCAGTATTTAATTAAACCTTCGCCTTCAGACTGACGGCGTTGCGCGTCATCAATACAGCTTAATTCAGTAAACTCATAAGCGCCGAGATCACACTTCGCTGCATCAGGACGTGCTTCGCCTCGCTGGTCGGTAGTCGTTTCTGAACAGAAATCTTTATCGATAACATTACGTGCAGGCCCATCTTTAGTGATTGGAAGCATGGGCAGTGGCGAATTATAACCATCGCCACCAGAACGCGTCAGCGTCAAAGCAAGCACAGTATCAAGGGAAGCTGCCGAACTGACAAAGCTTGAACCAGAAAAATCAATGGCGGATGCAGGTGTCACACCTGATATGCCATTAAACCCAATCAAGTTATAGCCTTCATCCGTAATACCTGCTGATCCTGATACATCTCTTAATAAAATATTACTGCCTTGGCTCGCCGTATTGCCTGCAATGATATTCCCTTTAAGCGATAGAGAGCCTGTCGCATTATTGTTCATAGAAATAGCACCGCCACCATTAGTTCCCAGTGCAAGATTATCAACCAAGGTAGAGAAACGGATAGTCACATCCATAGCAGTACCACCAACATTCAATGCGCCGCCAAAGCTATTTTGACCAGACGCTGAACCATCCTTATTCACCCCGGCTTTATTACCAACAAGGGTGGTATTTTCAATTAACAAGCGATTACCAAATATAGGGGCGATCGCGCCAGCATTTTTAATGGCCGTATTATTGATAATACTCGATTGACGAATCGATGCATTGAGACTGCTGGATGCACCACCCAAGTTAATCGCACCAGCCACATTGGTTGCATGGTTATTTTGAATAAGGGTGTTAATAATATCCAAGACATGACCACCATTGAAATAAATAGCTGCACCATTCAATGCTTGGTTATCCGTAAAGCTTGAATTATAGACTTTAAGCGTTGCGTTATTACCATTCAAATACACCGCACCGTTGCTTGATGCAGTGTTTTGGTTAACCTGTGTCGCATCCAAAGTCACCTCACTCGAACCTGTCGCAAAAATCGCAGCGCCATTAACACCTTGGTTAGACTCAAACACTGAATTTAATGTCATAAAGTCTGTATTGCTCAAATACACAGGGCTAGTTGTTGTTGCCTGGTTATTTAAAAAGCTTACCGAATTAAGGTTCAATACTGACTTAGCACCTGCCGCATAAATTGCTGCCCCATCAGGGTATTGGTTGTTTACAAACTCGACATTGACTAAATTTACACCCGCATCGACGACATAAAGCGCAGGCCCAAGTTCAGCACCAGAGATAATAATCCCTCGCAACTCTGCACGATTAGCAAAGGTTAATGGCGTCAGATTACTTGCTTTCAATAATGTGCCTTTATAAGCACCTGCTGCAATAGTGGTGATATTAGTCGACGAATTTGCATCGGTAGCCGCTGTTTCGCCACCTGCAAAACCACCAATTAATTTAACACCTGCGGCTAAATCAATTTCACCCGAAGGTGTATAAGTTCCCTCTTTTAAGAAGACTTGAGGTAATCCGCGATTCGCAGCAGCCTGAATGGCTTTATTCAAATCACTACAAGCTGTCGCCCACGATAAACAATCGTTATCAGCATTTAACAAGGTCGGGTCTGCGAAGGTCATTTCACACGCATCCCCAATGCCGTTTTGATCAATGTCTTGTTGATCAGGGTTAGGAATTAATGGGCAGTTATCCACTTCGGATAAAAAGTCATCTAAAACGCCATCGTTGTCAGAATCTTCTTCGCACACATCACCACTGGTATCGCCCGTTAGCTGACCATCAGAATTTTCTTGATTCGGATTAGCTATATTAGGGCAATTATCTTCAAAGTCGTAAACGCCATCATTATCTGTATCGATTTCACAAGCATCACCAACACCATTCGTTGGGTTATCTGCTTGATCGGCATTAGACACGGTCGGGCAATTATCAGTAACATCGGGAACACCATCTTCATCCGTATCGCACGTGTCGTTTTCTGATAAAAGATTAGGTTTTGTTGGGCAGTTGTCGTATTGATCTTCAATTTCATCGCCATCAAGATCAAAGCGAGTATTACATGCATCACCTAAAGTAGATCCTTCTGATGCATCATAATTTTCTTGAAGTGCATTAGGTACTGAAGGGCAATTATCCACATAATCATTGACAGTATCATTGTCTGAATCAGGCGCTGGGTAAACTGTCCAAATGAGATAATCATTAAACTCTAAAAAGTCTGCATCACCTGCTAGTGTTGCAACTATCTCACATTCACCTGGGGAAACAGAAGTAACCAAACCAGTTCCATCAACAGTACACACACTCGGATAGGTTGAGCTAAAAGCAATCGTTCGGCCAGTGGCCACAGTAAAGATGCCATTATACGCATAGCCTGTCAGTTGGATTGGATCAGCACCGACATTAGAAGCCGTTGGTCTATAATCCCAAGCAATATTTTGCTCTATTTTAATGACCCTATAATCAGTATCCTGATTGTTTTTTCCGCTACAACATGTTCTCCAGTATCCATGAAACTGAACAGTACAAGCCTGTAGCGTATTATTCTGCATGGTGATTTGAACATCATTTAAACAGCGACCACCACAACCACCTGTACGACTATTTGTGACAGCACTCCCCGAGCACCCACCAGTCACAGAAATCTCTTCTGCTGTACCACTGTTACCACCTTCACTGTAACAGCCACTGACGGAAACAATATCCCCCCCATTTGCAGAAGCAGGAGCTGAAATACTGTTGTTATCAGCAACAGAAAAGCTGGGCAAGAAAACAATAAAAGCGATTAGCCCAAGCATAGCAATGTAGATGATTTGTTTGTCAAAAGCTGAATTGATGCTTTTGGATCTGGCTTCCATGACAACCTCTTTTATTATTTTTATTTTAAAAAAACACAAAGCCCTTACGGGCTTTATATTTGATCATTACCACTGCTCATTCCAGACGGATTGAGTTTCACCAACAAGGATTCCCCAGCGGTCATTCGCATTATTTCTGGCGCAACCTGTACCGCCCCAAACATTGTTACCATTTTTATAGAAACAACGTGGCTGGCTAGCATTACCATCTTTACCTTTAAGGTCGCCAATTGTGAAAGGCGCCGCAGCATCCTGAAGCAAGGTTGCAGTTGATGGGGTAGTTACACCATTATTATTACCTGCACCAGTTAAGTCTTCTCGTTTCATACGCCAGCGACTCTTATCACCACCAGTACCTGTCTTATTACAACCATTACCTCCACGCAACCAGAGATCTGCACCTGAGGTTTCAGCCCCTCCTTCATAAGCCAGCAGACAACCGTTCACTGGATCAACTCCCGGATTCAAGCGATCAGCATCATGAGTAAAGAATCGATAGTAATCTCCATCAACTATATCTGGATCGTTTTCTTTATTCATATACCACTTGGCTGCATCATTAACGCGACCATTAACCATACAATCAACAAACTGAGTGTTAGTCCCAACACATTGCCCACCAACTAACTCATGGATTTTTATGGTGACAAATTGTTTACGAATATCACACGCATCACCTGCAACCGAATCAGGATCAGTCTCGGTAGTTGCATAGTAGCCATCTAGGCTCATAGCATTGTCTTCAGTTATATTCCAAGGTTGACCGAATGCATCTAGCTGCTGAGTATCTGGACAATTATCGACCCAGTACTTCACCTGCTCAGGAAAACTCTTTAAAATTTCTGGCGGAACATTATCTGCATAAACGCCATCTCTATCGGCATCATCTTCACAAAGCTCACCAATTCGATCACCATCGGTATTAAGCTGACTTTCATTGGCGAACAACATACGCAACCAAGGGTAGTCACCTAAGTCACTAAAAGCGACATTATCATCCGTATTGCGGCGCATTTGATTGTACCAAGCAGCATCCACAAGGGTTGGATCAGCATTAGGGCTACCAGAAGCACTTAACTTAATTGCCATGAGCTTATTGGCTTCTTCTTTGACTCTACTCTCATAGGCAGGATCAATTTCACCCGTTTGAACTTCTTCGCCTTTGTCATTGATCTCGGTCAACATGGCATCAGACAATGGGAAACCATTACCTTCCAATGTATTGATAACTTGTGATAGTTCATATTGACTGATAGCACAGTTATCTCTGTAATCGATAATACCGTCATCATCCAAATCTAGACGAGGAATCGCTGGCGGTGGCGGAATGTCAGGGTCTCTTGCCCCCATTTGGAAGAACAAGTTACTGCCTTTAATTCCAGTCGTACCAACAGTATCTGTCTGAACGACAAAGTTTAACACTTCGCATATAGTATCGGGTTCACCATCACCGCTATTAGCAAGTGGAAAATCGGCTGGATTACAGGATGTATCACCAATTGGGCATTTACCCCACTGGTCTTCTGCATATTCAATAGCGCATTCGCCGATCGTCTCTCCATCTGCTTTAGCTAATGTGAAATTATCATCGGCACTTAGAAACTCAACTTGCGTGCCATTGATAAGACCTTCAGCGATAGTATTCAAATCAATAGGAATCACTTGATCAGCTATAGCATCGCCGCCAAAAAATAATGCAGCATCTAACACCATTTGAACAGCAATCTCTGGCACTTGAATGTTCGTATTGTTAATGATCCTATTCACATTAAATACTGGCGGACCGGCTGCCCCCAAAGTTACGGCACCATCAAGTTCATCAACTAAAATAGCTAAATCAAAGTCAACTTCTAACTCAATATCTGTTGACCAATTGGAACCATCATAAGCCTCAATAGCCAATCGCGCTGAAGGATAAGTAATAGATGCTTTACCGACACCGCCACTACCAACAATTTCTTCCATTTTAAAAATAGGCGGCATATCAGGCCATAAGCGAATACGCGTATCCCCTTTTTTAGCCAATGTTTGAGTAGGGTTTTCAGGATCAACAGGTGTTAGATCATAATCTGCACCAAAATAAGTTTTACCATCATGCAAAGTTAAGTGCATTTGACCGATGGAATACAAACCACCTAAAAATTGATTTAGCAAGTTACTGTTAACTGCCATAGATATATTCGTACCCTGATTACCCAAGCTGTTATAAATCAAATTCGGGTTAATAGGGTCATCATTAAAATAAGTCCCTAGAATTGGCTTAACATTATCATCGCGTTTAGCTGTATCTGCCTTAGATTGAATGCCGACTTTTAAATCATAGGGTGCATTAGGCCCTAGTAAGTTACCTGTACCCAGCTCAAATACATCAACTCGAAAATCTGTATGTGGTACCTCTGCCTCAAGGCGATCAAGTATAACTTGCTCTTCAGCTGTTAGGTCGGTTGCCGTTGGGCTAGGCAAATTATCTTTATCAATGTCGCTAGGTATTAGATCCGTACGATAAATTCGCTGACCAATCACAATTCTTGATAAGTTATCTGAAATAACAGGGTTAACTAAAGTCGGTAATAAATCTCCAATTAAGCCTTCCAATAATGGAATTAAAGCACCTGCTAAAGCCGTGATATCTAAAATACCCGCCTGTACTTGCGTTGTTTGTATACCTTGAAGAGAAAAATTTGAATCGACTAGCTGCACATCGACTTTACCTTCGGCTGCTTGCGCCTTTGCTCCGGTTTCAACATCGATTCGTTCAATAAACATGCCCAGCTTAAGCTCAGAAATCAACCAGCTGATCCAACTCGGCAACTCAATGGTTAATTCAGCCAAAACATTAGTGATAATCATATCTACAGCAATCACGCTATCCGGCCTAATTTCAAATCCATTTAAAAGAACGGTCGCTTTACCAGGACCTGCGCCACCATTAATATCTGACCAGTCTACTTCTCCAGGGCTATCCTCAGGCTTTTCATAATCAGGATCTAATTCTTTACCTGAGGCTAAGTGAAAATAATCAACATAAGTCGGCATATTGCCTAAACCAATATCCACTTTAAATGGCCCTAGGTTAGAACCTGAAATAGGACTCGTTTCAAGAGCGCTATAGATGCCAGCAGCAATAACTGGGCGAAGGGACTCAATAAATGAATCGCCAATAGCGATGCGAAGCGCGTTATTGATTGGTAGGCTATCTCCTGAGCCATCAACATCAGCTAGAATATCGACTTTAGAATCATAGCCATGTTCATCTTCTGCACGCAGGGTATACAGTAAAGAAACACCCTCTCGATAACGCCAAACAGGGTAAGTGTCAGGGTCGGGATCAGTACTGATATTCTCCCACTGTTCAGGGACAATAATGCCATCAATATTCACATTACCAAAGAAAGTACCGTCTGGATTGACATCTATTTGAGTAGAACCTTCGGGACGAGTAATAACATTACCATTGGCGTCATGACCTGTAATTGCAGTTAGCTCAACATCAATGGTTGACCCATAGCTTGAAGCATCACGAAGATAACCCTCTATATCAACAGTCACACCACCATCACTGGAAGCACCACTGGTAATAATAATATCCGGCCCTGCTGCATCTAAATTAAAAACAATCTGAGGCCCTAGCGATAATAATTCAACACTAAAGGTATTTCTGCCTTGCTTAAAAAACTGCTTAATATCTTGAATATCAGCCTTTGCCTGTGATGCGCCTTGAACAAAATACTCACCAATATCATTGCCATTAAGCACAATCTTTAAAGGGCCAGAAGGCGGTGAGGTATAGTTAATAACAAACTCACGATCCAGCTTGTTATATTTAGAACTGCCATCATCATTCTCAGCAGGCTCATAATACGTACCAATATAGGAAGCTCCATTTTGAGGATACTCAATGGAATACGGGCTTAACTTGATCTGATCTAGGCAGGAGGTTAAACCAAATAAGGCAATTAAACTCAGAAAGACAGGATGTAGACGCTTCATACTGTGACCCTTTTGCGCCGAATAATTGATATTCGACATTTGTTATTATCCGTCGAGGCTACTATATAGCATTCGCCATATTATGCCTTAGGCCTTTTTAGATGAAAAAGGACTTTAATGGAATAACCAATTTACCCAATTCACTAGTTTGCGATATGCCCCACAGTTAAATAGGCTATAGATTGAACTATTCCAAAAATATATCTCACTATACGCTGTAGCTAACCTATTGGATTTGTTCTATTTTTCGGCGACTTCTGGTGAATCCTAAAATAGCGAATCCAAGCAATAAACCTAATAAATTCACTGACCCAATTTGAATATTATTCAGTAACGCCTTTGGTGTCGCATTGCTTAAATCTCCACCAAAACAGATCTCAATGTCCACAATACCATCACCAAAAATATCGATGCGATTTTCAGATCTTGCGCCATCTTCATCATGACAATCAAACTGATAGCCATCATTATATTCAAAGGCACCAATATCACATTTTTGCACCTTTCCTACCTGATTAGCATCCGCAGGATTGAGAAAATCCACTCGTGGCAGACCACGAGCATCCGTACTAGTAATAGTCCCGTCGCAGTAGTTATTCGATGAGCGCACCCAAAACGCATTATCATCATCTACAGGTGTTTGCTCATCATAAACTGCACCTGCTCTTTCAGTGGCATTATCTGGTGTAAACAACACCCAACCTTCAGCATTCACTTGCGTTCTAAATGTACCCGAACAACTGACATTTTCATCACCTGCTTCTTCTTCAGTTTTATCTAGATCAAAATAGTATTCACCTGCCTCATAACCATCAAAGGTTTTCATGGCGGAATGTGCTTGCTGGATTGATGTAAAGCCGTATTGGCAGGATTTGCCAACACCATAAAAAGGCGCATTAGCAGAGTCAATCTGGTTCATGGCCGGGCCATCTTTGGCAAGTTTTATCGTCGGTACTCCGCCACCATTGTCCTCAGGGCCATCTACGTCAACAATCACATCAGATAAATCAGCACTGCTTAATGTCATTGACTTTTCTGCACCAAAAAGCGTTAGCTGATCTGAATCTTCAACATCTAAACCATCAATCGCTCTAAGCCCTGAAGTGTCAGCGTAGCCAAATATATTATGACCCTTATCAATCAAGACGCTCTCTGTCGTTCTCGCATCCACATTGGAGGCTGTGACACCTGATAAGTTATCTAAAAACAGATTACCAAACAAAGAAACCGTTTTAGTATTTGCCCCCCAAATCGCCAAGCCTGCACCAAATCGTGTCGGTGTGGCCTCTGGCCCCATGTAAGCCATTGCCGTATTTTTGTAGATAGTCGAATAAATTAACGTAAGATCACTTAAATGCGCACCAATCGCACCACCCCAGCTATGCACAAAATAATTGCCACTTGGATCAGCAACACCAACTTGGTTATCATAAAATGTCGCATTTTGAATCGTTGCCGTTGAATTTGCATCCAACAAAACAGCCGCTCCATGAACGACAGAAGTGTTACCTTTAAATAACAATCGCTCAATCGTCGCATCACTGGCAACAAGATTTATCGCTCCCCCACCATAACTGCCAGATGCTAAACCTAATAGACTAACAGAATGATTCCCCTCAAAAACCGAGTCTTCAAGCGTTAACGAACCACCGTTAATCTGTAAAGCACCACCAAAAGGTGCTTTATTATCTTTAAAAACCGAATTGGTAATAGTGACTGTTGCACCAGCAGTAGACAAAGCACCGCCATTTGCCGTTGCCTGGTTATTTTCAATGACTGAACGCTCTATAGTGACCGTATCTGTGGCGACTAAGGATACAATTGCTCCACCACCTAAATACATATGATTATCTTTAATCACTGTATTTACCAGATGCAAATCGGCTCCTTGATTATATAAAAGAATCACTCCTGAATGCGATGCTTCGGCCGCAGTTCCATCACCAAGATTCGTTACCCCTGTTAAGGTTAAGGTATCCAGGGTTAGTTTTTCACCTGCACCAATACTAACTGCCATTAGTCGGCAATACCCTAAAGATCCATTCGAGGTAATCAAAGAAAGTGAGGCATCGCCGGACTGCTGAGAAAAGCTTGAATTGTAACCGCCTTTAAACGTAATGGGTTTATCCACACCGAGTTGACAAGCAGGAGGCACATACTCACCTGCTGCCATTCGAATCTCATCATTATTATTCGCCGCTGAGTAAACTGCACCCAAGGTTTGGCAAGCTTGCGTGGGTGACAAACAGGTATTGACATCATTACCGTTATCAGCATCAACATATAAAACAGCAGACAATGCAGACGGCACTAAGCCTAGTGATATTATGATCAAACCAAGACGAACCAAGGCGTTGATACTCATGGGGAGCGCAAACATATATTCGATCATCCTTTATCGTTTTATTATTATTTATTATTCGCCGATCAGTCGCCTTCATCGCCTGCATTCATGCATAATTGTTAATTCGCAAAGCAATGACAGCAATAGCTCACGATAACAAATACCTATTTGCCGCAAGATTACCCCAAATCAAAATGTGAACCACTCTTCATCAATCTTTCGAATATCGAAGAGGTTGCTATTGCAAAATTTTATAAATAAGCCCTGAACTT
>JAPOUS010000352.1:12610-20686 GCA_026708525.1 Cellvibrionales bacterium
TTTACTTACCTCTTTTTTTATACACACTTTTATTATTTACAGCTCGCTTACAATGAATGTTTTGTATAATTTTTTTCTACTGTTGGGCTTTTTGGTTTTTTTTATATCAGCCATCAGCCATTCAGAATCCAGCTTAATCAGCTTTTCAATTGGTGCTGGATTCAACAATACTATGACACTCGAAGATCAAAATTCTTCAGCAAATACACCGCCTGCAATTTTTGGTGAAGGACACCATAGCAAAGGAGAAAACAATGATTTACTTAACATTAGCTTAGGGTTTAGCTATCAAGTAAAACCTTGGTTTGATCTTGAGGTGAAATACGACTATCAAGGCATGACTTTTAACGGCAATGCAAATTTTACGCATGCAGGATCTTACCAACCAACCACCGCAGATATTCGAAGTGATGGATTATTTTTAGGCGGACGATTTAATTTCCATTCATTACTCAACGATAGCCATAGCAATATCAACCCCTACTTTTCATTGGGTATTGGCATCACAAAAATCACCTCGGATAAGGTACATTTTTCTTTCCCTGCACTTAAAGAGAAAAACAATGTTATATCCGCGTTAACCACCTCAGCAGGCGGAACTAACACCAATGGTGCATTTCGCATAGGCGCAGGATTTGACTGGCCCTTTACTGCCAAATGGGGAACGTCAGTAAGTTATCATTTTTACCATCTAGGTGACATGAAAACAGATGAAGGAACAGCCTACATCTATGGGCATGGGATCGCCAAAGATACCGAGACCAATAAATATGGCAAATTGCTTTATGTTGATGGTTTAAAAAGTAAGATTCAAACCAATATTTTGAGCATAGATCTTTGGCGGCGATTTTAACGAAAGCCTAAAATAAGCCCCCGTCAACATGCTCGAAGTACACCCTCTTCCGCTCGCGTTGAGCTTATCGCAGGATGCATATGGTCTTAGCTGCGAAGATTAACGCAGCTATTTTTTATTTGTTAATCCCTAAAATTAGTAAATTGCAAAGGTTGACCTAAATCTTCGCCTTTAAGCATCGCAATCACACTTTGTAAGTCATCGCGCTTTTTACCCGTCACCCGCACCTGCTCACCCTGAATTTGGGCTTGCACTTTAAGCTTTTTCTCCTTAATTAGCTTGGTAATTTTTTTCGCCAATTCTTTATCCAAGCCATTTTTCATGGTGACTAGCTGCTTCACTTGCTTACCTGCGGTTTCAACCTCATCTAGCTCCATCGCCAAAGGGTCGATGTTACATTTAATTAGAGCGGTTCTCAGCATATCTTGCATTTGCGTGAGCTGAAAATCCGCTTCAGCAAACAAAGTTACCGATAGCTCTTTACGCTCAAATTGTGCCTCAACCCCCTTAAAATCAAAACGCGTATCAATAATACGCCCAGCCTGATCAACCGCATTCGTAAATTCATGTAAATCGACTTCAGAAACCACATCAAAAGAAGGCATAATTTTCTCCAAACATAAGCATCTCCGCAAAAACTGCACATTTTAGCTAGGATGAGAGTAATAGCAATTTTTCTATCTCCGCCTGCTTATCAGAGACACTAAAATGAACATCAAACCGATCAAATGCAATCGCATACTTTTTTCATCCTGAAGAGACTTGTAGGCAGGCCTTGGATCTTGCTCGACAATAGCCGTAATCCAAGTCATTAACTCTTGCTCTGTATATTCTGAATAGGTAATAAAAGCCTTCACATCAGCACAAGCTTGATCTGCCCATCGAACAAGCAGACTCGGCGCAGGCGCTTCAGGTGCAATAGCATTAAACACAGCGCCTTGCGGCATATCAGCATAAGGCAAATAAGGTTTAATATCGATAATGGGCGTTTGATCTAATAGATCGACCCCAGACACTTTGAGCTTAACTCCTTCATTAAACTCAATCGCATCAAGCGCCACCAAAGACATTCCCAACCCATTAGGGCGAAAACTTGCCCGCGTCGCAAAGACTCCTAACTTATCATTGCCACCCAATCTTGGCGGCCTAACACTTAAGCGATCACTTGCTGGATTTGCCGAAAATTGAAAAATTAACCATAAATGCGAACATGCGCGAATACCTTTCACAGCCTCAGGCTGATTAAAAGGCGGCAGCAACTCAATTTCTCCACTCACTGAAATCAAGCCTGATTGCCTGGGTATACCAAACTTTTGTTTAAATGGAGTGTGTGCAATAGCGATGGGCATTATTTCAATCATAATGAAATTATCAATGAAGTGATTAAATAAGCGCAAGAGATAAAAAAGAAGCTCAACCAGGCCATTAATTGATAGCCTGGTCGAAAAAGTGGCGTCCCCTAGGGGGTTCGAACCCCTGTTACCGCCGTGAAAGGGCGGTGTCCTAGGCCACTAGACGAAGGGGACTAAGGATTGTTGATGAAAGCACTTACACTCACACTTACATCAACCCATGAGCTGGTTACTAAATGCTGCTCAACTCAAGGAAGCGCGTATTCTATAGATCTAATTTAGATAAGCAAGCCTTTTTTCAGAATTTATTGCAGGTCAAATTTTAACCTTACTTATTGTTTTCTCTCTGTTTTTTCTTAACCAATTTCTAAGAAATTCCCAGTACATTTCGCTATAGAAAATTGCGATGATATATTGTAGCATTCGCGTTTTTCCCGCCTGAACCGGAAACACGCGCCTTGATTAGCTTTAAACTCTTAAGTGCCAGCATTGTCTTACTGATCTCGCTAGTTTCAGGCTTATACCCTTTTCTTAAGCGCTTAAAAAACAAAAACCACCTCAACATCCCCAAAGGCGAAGCTTTTGCTTCTGGTATATTTCTTGGTGCAGGCCTTATTCATATGCTCGGTGAATCTTCTCGCGATTTCATCGCTATGGGCGTTGATTATCCTTTGCCATTTTTAATTGCAGGCGTTGTGTTCTTGGGCTTTCTACTCCTAGAACATGTTGCTAAAGAGCTCTATCACCATGCCGATCAATCCAAATCGGCCTTTGCCGTTGTCGCTTTTATTATGCTCTCGATTCATGGCTTTCTTGCAGGGACTGCCCTTGGCATTACAAGCTCTTTATCATTAGCCATTGTTGTATTTGCTGCCATCTTGGCACACAAATGGGCAGAAAGTTTTGCCTTAGCGCTTCAGCTTACCAAATCCCCTTTACGCTTCGCGATTGCACTCACTTTATTTATCATTTTCACACTGATGACACCGCTTGGTATCTTTCTTGGTTCATACAGCCTTGAATCACTTGAACATTTACACTTCATTGAGCCAACCTTTTTAGCCCTAGCTGCCGGCACCTTTCTCTATCTCGGCTCACTTCACGGTCTTGAAAAATCTGTCCTCATTTCCGAGTGCTGCAATCTCAGTGTATTTTTGTACGTTATTGCAGGGTTTTCACTGATGGCACTGATCGGGCTCTGGATATAAATCAACCGACTCACCTAACAATAAAGAATAAACTTGTCCTTTTTTATCATTTTATTAACTAATTCCGTAATCAATTAAAGATTAACAGCTTTGTCACTTGCGATTTTTTAACAGCGCATTAAAGTGGCTCAAACTAAGTTATCGCTTCTAACAATCACAATAAGGCTACTTTATGGACGTTTTCAAAGGTCTTCAAAAACAGGCTTTTAAAGGTTTTGCAACTGGACTTTTATCGTTATCTGTCCTTTTTTCACATGCAGACAACTCCGCTCTACCCGGTTTTGAAAAAGGGCTTGAGATCGCCAAAGAACAAAAAAAACGCGATCAAGGTTGGGTTGATTCACAAAGCGAAATGAAAATGATTCTTCGCTCGGCCAGCGGTAAAGAGAATACGCGTTTTATTAAATTAAAAAGCCTTGAAGTCCCGACCGATGGCGACAAGTCATTGATGGTATTCGAACAGCCTAAAGATGTGGCAGGCACTGCCTTTTTAACCTTTTCTCATGTCGAAAAAGCAGACGACCAATGGATCTACTTACCTGCGCTTAAACGTATTAAGCGTATAGCCTCAAAAAAGAAGACGGGCTCATTTATGGGATCTGAATTCAGCTTTGAAGACTTAAGCTCGTTTGAAGTTGAAAAGTACGACTTTAACTATCTTCGCGATGAAAAATGCGGTGAAGATACCTGCTTTGTTGTTGAGTCATTCCCTAAAGATAAATATAGCGGCTACACCCGCTTAATCTCATGGATTGATCAAAGCAACTACCGAGTACAAAAAATTGAGTTTTATGACAAGAAAAAAGCCTTGTTAAAAGTCATGACCGTTAAAAACTACGAGCTGTATGGTGAAAAATTCTGGCGCCCTACGCATTCGATCATGGAAAATAAGCAAACCGGTAAAGCCACAGAAATGTTCTGGGAGAACATGCGCTTAAGCACTGGCCTTACGCCTGAAGACTTCAGCAAGAATAATCTTAAAAGGGCGAAGTAATCAATGAAGTCCTTGCTTTCCAAACTAATTAAACACAAAGGGTTAGCTGCATTTGCACTAACCCCGCTTTCTTTAGCACCTTTGGCTCAATCTGAGATTGACAAATCCGGCTACCTTGAAGCGGAGTTTCGTTATTATCCTTCAGAAGCCTTATTTGAAAACCAAGATCGCTTTTTCTACTCACTTGGTATCGCACCTGAGCTTGAGTGGACTAGCGATGACGAAACCCATCAAGTCACCTTCAAACCTTTTGGCCGCTTCTCAAGCTCCGAAGGCAATCGCTCACATGCGGATATTCGAGAATTTTATTACCTTTATGCAGGCACCGGCTGGCAAATCGAGGCCGGTATCAACAAAGTCTATTGGGGTGTCGCCGAATCTGCACATTTAGTTGACGTTATCAACCAAACAAACGTTGTCGAAGCCTTTAATGGCGAAGAAAAACTTGGCCAACCGCTGATTGGCTTGGGGCTTGAAAATGCCTATGGTAACTTTGATTTTTATGTGTTGCCTTACTTCCGAAAGCGTGAATTAACTACTTACGATGAACCCTATTTGGTCAGCCTTCCTGGTTTAGATCGCCCATTAGATATTGATGAAGATAAAGTCTTGTTTGAATCTAAAAACAAAGAAAGCAATATCGACCTGGCCGCACGTTGGGCGCAAAGCTTCAATGATTTAGATGTTGCTATCTCTGTGTTTCACGGTATTGATCGTGAAGGACTCATTGTTCCGGCAACGTTAAACGAAGAGTCATTAGGAACAGATTTGTCTGAAATTTTTCTTAATGATCAGTTAACCCCTGAACAAAAAGAGTTAGCGAATACAGGTGCATTGTTTGCAAACTTAGATGCCATAGCATTGTACTATCAAAATTTGACACAAATTGGCTTAGAACTTCAGTACCTTTATGATGACCTGATTTTCAAATTTGAGGGCACCAGTAAATATCAAACTAAAGGTAACTACTTATCATACGTCACAGGTATTGAATATACCTTTGCTGATGTTGATATGCTGTTTGGTGCAGATGCCGGTATATTAGTGGAATACCTCTGGAATAATCGCAAAGATATTGATCTCACAGAAGAAGCCCTAGAACTTACCAACTTAGAAGCCATCATTGGCCCAGATCAAGTGCAAGGTAAGCGTCTCCCCCCAATGCAAGGCAACCTGTTTTCGCCATTTGAAAACGACGTCTTTATTGGCACCCGCTTCAACTTAAACAATGTGGATTCCACACAGTTTGTTGCAGGCATCATCCATGATCTTGAAAGCCATACGCAATTGAGCACCTTTGTAGGCTCTCCCCGTATCGGCGATTCAGTTCGTATCAGTATCAACGCCTATTTTCTTACCAATGTTGAGAAAAATTCCGCGCTCTACTATTCGCGCCGCGACGATATGATCGAATTCAAGACTGCTTGGTTTTTCTAACCTGCCTTTTCGAAGGGTAAAGGCTTCATCGCTTTACCCTACCTCCTCGAATACTAACCGACCCTTATTCAACGTAGCAAGCGCCGGCTAATTTTGACGTGAAAATTGGCGCAGTACTAAAGCATCGGCCAATACCGTTCGTTGAGGCGGACTAACACTAATCATGGGCCTCTTTTGCCTCACTTGATCTACCTGATCCCCAATTAAATTAACAATTTCTGCTTTGGTTAAAGTCACCCCCGCTGCATTAAATTCCGCAATAACCCTATCGACTCGGCTACCTACAACAACGGTTGCACTGCGTCCTTTTCCACTTTTGCAATGCACAAAGACTTGCCGGCCTTTATCTACTGCGTTGTTTACATAATCAATGGATCGACTCAAGAGTTTTGGGGTCATCATGGTTCTGTCACGGGTAGCAAATTGTGTCATTTCAACACCCTCCACACCCAAGGCTTCTTTTAATTTATCCGTCTTTACAGGAATTCGATATCGCCCCTCTCCTAAACCAACAGCCGTTTTGATATCTAACCCGGTTTTTAAGGTAGGGACAATGGCCTCAAGTTCAAACTCCTCGACCACCGTCGCAACAGACATATTTTTGGTGTTTGGTGTATATCCAGCAATCTCTCTTGGCATGATGATATTGTCGATAACTTTATCACCCAGATTCGCATAGGTTGATTTAAATGACTTATAAGCAACAGCCAGACCATCAGCTTCGCCATTACTATTGACAACCATTTCTTGGTCGGGGGTTAAATCTAATCGAGTTAAATCAAACGGGGTTGAACCTAATGGAGTTGAACCTAATGGGCTTACTTCAACTTCATCGCTTTGTTGTGCTCTCAATTTTTGCATTTGAGCTGGTGTAAGCACTAAAAGGCTTTGTCGTAGCTTATCAATCGTATCTTGAATGGTATTTTTATAATCAATGCCCTCTAACTTACTGCGGTTTTTGGCTAGATTCTCCTGATCAATTGCTTTTTCTAAGCGTTTTTCTGCTTCCATTTTGTGACTGTCTAATGCATCTTCAAGCGCTACCTCATCGATCTTAGTTTTCAAGTTGTTATAAGAATCCACCAATGCACTTTCATCGCTGGTTCCCTCTCGAATGGCTTTAATTTCATCCGCATCCAGTCTTAACATGGCGGATTTCATCTGATCAATCTCTTTAAAAATCGCATCGGCTTGCTTAGGATCAGCGCCTAAAGAAGCTCTTATGTTGTTGCGCGCATGATTATTTCGGTCAATATCTTCTAACAACCCTTTTTTAGGTAACATACCTAAGGTTATTGCAGAACCTTTACCCCTCAGATTACTTTCTATGTCACTGACCTTTTGTTGATCAATCTTCTTGGCCAAATCACTGGAAACCTTGATCTCACCCATCTGGTCAAATTTAGAATAATCTGATTGCGCCTTTTTGACTTTAATGGCTTTTTCAAAATATTTCTGATCAGTTATTTTTTGTCTCTGTACGAGTCCCTGACCCGCTTGTAGTATACGCCAGATCTTATACCGCACACTGGTTTTCATTGGGATGCCAATCTCGTCATTGTCGAATGTTGAGTTCACTTGGTTCTTAACAGCCTGCTTTATATTATCAGCCGTTGCCGTCTTTGTACTTGCGACCATTGCTGTGTGCCCGACTTTATCCATTGCCTCATTTGTATAAACTTGACTGTCAGTACTTTTCCTGCGCTGAAACACGCCCTTTAATGTGGTAGATTCCTCGGCATCGAGTGTCTCAAGCACCTCGTCAGATGCGCCAACAATCTCTTGAGCGACTGCACTGTGGAGGCGCTCATTAATCAAACCACCAATATAATTATCTACCCCTAAGTCATCGATTTCTTCCTGGCTGTATTCCGTCAGAAGTTCATTATTAATTTTATCAGTTTGGTCTTTAACAAATTCATCAGACACCACGGTCATGCCTTCCTCTTCACCAAAAAGTAACAAGTGTGGCAAGTCATAATTTTCTTCAGCAGGGGGAATAGTTTCAACTGTCTCGGCTTCAACCGGTGTAGGCTCTGATGTCTTGTCGCTACAACCTATCAATAACAATACAGGTAAAAATAAAATGATATGAAATCCTTTCATGGCATATTCCTCCTTTAATAAGCCCTAATCCATCTATATGCTATTTATATGTCAATACTTAGCATATCTCTATTCAATAAGCCGAGTGTGTTGACGTTGACTCAGCGTATCAATTAATACCCGCCT
>JAPOUS010000134.1 GCA_026708525.1 Cellvibrionales bacterium
ATGCAATATTTTGCGTTGTCAGCTTCATACTCGAAGCCATGATCACACTATGCTTGACTTTATCAGGGTAATTAAGCGCCCAGCGCATCACCTGCATGCCGCCCAAGCTACCACCAATAACCGCTACCCACCCATCTAAACCGAGATATTGCATCAGGTGATGTTGGGTCTCGACCCAATCACGCACACGCACACTTGGAAAATCTGGCCCATACGCGTTACCCGTCTCAGGGTTGATGGATAATGGCCCGGTGCTGCCATCACAGCCACCAAGATTATTGGTTGCTACAACAAAAAATCGACGAGTATCAATAATTTTACCTGGGCCGATAAAGTTATCCCACCACCCAGGCTTTTTGTCATCGATCGAGTGAAACCCCGCAGCATGCGCATTACCACTGAGCGCATGACAAATTAAAATAGCATTGGATTTGTTAGCATTTAGCTCACCATAGGTTTCATAGGCCAGTGTATAACCCGGCAATTGCTTTGAAGATGCCAAGGTAAAGGGGGCATCGTGATTCATCGTTTGTGGAGTGACAATGCCTACAGAATTTGCGTCAATGAATGCCGCCATGAAGAAAATGAAAACCGCTTAAATTTTGGTGATTATATCAGCTAAAGCCTTAAAAGGAAGGATACAAAACCTATCTACAAAAATAATCTTATACATCAGTAGATTAATAACGGCCTATCTTTAGCGAAGGTCTAAATAGTAGTCGTTCCGTATGTCATCGCAGCGTTAACGACTTTGTACTTCCACGCAGGCGCATCGAAGCAAGACCGGTAAAAGCGAGAACATCTGGGAACATTAATTACAAAAAAATCACGCCCAACATCTGTGATTAAACCGCTTCTGACTTTCTTAACGGCAGCTATTCGGAAGCGTAATGCTCTAACCATCTATCGATAGCAATCCTGAGAGGACTTGATCTGAGCAAAAGCTTTCAATTTTAGCGGCACCTTTTTTTAACCAAATTTCTGCCGTTTCTGCATCTGGAATTTCATACAAAGCTATAGGACAAGGCAAGGTAGGCAGTTCATCGTTAAGAAATTTACTATTGATAAACGCAATATCGACCTTTAGATCTTCACATTTTATCGCTGCATTGACTAAGGATGAGAGCACCAACCCCGTATTCTGAAAATGAAAAGCCGATTTCGCCATCCAAACCGCTTCTTCACTGAAGGCAATCAACGTGAGTCGATCGACAAATTTGGCCAGCACCATCATAATCTTGGCCAAACAATATTCGAGACCCTGATGTGCAATGGCTTCATCTTTAAGCTCAATAAAAAAATGTGCATCCGGGAATCGCATAAAAAATGGGATAATGGCGTCTAAAGGCTCTATCGTGTTTTTGATATATTCTTTACGAAAGCGGTCTGGCTCATACTTAGGCATCGATAATAGCTCAGTGATCGATAAATCCTCCACTCGTTCAGCCCGACCCGATAACCGCATACAGTCTGAGTCATGATATAAAATAGGCTCGCCATCTTTACTAAATTGAATATCAACTTCGATGTTTCTCACACCACTTTCTAAGGCCGCTTGAATTCCCATTGAGGTATTCTCGGGAAAACATCGCTGAAGGCCGCGGTGAGCGATGACTTGCTCGATACGCTTATCTCTAATGCCCATAACTTGCTCCCTAGAATTTCATTATTCATCGGACAAATACAAAAAAACCGCATTAGAGCGGCTTTAATTTACTGACGTTTTGCTGATAAATTTTAACAATCAGTGGAATTGAACAAATGATCAATCCAAGCCAGATGAAACAAAAACTGACACCTTTAACGTGGTCAAAAGGTTCATGAAAGTAAAAATATGCCAACAAAAATTGTAGGCTAGGCTCAATATAATGCAATAAACCTATCATTGTGAGCGATGTTCGCTGAACTGCCGCAGTATACAATAAATAAGGAATAATCGTCATAGGCGTCGCGCCTAAGAACAATGCCCATGTAATCCAATCACTTTGTACGAGTTGACTTGTCCCTGCCGTCCAAGCCCAAATTAAATAACCCATAGCAAAGGGCGCACAGACCAATGTTTCAAATATCATGGACGTTAGTAACCCAAACTTTACATACTTTTTGCATAATCCATAAAGAGAGAAAAAGAATGCCATCACCAACGAAATCATTGGCACTTCTTTATACCAATAAA
>JAPOUS010000181.1 GCA_026708525.1 Cellvibrionales bacterium
GATTCAGATTCTGTTCTTTGTTTTTTATCTCTAGCAAATGTAGGCTCAGATGATTTAGATGTAACTGGTTCAATATTTGACTCCAAGGTTACAGGCTTACTCCCCCCGGTGCGCGTAATTTCTGGACAACGAGTACTCTCTTGCTTTACATTACCGTCTTTTTCACCCGGACAGTGGGGCACAAAAAGAAGGGAGTCAATTGAGGGCGCATAAGGAAGGGATTCAATTGAGTCAAATACAGAGAGAGTCTTCCCTTCGAAGTCGCTCTCATCAGAAGAAGACTCCTTAAAGCCCTTTTCCCACTCTTTGTTCATGTTAGAAAAATTAAAATCCCAGTCAGTCTGGCCCAAATAATTTAATTTAGAGGCATCCATTTTCGTAGAGTACCTAGCTACCCCCCCTTCACTAGAATATTGCTTGTAAATCTGATGTTCTACGGTGACGTTACCACTTTCACTACAATATTTTCGTTTCTTTAGATTGAATTTACGTTTTGCATAAGGGTATGTAACTAAATTAACAAACCTACCACAAAAGCTTTTTATACTTTTAAAGCTTTTTATAGATAGTGTTGATTTTTTTTGTGTTGGGCAACCCTTTTTGGTATAGCAGCTTATGGGGTACTCAACTGAACTAACGCCCCCAAAACAAAAATTATGTAAATAAGCTAAAACAACAATGAAGGCACTGTAAGAAGATGTGCTAAATGGATATTTCATTACCTACTACTCTTTTGTGTTTATTGGCCTTTTGATCACCAACAAAGACACAGGGACACCATGTAATTTCCTCTCATTCTGGCCAGGTTGATCAACTATGATAAGCTTACTGATATTGAAAACATAAGCTTCTAGAGGCTGCCACTCCAGTCGGAATAGATTGAGTTTCTAAAGACAAGCCGACTCAATGTCAGAGGCTGATTTTGGAATCTCTGCACTCAAATTAATAAAGCTTGACTGAGTGATTTGAACATTATCTTCTATACGAACACCGCCAAAGCTTAGATAAGGCCTTAACTTATCGTAGCAAATACATTCTTTGAGCTTATTTTCGGACTGCCATTGTTTTATTAAACGCTCAACAAAATACAATCCGGGTTCAACCGTTATGAGCATATTTTCTCTAAGCGGTTTACCTAACCGTAAAGCACTTAAGCCAAATTGATTCGAGCGATGAATAGTATTGTCATAACCTACAATGTCTTCGCCTAAGCCTTCCATATCATGGACATCCAAACCTATTAAATGGCCTAAACCATGTGGAAAAAACAGCCCATAAGCGCCTTGGTGCAGCGCCTCATCTATGTCCCCTTTTACTAACCCTAATTGGCAAAGCCCTTCTAGCTCTGCGCGCGCAGCAGCTAAATGACTTGCCTGATAAACAGCTCCTGCTTTGATGGTAGCTAAGGCTTCCGCCTGCATTGTAAGGACTATTTCATAGATTTCGCGTTGCTGCGTAGTAAATTGTCCACTCACAGGAAAAGTGCGGGTAATATCCGTAGCATAACGATTTGGGCTATAAACGCCCGAATCATTCAGCACCAACTGCCCATGCTGCATCACATTATGATAATGATGATTATGCAAAATATGACCATCGACTGAGAAAATCGGCGAATAGGCAAACTCACTCCCCTCAAGAAAGACTAATCGTTGTATCTCAGCAATCACCTCTTTTTCTAGTAAACCCGGTTGCGTCATTTTCATAGCATGTAAATGCACCGCTTGGGTTATTTCCATACCCTTTTGCATATCGGCAATTTCTTCTGCTGTTTTCACTTCACGCTGGTTCACTACGGCATTGATGAGAGGCTTCGAGGGTGTTACTTCGCCATTGACTAGTTGATTGAGTAATAAAAGGTTATCTCCTCGGTATTGCGGTAGCGTATGGATCAATCGCTGTTCGCCTGCAAGTTTTTCTGCCAGCTGAAAAAAAGACAAGTATCCTTCACAGCCTACCGCTTCAGCTAACGCTTGGATCGAAGGGTTTTCCCCCATAAAAATCCTGCTCATAAGGCTTTGCGTATCACCCACAAGGAAGGCATCGCCAGTATCAATATCTATCAACCCGGCAAGGTTTGGCTGATCTAGACCAAAATAGTATAAGGAAACCTCTGATTAAGTCAAGATGCCATCAGGCTTTCAAGCTTATTTCCTAACAAGG
>JAPOUS010000126.1 GCA_026708525.1 Cellvibrionales bacterium
TATATTGCCTCAGAATCGACTATGTACCGCATTTTAAAAGAAGAGAATCAACTGGCTCACCGCTTGAAAAGCAAGCCGAAACGTGCGGTGAAAAAACCAGATGCGCTCGTCGCTACAGCAGGCAATCAGGTTTACAGCTGGGACATCACTTATTTACCAGCGGCCACAAAAGGGGTGTTTTATTACCTCTACCTTGTGATGGATGTGTATAGCCGAAAAATTGTTGGCTGGCAGATTTATGAGCAGGAAAACAGCGAGTTTGCCGCTGATCTCATGATAGATATTTGCCAGCGAGAAGGTATTGCTAAAGATCAGGTGGTGCTTCATTCTGACAACGGCAGCCCTATGAAAGGTGCAACTATGCTGTCTACCCTACAGAGCCTTGGGATTATGCCGTCTTTCAGTAGACCCTCTGTGAGTAATGATAATCCGTATTCTGAGTCGTTATTTCGAACGCTAAAATATCGACCTGAATACCCCGAAAAACCTTTTGAAACACTTGTCGCTGCAAGGCAATGGGTAGAAGGTTTTGTGCAGTGGTATAACCATGAACATATGCATAGTGGCATCAAGTTTGTTACGCCTGTTCAGCGACATACGGGTGAGGACAAAGCCATTTTAAAACGGAGAAAAGCCGTTTATGAGCAAGCTAAAAAACGACATCCTGAACGGTGGCGTGGTGATACTCGTAACTGGACACATCAAGGTGAGGTTTACTTAAACCCAACTGATGAAACCAAACAAATGAAGGATAACAGGGCGGCTTAACTTTAACTAAAAAAGGCGACATCTTGCTTGAAATCTACCGCCCCGTGGGTACACTTATCAAGGTGATTAGTGTTGACACTCCATTAACTGATTGATTATCTCTGCAACGGACTCTCTTTTACAAACATAGTCTACGGACCTTCCTGCCCACTGGGGCATTGCATCGATGCATCCACATAGACCTGAATGGATATCTACACATCCAAATCTTGGAATATCTTTTTTTTCTCTTGTATTTGGATCAATTGAATGGCCTACATATTCCCCATTAAAATTTTCTGCGGCTTCAATACAAGATTTTAACACCCTATGCGGCGCATTTGGCCAGCCTATACAAAACTTGTCTGTATATAGGGTATCAGAGGCGTTAGATTCGATTAGATGCTTAATGTATTCTGGGTGCGCATTACTTTCTTTTGCGGCTAGAAACCTAGTACCACATCTAACTCCAGCAATGCCGTTTTTAAGTACTTCTGAAATCGCATTACTTGAACCAAACCCACCGCTTGCAAGAATAGGTATTGAGATTTTTTCTATCACTTCATTAAGCAATTCTATTCTTTTTTGATGGCCTCTTATATGCCCGCCAGCCTCGATGGATTGCACAATAACAAAATCACACCCTACGCTTTCAGCTAATTTTGCTTCCTTTAACGATCCGACCTGCCAACCTGCTAGCGCCCCTCCTGCATGGACTATTTTAACAATATTTTTATCAGGATTTGCCCAAAAGAAATCAATAACATCAAGATTCTCTGATGCTTTGGCAATACATTCATTCGGAACAGCATTATTTAATAAAAAATTTGCACCGATTTTTTTATTTGTGAGTACTTTTGTTGTTTCGATAATTTTTTGAATAACACTTGGTGAATAACCTGACAATGAAAGCATTCCCAAACCACCAGCATTTGATACAGCTGATGCTAGTCTAGGGGTTGCCGTTCCTCTACCCATCCCGGCTTGCTGTATGGGAAATTTACAGCCTACCATTTTTGTAAATTGTGTAACTATCAAATCATAAGACTCTAAGGTGAATCAATAAATATAACGCAGTCGACAAGGGATTAAGTGTGGCATTGACTCTCATTCAACGAAGTGATAACAAAAACCTGAGATACATTTTTTGCTAAATCTACCGCGATTATTTTACAATCTTGCAAGTAGACGCTCCTACCTATTGATAACTGATTAATTTTAATCAGTATGGCGTATTGTGGGAGCGTCCATCACACCTCGTTAGTTATAGCATCTAACTAATTATAAATGAACTATTTTAAAGATTTTTTATCTATAAAAGTATAGCGTACATAAGGGCACCTCTAAAAATTGCTTTCGGGCTCTGTAACGAAATTAAATAACGTG